>NZ_JAUBUR010000010.1:21550-219102 GCF_036705485.1 Microcoleus sp. AT9b-C3 | reverse complement strand
CTCGATAGTCGCAAGTCTTGGCTTTAGCAATATCGGCGGTACTACTTTTAATCCGAGAATTTTTCAAGCCAGCTAAGACTTGAGGGTTCCTTTCTCCAGCTACAATGGCGCGGATAATTGCCATCCCTGTAACTCCTGTGATGTCACTGATGACTTTATTTAGTTGCAGATTCATTTGAGTTAATGCTTTCTGCATCCGCAGTAGGTGGGTGCTACCGCTTTTAATTAAGTTATCGCGATGGCGAATGTAACTACGTAGAACACAAATTTGGTCATCAGGGCGAAAGGAACCGGACAATAAACCGTAAGTATGTAGCTGTTGCAACCATTGACAATCCAAAAAATCGGTTTTTCGACCCGGTACGGTTTTGACGTGATGGGCATTCACCAATTTGACTTCGATACCCCTTTCTTCGAGAATTTGAAATGCACTTATCCAATAGACTCCTGTAGATTCCCTCGCCATCGTGTCTACTCGACATTCCTCTAACCAGGAAGCCATCTCGATTAAGTCACGGGTAAAACAGCTAAATTTACTTACATTTTGTGGCGTTCGAGCGGGTAGAACGCAAACCCAATGTTCAGCAGAGCCAATATCTATCGCTGCGGCATTTGGGTTGAGCTGTGTAAAATTTGACATTTCACCCGTAACAGGTTTGTTTGTCTTGTGTCGGATCATTAGATGACTCCTTTTCGCGAGCGAATTAGAAGGTGTCTCGAGCGGTGGGCGGATGTGATGTTATATTCTCCTCAACGGGATAGGGTAAAACTACCCTTCACCAATGTCATAATCATCATGCCCACGACCATGCTCTCTCATCAGGCTCACATAAGCACCATTGACTTGTCGGTCTGACTCTTGGGACACAGGGATAATATATCCGATCGCGAGCAACTTTTGGGCGATCGAAACTGTTTCTTTTCTTCATAACGGGCGTGCGACGCCCGTAGGATGCTTTAAAGAGGACTTTTTTTATGGTTTAAACTGAAATATTGCACCATTCTCAATAATCTTTTTTTGGGCGGGATCTCCTGCCCAACCCCTACTCCCCACCCGAAAACTCATTGTTTGTGGAACAGGCCCGAAAGCCTGTGCGAGCGAGAATGGTGCAACATCTCAGACTAACCGGACATTGTGGCTGAACTCAAAAAAGTGGGTTTCTGCAATGGAAAACGTTTTAAGATTGTGCCAACCTATCCTAAGAAACAGTTTGGTGAACTAATTTAACTTTCCCTAAAGCCTTCTTCCTGCTCTCAAATAGTTTCATCACGCCAGAGGAGATGGTCTCAATAACATCGGGAGCGCAGTAAGAGAGAAACTCTTCCGAAGAAATATGACCGGCAAAAAACTCTTGAGCTTTCTTCAAAAAGTTTTCTGTTTCAGCAAAGCCGATAGATTTGATAATAAACGTAGAAACTGGGGAGTTTTTAATATCATAGCGCGATTCTTGATTGCGTCCTATTTCTAGCAGGTCTAACACTTCTCTTTGCAACTGACTGTCTAAGGGGTAGGCGCTCTGTCTGTTGGGCAAGTAATCCTCCAAAACCGAGGTTTTAAATCCTGGTGTACGCAATTCTCCCATCATAGTTGAAAGCGGAATATCGCGCCCCAAACGGTAGGAAAGAGCTTCTAAAATAGCGATAGTAATTAGCTTTACCCCCAGATAAAGTTTAGCAACTTCGATATTTTTGCGAGTTCTGGCAATCAGGTTAGCGTAGGTTTTATCGTCCGGCTCTTGCATAAACTGCTGGAAAACCAGTTCTGGTTTGAGGAAGTTCAAAAATCCTTCCATTTTTTGCAGAGACCTGCGATATCCGGCAACAGTATAGGAATTAACATTGGTCAATTCGTGGTTGGTTTCTGGCATCAAATTCCAGGTATTGTCTAAGAAATTAGAGGAATTTGGAGATGCAAAATTCTCGACATCTCTATTTGCTAACCTGACAGCACGCTTGACAATTTCTACAATTTCTGCATGGCTCCATCCCATGCTAAAATCGCGATTTATACTTACCAAACGCTGGTGCAAAAGTTCGATCGCGCTCAAACCGCTGGGCGCAACCGGACGAAAAGGAATAGTAGCTTCGATGCAAGCGGCGATTTCGGCGATCGTACTAGCTGGCAAAAAAGGCTCCAAAGATTTGGCAGCAATAACGGCACTCAAAAATTCGTTTTGGCCGGCAAACGGAGAGAGAGTCTTGCCGGGAATAAACCCAAATACTGAGGCCACTAGCTGATACATGGCATCGTCGGGCAGTTCGGTTTCATCTCTAATAACTAACTGCGATCGCACCTCTTTGACAAAAGGACAAAGGGCGCTGCTAATATTGAAACTAACGCCCTGATCGACTTGCACGTACACGAGGTCGTGAAACAGCGCAGCCAGCACCTCGATCGGATCGACTGACCCCCCGACCTCAAAAATGTGTTCCGACGTGTGAAAGTACCGCCAAGGCCCTCTCATCGTTTGAATGATTAGCTCAGCTATCTGCTCTAGCTTTGGAATGTCTACTCGACCTCCCAATTGCTCGATCGAGCTTACCAAGCAATCCAAGCACCGTTTTTGTTCTGCGAAAAGCTCCATTTACACACCTCCAGTGCATTCCCTGATTGTCTTGCGCTTGATTGCATGGTATCAAAACGCGCTGCCATCGTGCCATGATTTGTCACTCAAAAATTTTAAATTTTAAGGTCAAACAGCGAGAGGGGGCCTGGGAAAGAGAAAGAGAGAGCAAGAGGGAGGGAGAGGGAGGGAGAGCGAGAGCGAGAAATTAAATATTAACAATTCGGCCGTTGTGGAGACTCGGGCAACTTGGGCGATCGGTATCATAAATTACAGTAAAGATGACAAAAAGTGGGTAAAAAATTAATAAATTTTTGATGAAATTATGAGGAATTTTTGACAAAAGCTGTGGGTGAGTGGCATTGACACCAGCTTCAAGCTGCTGTGGTATAAATACTGCGTCCGGCCTCAGAATAAGATTGGTAGACGTGCTGATAAACCTCTTGACATTTGGGCTGATACACTTCTGTTGATTAGCTTTCGGGAAATCGATCTAAAGCTTCCGCGATCGCCACTTTAACTGCTGCCTTGGTTTGCTGTCGCCTCCCCCAATCTAACACTAACAGAACCTACGCAACTTTCACAAGTGATCCTGACACCATGCAGCACAAAATCAGACAATAAACATGGGAAAATCGGGGCGTTTAACTGGCTCAATTAAATAATTAATTGGACAACATCAATCCAGCTTAAATACCCCCTTAATCCCTTAGTCCCCCTCTGCTGGGACTTCGTAGGTTTAGAAGCGATTTAAATCGCCGAATCAACTGTTAGAGTTCCAACTTCTTTAAGAAGTCGCGGATCGGGGTATTGTGTCTTTTGAGCCGTTGCTGACTTACTGCATTCGATCGATCGTCCGATACTGAACCGCCTCCCCCACATGATTCGTTTTCAAGCTTTCATCCCCCGACAAATCAGCAATAGTTCTAGCAACCTTCAAAATGCGATCGCTAGCCCTCGCCGACAGCCCCAACTTCCGAATCGCCATCTCCAATAAATTCCGAGAAGCCTCATCCAACTGACACCATTTGTTAATGTGGCTGCTTTGCATCTCCGCATTACAGCGCAAACTAGATTCCGACTGAAAACGGCGAGTTGCGAGCTCTCGCGCCCGCTGCACCCTCACCCGCACCGGTTCCGACTCCTCCCCCGTCGGCTGTCGCGTAATTTCCTCGGGTTTCAAACGATTAACTGCCACTTGCAAATCAATCCGATCCATCAAAGGCCCCGAAAGTTTTGCCCAATATTGCTCCCTCTTTTGCGGCGAACAAGTACACTGTTGAATCGAATCGCCGTAATAACCGCAAGCGCAAGGATTCGTACTTGCAACTAAAGTGAATTGCGCCGGAAACATCACCGATTGTCTAGTTCGAGAAATCGTCACATAACCATCTTCCAGCGGTTGTCGCAAAAACTCCAAAACATCTCTTTTAAACTCAGTTAATTCATCCAGAAAAAGTATGCCGCGATGTGCTAAAGAAATTTCACCCGGACGCGGAAAACTGCCGCCACCTACCAAAGAAGGCCCAGATGCCGAATGGTGAGGACTGCGAAAAGGCCGATCGCCCACCAAGCTTCCCTTATCCTTCAACAACCCGGCCACCGAATGAATTTGAGTCACATCCAAAGCTTCATCAAAAGTCAGCGGCGGCAAAATACCCGGCAAACGCCTCGCCAACATCGTCTTACCGCTCCCTGGCGGCCCCACAAAAATTAAATTGTGTCCCCCCGCCGCCGCAATTTCCAAAGCCCGCCGCGCGTGAATTTGCCCCTTTACATCCTTTAAATCTAGACCAGAAAACCGCGTTTTTGCTAACTCTTCTCTACCGTTTACTTCTACAGGTGAATAAACTTCAGGATTATTCAAAAAATCAGTAACTGCAAAAATATTCTCAAAACCATAAACAGATATTCCTTGCACCAAAGCCGCTTCTTGCGCGTTACCAGCCGGTACAACCAACCCGGAAATACCCATTTTGGCAGCAGCAGCGGCGATCGGCAAAACCCCAGCCACAGCCCGCAAACTTCCATCTAAAGAAAGTTCCCCTAAAAACAAATAATCTCCCAAAAGTTGACCGCTGACTTGTTCCGATGCTGCTAAAATGCCAATGGCGATCGGCAAATCAAAACTCGGCCCTTCCTTCCGCAAATCTGCCGGAGTCAAATTAATCACAATACTCCGCATCGGAAAAGCATATCCCGAATTTTTTAGCGTAGCCTTAACCCTTTCTTTAGCTTCTTGCACAGCAGAATCGGGCAATCCCACAACCACAATTTTCGGTAGCCCCCCTGACACATCAGCCTCAACACCAACCTTTACCGCGTCAATTCCAACGATCGATGCACTCCAAACCCTAGCAAGCATTTTTCTTTATCCTTAATTTGCCTGTCCTTGATTCATCATCTATTATGATTAACAATGACTAATGAATATCGGAAGAGGCAAGAAAAACTTTTCCTTGCCTCTTCTTTTTCTCCTCTTCCTTCTCTCCTGCTGGGTATTCCCTCGAACCTCTTTCCCTTCCCCCTTCCCACTTCCGCCTTCTTCCCTCTTCCTTCTTCCTTCTTCCTTCGTTAACACTCATGACAACTCAAGAAACGCTTTTCAGCAAAATCATCCGCAAAGAGATTCCGGCAGACATCGTTTATGAAGACGACTTGGCCCTCGCGTTCAGAGATATCCATCCGCAAGCGCCCGTCCACATCCTCGTCATTCCCAAACAGCCTATTGCCAAATTAGCCGATGCCGAGTCGGAAGATCATGCTCTCATGGGACACTTGCTGCTGACTGTCAAGCGGGTAGCAGAACAACTCGGACTTAGCAACGGTTATCGCGTCGTCATTAATAGCGGCAGCGACGGCGGCCAAACTGTAGACCACCTGCACCTTCACATTCTCGGCGGTCGCCAGATGAAGTGGCCCCCAGGTTAAAGGCTAATTTTTACGCAGAACTTGCGGACTCATCCTCAGAAACCCGGTTGATTTCTATTGCCAAGCACCTCAGAAACCGGGTTTCTTTTTTCGTCAATAAATCGGTGGATTGGCTCTTATTGAGAATGCAGCCCGATCGCACTAAAAACCAGCTTTTCAGTATTCTCCCGATAAAAGTTTCCCCTCGCAGAAGCCACCAGTTATATGTTAACAAATATTAAAAATCATCTCTTCACGACCTAATTAAGAAATATTTAAGTAGAAAGAGAATCGACCTGAACAAAAATAATGTGTTTGAACTGCTGAACCCAGCTACAGGCAATAGATTCTGTTCTTGTGGCCGCTGTATGTAACCCGTTGAATGTGTAATTTTACTTTGTGAAAAACTACAAATATTTACGAAATATCAAGTTATTGTAAAAGTTTGTAAAATGTTTAAATTGTTAGCAGTAATCCCTTGGCAAACTAGAGTGAATGGTGTTACTAATATAAGCGTGGGGCATCCCCACAACGAACCTTGAAAATTCAATTAAGCCATCATAAACCAAATGACAACAACCGTACAGCGTCGCGAAAGCGGCAACGTTTGGGAACGGTTCTGCGAGTGGGTAACTAGCACCGAAAACCGCATTTATGTGGGTTGGTTCGGCGTCTTGATGATTCCCACCTTGCTCAGCGCCACCATCTGCTACATCATCGCCTTTATCGCTGCTCCTCCTGTGGACATCGACGGCATCCGCGAACCAGTTGCTGGTTCCTTAATGTACGGCAACAACATCATTACTGGTGCTGTTGTTCCTTCATCGAATGCGATCGGGCTTCACTTCTATCCCATCTGGGAAGCAGCTTCCCTCGATGAGTGGTTGTACAACGGCGGCCCCTACCAATTGGTAGTATTTCACTTCCTCATTGGCGTTTTCTGCTACATGGGTCGTGAATGGGAACTGTCCTACCGCTTAGGTATGCGTCCTTGGATCTGCGTCGCTTACTCTGCACCAGTGGCAGCAGCCACCGCAGTATTCTTGATTTACCCGATCGGACAAGGCAGCTTTTCTGACGGTATGCCCTTGGGTATCTCCGGCACATTCAACTTCATGATCGTGTTCCAAGCCGAGCACAACATCCTGATGCACCCCTTCCATATGTTGGGAGTTGCTGGTGTCTTCGGCGGTGCTCTGTTCTCCGCCATGCACGGTTCTTTGGTAACATCTTCTTTGGTTCGTGAAACAACCGAAACTGAATCTTTGAACTACGGTTACAAATTCGGTCAAGAAGAAGAAACCTACAACATCGTGGCAGCCCACGGCTACTTCGGTCGGTTAATCTTCCAATACGCGAGCTTTAACAACAGCCGTTCTTTGCACTTCTTGTTAGGTGCATGGCCAGTTGTCGGTATCTGGTTTACCTCTTTGGGTATTTCCACGATGGCGTTTAACTTGAACGGTTTCAACTTCAACCAATCGGTTATCGACTCGCAAGGTCGCGTGATCAACACTTGGGCTGATGTCATCAACCGCGCTAACTTGGGTATGGAAGTAATGCACGAGCGCAACGCTCACAACTTCCCCCTCGATTTGGCTGCTGGCGAAACAACTCCCGTAGCAATGGTTGCTCCTTCCATCAACGGCTAAGTTTAGCTTTTGATTAACAAAAAGCGCTCCTAGAAATAGGGGCGCTTTTTGTTTTGGCAAGTAGAATTTGAGAGATTTTTTTCTGTTAAATTGGTTAAATCCGTTAAATCCCATAAACTGCGCCTTGCCGAACTTCCCGATCGATCTGATATATTGATTAAGAATTATTATTTTTGGCAATCATCAAAGTGGCGATATTTAACAGGCACAAATTTGAAAAACTTCTGGTTCATAAATCCAAAACATTAGCCTGGGCGATCGCATTTTTTAGCGGCATTTTGATGGCATTGACAACCGCACCAGTAAATGCTTGGCTATTGGCTTGGGTAGCATTAGCTCCGCTGTGGATTTTCGTTGTTAGTTATGAAAGGCCTCTTCAAGAAGTAAAACAACAAAAATTCTTCCTTCTTCCTGCTTCATTCTTCCTTCTTCCTTTACTCTGGGGAATTGGCTATCACGGATTAGCTTTATCTTGGATTATGGGAATTCACCCGATGACTTGGTTGGGAGTTCCTTGGTGGCCGAGTTTGGCGATCGCACTTTTTTGCTGGGCATTCATTACCCTCTGGGGAGCCGCCTTAGTCACAGTTTGGGCGTGGCTATTTGCGATCGCAATTTCCAAAATTAGTGGCACAGGCATCTTGCCTGTGATTTCCCAAGAAATTAGTGGCACAGGCATCTTGCGTGTGATTTCCCAAAAAATTAGTGGCACAGGCATCTTGCCTGTGATTCGCGTTTTAATTGGCACAGCTTTGTGGTGTGCCTTAGAAAGTATTTGGAGTACAGGTTCGCTGTGGTGGACATCCCTATCATATACGCAAAGCCCGCACAATTTAGCAATATTGCACCTCGGTCAACTCTCCGGGCCCAGCGCAGTAACAGCCGCTATTGTAGCAGTAAATGGCTTAATCGCCGAAGCTTTTATTGAAGGAAGAAGTCAGAAGTCAGAAGTCAGAAGTCAGAATTGGATTCCTTATATTTTGCCTGCGAGTTTGTGTTTAGTTTTGCATATTGCAGGATGGAGTTTATACAACCGTCCTTTGAATCAAGAAGCTGCAACCGCTTTAAAGATTGGCATTATTCAAGGAAATATTCCGAACGAGATTAAGTTTGATTCAGGGGGCTGGCGGCGCGCTTTGGAAGGTTACACCAGTGGATACAAACAGTTAGCCGACAGGAAAGTCGATGCTGTATTAATTCCAGAGACGGCTTTGCCTTTTATCTGGACAAACGAGTATCAACGTTCTACTCTTTCCTTTTACCAAGCTATTCTCGAACGCGGTGTGGTGGCTTGGGTTGGAGGATTCGGGCAGCAAGAGAATAGTATCACTAACAGCTTATTGGCGATCGATCGCACTGGAGAAATTGTCGGCCGCTACGATAAACTAAAGCTAGTGCCATTAGGCGAATATATCCCTTTTTACGAAATCTTAGGCGGGATTATTAATCGGCTTTCTCCCTTAGATGCTCATTTAGTACCCGGCAATTCTAAACAATTGTTTGATACGCCGTTTGGTCGCGCCATTGTCGGAATTTGTTACGATTCTGCCTTTGCTGAAATCTTCCGATATCAGGCGGCGAATGGAGGCGAATTTATGATCACGGCTTCCAACAATGCCCATTACAAACCGCCGATGTTGGAGCAACATCACGCTTTAGATGTGATGCGGGCAATTGAGACGGATAGATGGGCAGCTATCGCAACTAATACTGGTTATTCTGCTTTTGTCAATCCTCGCGGCGAGACGGTTTGGAAGTCGATAATTAATACCTATGAAGTCCGAGATGCTACTATTTATCGGCGACAAACTCGAACTTTGTACGTGCGGTGGGGAGATTGGCTGACACCTGTATTGTTAGTCTTGGCTGGGTTAATAGGGTTGATTGTTAAAAATTAATCAGTAGGTTATACCATTTTCGATTTTCGATACCCCTCTAAAATCTAAAATCTAAAATCTAATAAGTTATACCCTTTTAGATTTTAGATACGCTCTAAAATCTAAAATCTAAAATCTAAAAGGGTATGACTTTGTACGTGCGGTAGGGAGATTGGCTGACACCTGTATTGTTAGTCTTGGCTGGGTTAATAGGGTTTATTGTTAAAAATTAATCCGAACCTTTTAGATTTTAGATGTTAGATACCAATCTAAAATCTAAAATCTAAAATCTAAAATCGAATGACTCTACTTATCTTTTACGTGTTCGTGAACGCTAGGAGATAAAGAAATTAAATCGTCGATATTGCGCTGCATGGCAGCACAAATATTATCCAAAGGCAAATCATTAGCATCGTGTCCGAAGGGATTTTCTATTTCAATGCCGATTTCTTCAATGCCGAACAAAGTAAAACTAATTAAAGCCACAACAGGGCCGGTTCCCCAACCCAAATCCTTCACCATTTGAAAGGGCAGTGCTAAACAGTAAAGCAACAATAGTTGTTTCAAGTGAATCGCGTAAGCCAAAGGGATAGGCGTCTTCAAAATCCGCTCGCAGCCGCCTAATACATCAATCATAGAGTTGAGCAATTGATTCATACCTGTTAACTGATAGACATCGAGGCAATTGCGCTCATACTGCTCGTGCATATAATCCTCAATCCAAAAAGCAATTTCTAGGGGCGGATTGTTCATTGATTTGAGCTTGTGGTACTGCGCTGGGGACATTAACGGCTCCAACTCTGGATTGACTGGTTGTTGCCGCAAGTGCAGTTTCATCGCCACTGCAAAGGCCGGTAACAGGCGCAGGGCTGACTTTTTTACTTCTATATCCTGCGGGTCTTTTTCCTCAATTGCTACCCATATTTGGCGCGCCAGATTGCGGACGTTGTTGACTAAAGTTCCCCACATTTTTCGACCTTCCCAAAATCTTTCGTAGGCTGTATTTGTCCGAAAAACTAACAGTAAACCCAGGACAATACTCGGTACAATACTCGACAAAATTGGTAAGGAAACTGGCCACTTAACAAAGTGTAGCAGGGAAATAAAAACTCCAAAGCCACCGCACAGCAAAACGCGGGGCAAAATTGAGGGAATGACAGACCCCCGAACCTGTAATGCAATTTTAAACCAACGTGGTCGATCGCCACTCATGCAAGTCTCCTCATTAAATTAAATTAGCCCCGCCCTAGCACGGGCGGCGCAAATGCCTGGTAAACTTAGTTCTTCGGCTCCCGCCAGTCGATTTGAGATTCGAGATTTTAGATTGACTCCACAGATAAATCTGGGGGGTGTGAACTTTGCTCTAAATTTTTTTGCTCTCCACGACTCCTATCGGGCGCTGGTATCAGTATTTGCGTGCGGTGAGAGCTTCGGAAAAAAGCTTTCCTACAAACAACCTTTGGATTTTACCCAAAAAACTCATCTTTAAGCTCAATTTAAAATCTAAAATCTACAATTGATTGACGCAGTGACTTAATTCGGTAAGATTAACTATGTATATTTAAACCTCCGCTTCCGTGCAAGAGATACCGACATCTGTGCCTCCGCATTTTCACCGATTGCCAAACCAACGGTGGCAAATTTATTCGCCTCAAACACAGCAAGCCGAACAGTTTGCCGCCGAAATTGGTTTGTCGCCCTTGCTGGCACAGGTACTGATTAACCGGGGCATCGATTCTCTGAAAGAAGTGCAAGGGTTTATCGAACCGGAATCTCTGGTTTTGCCCGCGCCAACCGATGAGTTTCCCGATTTGGCTGCGAGTGTCAAATTGTTGCGGGAAGCAATTTCGGGAGGGCAAAAAATTGCGATTTGCGGCGACTACGATGCTGACGGGATGACGAGTACGGCTTTGTTGTTACGCGCTCTGAGGCTGCTAGGGGCGAATGTGGATTATGCTATTCCCAGCCGGATGCGAGAAGGTTATGGGATTAACGATCGCATTGTAGAAGAATTTCACTCCGAAGGTGTCGCTCTCATTCTCACTGTTGACAACGGAATTGCAGCCTACGGCCCCGTTGCCAGAGCCCGAGAACTCGGTGTCAAAGTTATTATTACAGACCACCACGATTTGCCGCCAAAACTGCCGCCGGCCGATGCTATTCTCAACCCTAAACTAATTGCAGAATCTTCGCCCTATCGCGGTTTGGCTGGCGTAGGCGTTGCTTATGTTTTGGCTATTACTTTGGCTCAGGATATGAAAAAAGTTGGGGGGTTGGTGAATCCCTTGCTGGAGTTATTTACTTTAGGAACTATTGCGGATTTAGCACCTTTGACAGGAGTTAATCGGCGCTGGGTGAAGCGGGGTTTGCGGCTGTTGCCTCACTCGCAATTGGCGGGTATTCAGGCTTTGATTCAGGTGGCGGGAGTGCAGCCGGGAAGTGCGGAAAGTTTACCTCTTCTGAATTCAAAAAGCCAAGCTAGCAATACGTTAAAACCTGAAGATATTGGTTTTAGGCTGGGGCCCCGGATTAATGCTGTGGGGCGGCTGGCCGATCCTCAAATTGTGATAGAGTTGCTGACTACGGACGATCGCGAATTGGCTCTCAAAAACGCGATGCAGTGCGAACAAATCAATCAGCGCAGGCAGGAGTTGTGCCAGGAAATTGAGCAGGAAGCCATTGCTTGGTGCGAGGAAAAGGCGATAGACTTGCAGCAAGAACGAGTTTTAGTGGTCGTGCAACCGGGTTGGCACCACGGGGTGATCGGGATTGTGGCTTCTCGGTTAGTGGAACGCTACGGCGTACCTGTGTTTATTGGTACTTTTGAGGATGAGGCTGGCGAAAACGAGGCTGTAGGGGCGGTTGCCCATAAAATTATCAGGGGTTCGGCGAGGGGAATTCCTGAGTTTAATGTATTTGACGGGCTGAATTTTTGCGCGGATTTATTAACTAAATTTGGCGGACACAAAGCTGCAGGCGGTTTTTCTATGCCGGCTAAGAATCTCGAACAATTCCGCAATCAACTGTCAATTTTTGCCAATCAATGTTTGCAACCCGAACACCTAAAACCGCTGGTTTCAGTTGACGTGCAGGCAGATTTAGCAGAGATTAATCTGGATCTTTACAGACAAATTGATGCTCTGGAACCTTGCGGAATTGAAAATAAGGCTCCTGTATTTTGGACGCCTAATGTTTGCATAACTGAACAGAAAATTGTTGGTAAAGGAGGTCACGTTAAACTAACTGCAACTCAAGATGGAAATGTATCGGCTAGTGTGAAGGCGATTGCTTGGCGTTGGGGCGAATATTTTCCTTTGCCTCGGCGGGTTGATATTGCTTACCGATTGCGAGAAAATAGTTTTAATGGCAAGACATCGGTTGAGTTAGAATTGTTGGGCGTTCGGCTACCGGCAAATGCTGCTACTTCCAGGCCACCGAGGTTCGGAAAAGTTGAGTTTGATTATTGCGATCGCACTTATTCTTGCAGTCTGTCTCCTGCAGGATCGATCGAGGAATTGAGAATTCGCAACTCTCAAGGGCAAGTTCTGGCTGTTGCACCCGGACAAAACATCGGTTTGTTAGGTAACTCCCGCAAAGATGCTAGAGAAGTTGATGTATCTCTACCTTTTTTTGAGAATTTGATTCAAACTGCTAAACACGCCCTAGGTATTTGATAACAAAGCCGGTGCAGCAGCGAAAATTGGCGATCGAGCGTTGTGAATTTTGCATCATTTAAAACTCAAAACTCCCAACTCTCGATCGCCGCCTAGCGTGCTATAATTACAGGTCGCCGCCTTTAGCTGCCAAGAGAAAAATCACGATCGGGCCAGAAAGCACGACGGCTGCGAGTAAAGCTACCTGAACAATGAGTTGGTAGTCTACACCACCCAGACCACTGAAAAGATCGGTTATAAAGTCCATTTGTCCTCCTGACTGTAGTGATTAAGTCTAGATTGTTGCATTAGAAAATCCGCTTCTGATTTTACCGGGCGATCGACCATATTTTTTAAGGAACTTTACAAAATTCAACAAAATGTAAACTACGATCGACCTCTCTGTGACAGCAAACCAGGGACTTGATGCCCCTTCCCCGAGAGTGAGCGGAATCTAAAACCTCAAATCTAAAATCGAATGCCCTTGGAGGAGAGCCGCCTCCGGCGCGGGCAATTGATATACTTGAAGAGCTCCAGTCTCCTAAAGTTTGGCATTTTCGACATAATGCTCGGAATCTAAAATCTAAAATCTAAAATCTAAAATCTAAAATCAAACTATGGCTACTTGGCGTTGCGTAAAGCAGTGCGGTGCTTGTTGTTACCTCGACCCAACAGAGCGCCCCGACTTAGACGAGTATTTATCTGAAGACGAATTATCGCTCTACTTGAGCTTAGTCGGAGATGACGGTTGGTGTATCAATTTTGACAAAGCCACCAGAGAATGCGGAATTTACGCCGATCGACCGCGCTTTTGTCGGGTAGACTCAGAGGTATTTCAGGAGATGTACGGCGTTGAGCCGGCTCAATTGAACGATTTCGCGATCGAGTGCTGCTTGGAACACATTGAAGATCTTTATGGCGATCGATCTTTGGAAATGATCCGCTTTAACTCTGAAGTCGGAATTCTCGCCTTACCTGACGGTGTTGGATAATTGCGGGATGATTTTGATTCTTTTGGCGGATGGGCCCATGATCCCGAAGGCGTGTATTTTCACAGCCGACGGGACACCCCACAACCATCCTCCTCAAATTTTGCAACACCTGACAACTAACAATCTCCCGGTTTCTCACCGGGAGAGTGTCAAAATAAACAAATTAAGGAAATATCGCGCAGTTGAGTTGAGCTATGAGTAATCGAGAGGGTTTTACAGGGGGATTTATTGCCGGAGCTGCCCTTGGCGGCTTGGTGGGTGCAGTTTTGGGCGCGGTGCTGTCGCGGCGCGCTGCTGAAGCTTTGCTGAGTGAACCTTCCGACGCAAAAACCAGAAAAATCCGCCAGAGGAAAGCCAGCCAACTCGAAGCCGACGGGATGGAAGTAGCAAGGCTGAGTTTAGAAGATAAAATTGCGCAGCTAAATCAGGCAATAGATGACGTGCGGCTGCAACTCGGCGACGTAAATGGCAACGCGCCGGCGTCTGGCAGCGAGGGTTCGATCGCCCCAGACTCCTGAATCCATTTAAAATTTTAGATTAGTCTGGCAGATCCATGCGGGCTACTAACATCTTGCGCCCTTCTCAAAAAGTGGCTTTTGGGCTTGTTCCACAAAGAGTGAATTTTATTGTGGGGAGTAGGGGTTGGGCATCCTCTCCTGCCCGCCCGTAAAAAGCCTGATGCTCCCCCTCTCGCCCCTCTCGCTCCTCTCTCACTCCCCCAGCTATGTTAAACTCACTGTTAAAGTGTCTGTAAACTTTACCAAGAAATTGGGTCTAAAGCCCCGTCCTTATAGGACGGCTTTAATTAATTGCCTACCTTATAAGCGTTTAGTCACTTAATATTTATTTTTCAAATTTCACTGTATTCTATTAAAATAAAAATTATAGTATAATGATATTATACTACAGGTAGAATAACCGCCGATACACATGAGACACCAAGCTCAAACGACTGGTCGGGAAATAATAATGGTTAGTGGGTGGCGAAAACCACGAAAAAACAGCTAGGCTAACTAACGTAAGCCAAAACCAGAAAAGTAAACTTTTGGAAGTTAAACCGTACCGTAGGGCATACGGAAACCTGAGAAGTAATTCTCGAACGCTTGGGGAGATAAAACCCTCTGGGACTAACTAAATTAGGCTCGATACTTGGTTCAATCGAACGGGTATTTGGTTTAAGTATTGCCGCAAGGATAGCGAGTTTTAAGGTGTGTCGCCAGAACCAAGAATCTCCGCTGCTGAGTGCAGGGGGAGTGTCAATCAAACTACAAGCAAAATTTATGAGTTCTTCAATAGGCCTTTTGGCAAACACGCTGTCCACATTTCTGCAAATCTATGTAGCCCTGATGATTATTCGGGTGCTGTTAAGCTGGTTCCCCAATATCAATTGGTACGACCCCCCGTTTTCAATCTTGAGTCAGTTAACAGACCCTTACCTGAATCTATTCCGATCGATTATCCCCCCCTTGGGAGGGATTGACTTTTCGCCACTGATTGCGTTTTTTGTACTTCAGTTCGGCTCGGAATTCTTGATCGGTCTTTTGACCAGCTTGCAAACATCCTTGTAGTTTGAAAAGCTTAAGTTTTTAAGCATCAAGCGTAAATTGTTTGGCAGACCTAGCTGCCTGCAACTAAATTTTAGATTTGACATTTTTAGATGAACTCCCTGGTTGAAAAGCTGGGGAGTTCATCGTACATTAGAAATGAGAAATTGCCAGCCACTAAACAATCTCAAATCAGCAATCTAAAATCTCAAATTGCATCGCGGTTTCACGGGCAGCAATCTAAAATCTCCAAGAGTTTTGTTAGCGGCGAACCACGCCAGTAAAACCTGTAGCTTTAAATTGCTTCAGCTTCAAAGGTGTTCGTTGATTGGCGGCAACTGAAATTCTGAGCTGAAAATCGCTAACTCCGGGAGGAACTTCTTCTATAGATCCCAAACGAGTCCGGTTTTGCATCACCGAATTGTCGTCGGCATCATAAATGCGGCCGAAAATATCGGCATTGACAACTGGTTTGTTGGTGCTATTTTCAGCTTTCCCAGTAATCAAAAAGCAGGTAGCTTCCATAGAACTGCCGCTGGTGACTGTTCCTTCTCCCATTTCTGCCGGACATTCGCGATAAGAAAGGTCGGAAAGTTTAATCGGCGTCAGAGCCCAAGCAGGTGGAGTGAATACCAAAGTAAAAATTCCGATTAGGCAAGTAGCAAAAAAAAGGCTGATAGCTCGAAATTTCATAAATGGCGGGGCAAGTATATTTTAATTCTCAGCTTAGCGCGAATTCTGCCTCAAATTTCTACTTATAGGAATTCGGAAAACTACAGCTAGTTTTTTAAGAAATGGCATTAGTCTAAACCTAAATGCTGTCGCAAGGCTTGACGCATCACATCGACTGGGACGGATTCTTTATCCAGCCAAATTTTTAAGGCGGCTGCTCCTTGTTGAACTAGCATTTCGAGTCCGTCAATAGCTCGCGCTCCCCGAAGCTTCGCATCTTTGAGAAACTGCGTAGGATTAGGGGTGTAAATTAAATCATAGACGATCGCACCTGGTGAAATTCGATCGAGCGCACCAGCCGCAACCGGCGACTTTTCCCCCTGCGGATACATCCCCACAGGCGTCGTGTTCACCAGCAAATCTGCCTGCGAGATTAACATTGACAAATTATCCCAAGTATGAACCTGCAAATTCTGCACGGGCATCGGAGAATTGACCCAACTCTGCTGAAATTCCGCTAAATTTTGTTCGTTGCGGCCGACAACGTGAATCTGTGCACATCCCAATTGAGCGCACCCAGCCACAACAGCCCTCGCCGCCCCGCCATTCCCCAAAATTACCGCTACTTTCTGACTCCAATCGGAACCCCCCCTAGCCCCCCCTTGGTAAGGGGGGGGACAGGATTCAACAGCCGTATTGCCCCTTTCTAAGGGAGAAATCGCGTCTTTAGCCCCCCCTTGGTAAGGGGGGTTGGGAGGGGTTTGCAGCGGCGCGAGAAAGCCTTCAACGTCAGTATTTGTGCCGCACCAACCTTTGTCAGTCAGGTAGACGGTATTGACTGCGCCGATCGAGCGGGCGATCGGGGAAACGGACGACAGCAGCGGTAAGATTGCTTGTTTGTGCGGAATCGTGATGCTAAATCCCCGAACGCCGATCGCCGCAAATCCTGCAAGAGCAGCTTTTAAATCCCCTGGTTTTACCGGAAACGGCAGGTAAACAAAATCGACTCCCAAGTGGGAAATAGCAGCATTGTGCATCGCCGGCGACAGAGAATGTTCGACGGGATGACCAATTACTCCCAACAGTTTAGTAGTGCCTTTAATCATTTTTGTTAGTTGACTGTTGACTGTTGACTGTTAACGGTTGACTGTTGACTGTTGTGAGTTTTCATACCAGATCCTGCTACAAAACCGCCCTTATTCTTTAGTCCCCCTCTGCTCGAACTTCGTTTGACTCTCGACAGCGATGTCAACTGTCAACAGTCAACCGTCAACTGTTTGTCTAAACTCTTTGGCGTCAGCCAAAATCGGATTGACATCAAACCAATAATCCTCGCCGTAACGGTATTCAAACACCCAGAGACTACGTAGCAAGATTTGGTATTTAGTTTCCCCGTTCACAGTTTTGGTAGCGGATACTTGGCGCAGCAATTGCCACTCATCAGGTTCGATCGCCAAAGTAAGCTGGTGGCGGCGCTGGACGATCACATTTTCCAAAGTTTCCCGCGACAGAGGAGGGTCTTGTTTCTGCAGACAGCCATACAGTAGTTGCAGCAAATTGCGGACATGACCGCCGCTGACTCGACACAGGCGATCGAGAGTTTCCGCAGAGTCGAAAACTTTACCAACCAAAGCATAGCGCTGCGAAGGATGCACCGTTGGAAAGGCCCGCGCCAGAACCATCTGCCGCAGCAATTCCACACCCTCAGAGCACTCAGAACCGTCGCTCAACTGCACCGGCACCATCGGCAAAACCTTCGGATCTACCCCAAATCGATTGGTCAACTGGCCCAAATCGTTAGAGAAAATCAGCACCAAAGGAATTGTATACACGACGTGGCAATTTAGTCTTGCCAACTGTTCGCCGCGATCGACAAACAGGTATTCCGGCTGCAGCCGCCCCGTCGGTTTCGCGCACAGGTGTATGCGATCGAGATTGTCGATAATTACCACAAGTCCTTGTTTCCCTTGCCGTTTCAGTTCTTGATTAGCCGGCTCCAGCAACTCCTTATTAAGCGCATCTAGAATTACGTTAGTTCGCGGCTCCAAATATTGCCTCAACTCCGATCGCAGATTCGGAGCATCTTTCGCCTTAGCAGTAATTTTGCCAATTCCCAACGCCAGAGAAAATTCTCCCTCCGTGCTGGCATTTATTTCCCCCAAACCCGGAACATTAGCTTCAGCGCTCAAGTCTATTTGAGTTTGAAAAACATCAGCAACCCCTTTGAGCAAAGCTTTAAAACCCGTCGGTTGTAGCTTGATTTTCATTTTCTCAATGCTTTCGCTCACCTGACGAGCAACGCTCAACAAAATATCAGTGATATCTACATCTGCCATGTCTAAGTCTTTACTCGACTCAAAATAAACAACATGAAATCCTTGTTGCTGCAATTGAGCTTGCAGCCGCAGCAATTCTGTTGATTTACCAGAGCCGATGTGACCGGTGAATAATTGACAGGTAGGTGCATCGGGGGACAGACGGCTGATGGTGCGCTCCAATTGTTCTACGATTGTGCCGCCCCGCACTGAAGAGAAATCGATATAGTATTGTCGGTCTTGTTGATTTGCTACTGCCAGGGTGTAGCTGGGATTGCAGGCGCTATAAAATTTCTGTAAATTTAGTTCCATACCCTGTTCCATCTTTCACAACATTATGCCCTAATAGCTTATTCGTTTCGCTATGGTAATAATCAGCACACATTATCAACTTATTTTGATGTTTTCTGGGACGCTCAATATCTTGATGCGTCCCTAAACCACCACTCCGAAATTATACTTAATTTTTGCGTAATGGGCATCAATAGAATCAACTAATACTCATCACTAAGTAATTTATCTGCGTACAGCGAGCGCGACTTTTTTGACATCACATACGAAAATCTGGCAGTAATGTTCTCTGCTCAAAGTGGCTATTCAAGTACAGTTAACAGAAGCAAAAAAACAGATAGTAATTAGGTATCCAGAAACCCAGTTTTTTAAATAATACCTTCGCCATTTCCACAGTAGGTTGGGTTTTTGTGGAGCGAAACCAGCAACAGATTTTAGATTGGCAATTTGAGATTTTCAACTGGAGCAAAAACCTCAAATCTCAAATCTCAAATTGATGGCGTTGTGTACGAGTGCTTCAAACCAACCTACTTTCTTAGAGCCTTCTGACTTAGGCACGAAGGTGTTGTTTAAGAAACCCGGTTTCTCTGTATGATATTTTTTTTTGAGGTACTTATTTTTAATCGATTCTACCATTTTGCGACCGACACCTGCTACCGAAACGGGGTTTTGGGCTGTGACGAGGCTATCCCTGGCAACAGACGAAACTTGAAAACCCGGTTTTTTAGCAAACTCTCTCTTTCCTCACTCTGCGCCCTCTGCGGTTAAAAAAACTCCAAATTATACAAAAAAAGGGCTGGTAACTACACCAGCCCTTCAGCTAATTTTAGACGTTAAATTAGCAGTAATCTAACATCTAAAACCTCAAATCAATCTAGCTTCTGTCAGTAGCAGCCACCGGCTCAAAGCTTGGAATCACCAACTCATCATTCTGCTTAGTGAGTTGATTGTACAGCCTTTCAGTATTGGGGAAATTCGCAGCAGGCAGAGTAGGGAAGCGACGGTAAGGAACAGTATCCTCGCCAAACGCCTCGGCATATTCAACGCTATTCAACATCGCGTTAATAAAGCCCTTAATGCCTTTGCTTGCCAAGATTTGGTTGTAGGTGCGAATCTCCGCTTGATTGCGGGGAGCGCGGCCCAAGAAGTGCTTGGTTCCCAACTCAATCACCTTAGTATTGGGATAAGGTGCGTAGAACTGTTTGACGTACAGCGACGAGCAGCCCAAAGCCTCAATGAACTCCTTGAGATTGATTTCATTGTTGCCCAGTTTGCTTTCCAGCGCCGTGAATTCATTCTTCACAACGTAGGGATTTAAATCGCGTTCAAAAATTTGACGGTAAGCAGCTTGAATTAAAGTTTTCAAAGCTACTTTGTCCGAAGTATTCGTCAGCTTGAACATCTTAGTTTGTTCGCGCCGCTTGCTGACACCTTGAGCGAGGCGAGTTTGCAACTCGAAATCGCCCCGATCGCCCGCAGCGCCCAATTCGATAAACCGAGGAGTTTCAGGGGTCTTAGCTTGGACATTTTGCTCCGCGACGGAACCCGATCGCATCGTCCGCATCGACAAACCACCCGGAGTCACATAGCGCTCGTAGGGTACTGTATCTTCCCCGAAAGCTTCGTTGTACTCCATGCTGTCCATGATGCCATCGACCAGCGCGTAGAAACCCTTCTTGGCGCAAATGTCAAAGTAAGCGTTCATTTCCTGACGGCCGTAGGTAGGGCGTCCCAACAGTCGGCGGTGAATGTACTCGATCGCCTTACAAACGTAGAGCTTGCTCCAGTACATATTGCGGAACACGTCAGACTTCGCCAACATCCGAATAAACTCGCGCATCGTGATGTCGCCGTTTTCGAGCTTAATTTCCGCCACCTTTTGGCGCTGGCCGTCGAACACGTCGCGACCGAACACTTGCAGGTAAGCTGCCCGAATCACCGCTTGGGTGGAACTTTCGGTAAATTTGACACTGGAACTGTTGCTGTAGCTGCTGGAGACACCGCGGGCAGTTTTCTTGGAAGCAACATAGTTGCTCGGTAACTGGTCTAATTTAAAGACCTTGGGGCCCAGAGAGCCTGGAGCCTTGCCGCGGGCTTCCGGGTTGCTCAATTGGTTTTCAATACCTGCACCTTGACGGATCAGGATGCGGCGGGTGTCCTTGCCGAAGGGAGCCGGACGGCTCTTGGGGTTGCGAGTTTCTTTCGGGAAAATCGCGCCGAACTGAATTTCTAAGGGGTCATTACCAACACCGTAAACGTGCTGGTCTGGCAGAGGCTGGTTGTAGCCGGCAAACAAGGTGATGAACTGAGGAACCTTGCGGAACGGAGCGCTGAAATTGAACAAATCAATTTGCGGGCCCCAGTTGCGACACTCCTGAGCTTCTTGGCCCAAACCGCGCAGGTAAGGCACTGTTTCTTCGCCGAAGTAATCGGAATATTCTTGCGAATAGACCATCGCGTCTACGAGGGCTGGCAGGCCGCCTTTGCTGACGATCGCAAAATACTTGCTAAATTCCTCCCGCGAGCTCAAACCGCGACCTAGGAAGTGACGAGCGGCTAATTCTACAGCGCGGCTGTTGACAAACGGCTCGTAGAATTGCTGACGGTACAGAGGAGATTTGCCAAGACGGCGAATAAACTCTTTCATCGAGATTTCGCCATTTTTGACCTTGGATTCCAAGTCAGAAATGCTTTGGCTGTATGCGCGGGTAATATCGCGCTCAAATACTTGGCGGTAAGCTGCTTTAACTACTTCTATCTTTTCGGCCGACGACAGACCGGTTTTCATGACGAATTTCGATCGCCGCTCGGCTGCGTTGAAGTAGATTTGAGGCAGTTGCAAGCCTTGCTGGTCGTTGCTTTCGCGCTGCCGCACCTTATCTGAAGGTGTGGGAGCTTTGAATTCGGTAATAGCTACGTCGAAATACTGTCCGACGATCGCACTTGCCTCTGCATTGTTTCGGAAATAGCCCAAAGATGCTGCCTTCATTTCCTGCATTGCCACAATTGTGGCTGCCGAAGAGCAAGCATTTTCGATGATTTCCCGCAATCCGCGCACGTTCACCGAAATAATGTTCGGGTCGCCAGCGACAATTGCGTAGGTGATGTAGCGCAAGAACCAGCTCAAGTCGCGCAGAGATTTGGTCATGTTGCCCGGGCCGTAGCGCGAGACATTGATCGGCTGAAATCCTGCGGGGATTGGGCCGCTGTAGCCGCCACCGTTGCCCGAAAATAGATTTCCTAGCCCCAAGAATCCGCCGCCACCGCCGTTGCCACCGGAGCGGCTTTCTACGTAGGTGACATTTCCCAGTTTCATGCCTTCAGAGACATTCGCTGAACCGCCACGAGCCGCGCCTGCTACAGCCATCGCAGGTTCTTGTGGTCTTTCCAAGAATGCCAGCGGGGAACCGCCGGTAAAAATCCGGTTGGCTGCGCGGGATACTATCAGTTCCGAGTTTTGGGTCAGCGTCGCAGAGATATCGATCCGAAGAGCCCCTGAACTGAAATAACTTGCCAGTTCGCTGAGTTCGCCCCGCTGTAGGAAGCGGTCTTGCTGTTCTGCTTGCGAAATTGTTGCGACCGGTACAGTTTGATATAGTTGCGGACGCGCAACCGAGCTTCCACCACTTGCCTTTACAGTCATTAGACTCCTTCGCTCCCTATCTAAATCGTTGTAGCATTTAACCCGGCTAACCCTGCCTTCTCATGCAGGGCAAAGTAGGTATTTTTGCTTTGTTTACTTTTTGCCTTTACCTGTCACGAGGTTCGAGCGCGCTTACTTTCTTAGATTAAAATGTTTTGGTTTCATCTTTTTGCCTGCCGGGAAATGTCCGATCCGAAGGCAGGCACGGGGTACTCCCTCCGCTGCGCTCCGCCCGTACACCCGTGGAAAAAAAGACTCGGCAGGAGAGTTGCCTTTGGGCGATCGCAGCCAGTGCCGTCAATTAAGGGAAAAGAAAATCAAAAATTTTCTTCTGCCTTTTTCTGGGCGTTTAACTTTCTGCTTAAAGACGCCTCCGCTTTACCCGACAGTTCAGCGGTGGGTTATTGACAGTCCTCGTTTGTTAAAAAGCCTGCCGAGATTTATTGTATAGATTTAAGAGAGCGTATATGAGAAAAAATGATAAGTTTTATTACGCAGAAGCTGTCAGTCGATTTTAGATTTTAGATTTTAGATTTTAGATTGAAGAATCGACCCCACCGATAAATCCGGGGGCCCGGAGCAAATTGCTGTGGGTCAGTGGTCAGCGGTCAGTTGTCAGTCAAATCCCGAATCCCCAAGCCCAACAAATGTCACCTATGGATACTACGCCTGATATCAGTGCTGCCGTGCGGCGGCTTTACGATACTTTCCCTTTCCCGCCCGATCCTTTGTCCGATGAACCGCCCCCTGGGTACAACTGGCGCTGGAGTTGGCCTGATGCTTACAATTTTTGCACCGGCCAAAAGCCGCCAAAACTGGATATTCGGATTTTAGATGCTGGCTGCGGCACTGGTTCGAGCACCGATTATCTGATTCACCTCAATCCCGAAGCTTCGGTAACGGCGATCGACCTGAGTGCAGGTGCTTTGAAGGTAGCACAAGAACGCTGTCGGCGATCCGGGGCGCGGGAAGCAGATTTTCGCCACCTCAGCCTGTACGATGCCGCCGAGTTAGAGGGCGAGTTTGATTTGATCAACTGCGTGGGCGTGCTGCACCACTTACCCGATCCGATCCGGGGCATTCAAGCGCTGGCGGCGAAGTTGGCCGAGGGCGGTTTGATGCACATTTTTGTGTATGCTGAGCTCGGACGCTGGGAAATTCAACTGATGCAAAGGGCGATCGCACTTCTCCAAGGCCCGCAAAAAGGTGACTATCCCGATGGTGTGAAAGTCGGTCGTCAAATCTTTGCTTCTTTACCAGAAAACAACCGTCTTGTCAAGTACGAAAAACAGCGTTGGGCAGGAGAAAACCAGCGGGACGAATGTTTTGCTGATATGTACGTTCACCCGCAGGAAATTGACTACAATATTGAGACTTTGTTCGAGTTAATTGATGCTTCGGGATTGGAATTTATTGGTTTCTCAAATCCGGGATATTGGCAGTTAGAAAGACTTTTGGGGAAAGCGCCGGAATTGATAGAAAGAGCTCAGGGTTTGACGGAACGAGAGCTTTATCGATTAATTGAATTGTTGGATACGGAAATCACTCATTACGAGTTTTTCTTGGGCAAAAAGCCTGTTAATAAAATTGATTGGTCGGACGATCAGGCTCTTTTGGCGGCAATTCCAGAGTTGAGTGCTTGTATGCACGGTTGGCCGAGTCAACAAGTGTTTGATTGCAACTACCAATTGCTCAATTTGTCAAGTGCGGAATTTGAGTTTTTGCAAGCTTGCAATACCAAAACTGTGGGAGAGATTTTGGCGGAGGTGGAGATGGGATTGGATGAAGTGCGATCGATCTTATCAAAACAGCTAATTTTGCTAACACCGAAATTATAGGGCTTTTTCATTATTTGAACGAACCGCGAAGACGCCAAGAGCGCGAAGGAATAACTGCATCTTCTTCTTTCTCTTCCTTCGCGTCCTTCGCGCCTTCGCGGTTCATTTTATCTTACTCCTAAAATCCCAAATGGATTGACACAGGCCCCCCTCTGCGGCTACGCTTTGAAGTTAGAGGTTGCTTTGCTTGTAGAGGAAGTAGCCCGCGTCGCCCAAAAATCTAGTTGCACTGCCCAAAGCTGTTGCGAGCAGCAATGGACAGCATAACCGCCAAACTGGAATCAGCAGTCTGGAGGCTAACGGAGCATGATAACACTCTCTGTAGCCGCCCTGCTATGTCTTGAAATGCGGGGCGGCTGGGTTTTTGGGTTTTTCTAGAAAACCCAAAACCAGGAGAACATAATTATGTCACAGGAATTCGTGCCTGACGACAACAAATTCGATCGGCCAAATGACGACTCAGCAGCAGAATCGGAACAGGATGTGGTGTGTGTAACGGTGACAGGTTCGCCCAAGGGTGTCAGGGAAACCATACTCACCTTGTACCGCCTGGGATTTGCCGAAGTCGGCGATTGGAGTCCCGTACAGCGTGCAGCGAATCCGAAGCAAGTGATGAGTGTGCTGATTCGCCGTCGGAAGCGCAAAGCGTAGCTGTTTGCTCGTTCCCAGGCCTTGGCCTGGGAACGCATTCCATGAGGCTCTGCTTCCTGTTTTTATTTTTATCCGCTAGCGAGGCAGAGCCTCTGGATCTCGGTTCCCAGGCCAAGGCCTGGGAACCAGTTAAGAAGACCAACAAATATCAGGCACGTTACTTTACTAAATCAAGATACGGTAATTTCCTGACCTAAAGCTTATAAATACTACAGTTTCATCCGAATAAGATATTTTTGATAGTTGGGTAGTCAACGATCATCATTCTTATTTTTTGTTAAATAGTTTTTTAAATGCGTGATACCTACAGCAATTAATAAAATACTAATATACATTAATATCACAACTAAACAAATACCAAGTATGAATCCAACCAAGAATAATAAAAACTGTATAAATGGAAATAGAGATTCCCAATAAAATATTAAAAGCCATATTCCAAAAACAACAAGTAGAAAACAATAAAATAACGCCATTAATCGATTAATAACAGCCGTTACTACTAATCCTACTATTAGCGAAATTATAAACAACAATACCGACATATACTTTTCATCCTAAATATATTTCCAGATTCAAACCGTGAAAGGTTTACAAATAAGTGTGTTAAAAAAAAGGTAATTACAACCGTAATTACCTATATTCTAAAAATTAGTCTTTAAATTTACCTGGATTCAACCCCTTAACAATATCTCGAATTTCGGGCATATCTTCTTTATCATCAATTTCTATAGTGACCTCTATTCTGAATATATCGTTATCGTTTTTATGAACTTTTTCTTTATTTTGTTTTATAACTTTCAACACGTCAACAACAGCACCAGTAAACGAGAATGTTTTATCTCCGTATGTAATATCTCTAATTGCAATCTTATCGTCTAATTGCAAACCCAAATCAAAATTGTATCTTGCAACTTCTATAAGAGTCGGTTCTTCTTGTGTTATTTCATCGTTATCCACTTTAAGAAGGGAAGGTGTCAATACAATGTACTCAATCATAGGGTTGTTTCCTAAATTACATAAAAGTAGTTTAGCACAAAATATTTTTAATATGAAAAATGAAACCACCACAGCTACATCAACCATTAACGTAAACAGCGACATACTATAGAACCAGCTAGAACCGGACTCTGGCGGGTTTTCTGTATGTGACCGCTCCGACTGTGCCAACACTCCCACCGCTCCGACCGTGGCAGCCGTACCAAACACGCTTAAGGTGCGATTTAGGGAGCGGTGGCAATGCTTAAGGTACAACTACACTTTCCCCGCCTAGAGCTTGTAACTGTTGCACCTACGTCAACATATTGACGTGTAAATCAACTATAGGTTATAATCACCCCGAAGGGTTCATGGTAACTAATTTAAGCCGTGAGAACTTGTAAAAATACCTTTTGTGTTAAATAAATGGAAAAAAATATTAAATTAACTTTATTGGATAACGGCATAGATTATATTTATGCAGCAGTAAAACCTATGTTGAAGAAATCTTCCCAATCTAAGGATTCATGGAAATATTCTGTTCTACACCTATATTCGGGAATTCAATTATTACTAAAAGAAAGACTCAAACAAGAACATTGGAGCTTAATATTTCAAAAAATAGATGAAGCAAACCCAGAAAAACTTGAAAGTGGGGATTTTGTTAGCGTGTATCATGATGTGTTAATTAAAAGACTGAAAAATATTATTCCAAACTTTAATTTTAATGATGAACCTATAAAAAAGCTTCAATCTTTGAGAAATAAAATTGAACATTTTGAAGTTAATATATCATTAAGTGAATGTCAGTATACCGTAGCGTTAGCCTTAGACGAAATTATAAAATTTTGGAAAAGCGATTTAAAAATTAATAGTACAGTTAAACAACAACAAAAATTTCAAAAAATAAAATCAATTGCCACTGAATTTAAAGTTTATAGAAAACAAAGATTAGATAAGTTTAAAGAAGAAATAGAGGGAATTGAGACGAGTAAAAATGGATTGAGAGTACTATGTCCTGACTGTTCATCATTAAGCTTTGTTGTATTTAAAAATGATGTAAAAGAATGCCAATGCTTTGTTTGTGATGAAAAATATAGTAAACATGATTACTTAAAAAAAATAAGAGAAGTGGAAGAAAATGAACCATACAACACAATTTGTTCGTCTTGTCAAGAAGAAACAAGGATAAAATATGTGCTTAAAGATGGAGTAACTTTATATTGCTGTTTGAACTGCCTTAAAAATGAACTGATAGACATTGAATTTGAAAATAGGTTTAGGCAATCTACATGGGAAGATATTTTAACAATGATGAAACACAAATATACAGTCGATGAATTTTATCTGATTCAACTAGACAAACAAAGACGGATGTACTTAGGGAAAGAATAAGAGAGTTGGTCTTTCACCGCTCCGACCGTGGCAACACTCCAACACTCCCACCGCTGCGACACTGCCACCGCTCCAACAGTCCGATCGCTCCGAGCGACCGCACTAGACCCGCAACACTCCCACCGCTCCAACCGTGGTTAGGTGCAATTGTGCCAGCCGTGGCAGTCCTCACCATCCAATCACCTCAAACTCACCCACACCGCCCTAAATGGTGCAATTTTGGAGCCGTGCCAGCCGTGCCAAGTGTCGGAGATGTCGAGTCGATCGCCCCGTGTCGATCGGACTGCCGCCAATTTTGGAGTCTTATTGGTGGAAAACCCTACTAAATTCGGCAGACATCAAAGCCTGCCTTGCTTTTGCCGCAGACAATGAGAAAACTGATCCGCCTTGGCTACTTTGAACGTCAGGGTTCTTTTTTTATCCCTACTTGCTCAAACCTGAAATCCTGACCTAAACCAACCAGGATTATTTACAGGTATAATTACGCTTATTAGTACAAAATATTGCTTTATGGACTACCACGACATCATCACAATTGAACCGGGAAAACGCAGTGGCAAACCATGTATTCGGGGAATGCGAATCACCGTCTACGACATCTTAGAATATCTCGCCGGTGGCATGACGGAAGCAGAAATTCTGGAAGATTTTTCAGAACTAACTTCGGCAGACATCAAAGCCGGCCTTGCTTTTGCCGCAGATCGTGAAAAAAAGTTATTTGTGGCATCCCTGTGAAACTACTGATCGCCTTTCCCTAATTTATCGCACGTTTAAGAATTTGACCGACAACTCCATACCTGTCGCCTGTCAATCCATCCAATTCGTGTTCAACATCTTCTAACCATCCAAGTTTACTGGTCCACTTACCATTAGGTAACTGTCTAGCTGCATGAGTTGGGATACCGCTAGAGTCAACATATATTGCTATTTTCTGATATCCAGCTTCTAATATATCACCCTTACAAAGTTCATATCCCAGTGTTTGATAAGCCTGAATATATGCGTCTAAAGTCTCCTCTTGCGGCACGCCTTCTGGCCAATAAAATTGCTCTCCAGGTATCGGTTGCCACCAGCGATCTTCTTCACCAGCAGCCCATGCAAAGCAATTATATTCCTGTGACTTTTGGCTAGTAACTCGATAATCAGTGCGAGACAAGTTAGGCCATTTAATTTCAAGTTCCGGTCTTCTATACATTCTCTTCAATCACGTAGCCTCGATCTCTCCCCCATTCTATCCAAGCTGATGCCATCTGTTTTACCCTTCCCCTTTGTTCCGGTTTAATGGGATTTTCACCCGTAATTGCATTCAATGCAGCTAACCAGTAAAGGGGATTTTTTTGCAGTTCC
This sequence comes from Microcoleus sp. AT9b-C3, assembly GCF_036705485.1. NCBI lineage: Bacteria > Bacillati > Cyanobacteriota > Cyanophyceae > Oscillatoriales > Microcoleaceae > Microcoleus > Microcoleus sp. AT9b-C3. The sequence continues at coordinate 190,780 of NZ_JAUBUR010000010.1, read as the reverse complement.
GATAGCAACAGTGGCACGACTTTAGATCCCATATTAATAATTTCCTGATAAGCAGGATGCTGAGACATTTGAGCTGTCGAAGACATTCCCGCAACTTCACTTTGCCATTCCGTAGCAAGAGTATAAAATTTGTCAATTACCTCGCTCGAAATTTCAGCATTTTTATTGAAGATATCTCGATCGGTATTTGCTGCGGGATTTTCTCGTTGCGCGATCGAGCTTTCAATGCTCATCAAGATTAATTCTTCGATCGATACATTCATCTCAGCAGCAACTTTTTGTAGCTTCAGAATCAGCACGTCTGAAATGGCGATCGAGATGGTGTTCATCTGACTTACAAAATTGGATGATGTCTTAAGTGTAGCAAATAAATTATCGATACAGAGTTGACAAAGATCGATCGCCCATTTGTGTCCAAGTACCTGAAGCGCAGCTATCCCGTAGGGAATCGCCCCTCTGGCCCACATAACAAAAAGAGCGATCGATTTCGGGCAATTCACCCGCCGATTTGAGACATGGTGCGGCTGTAATTTCCTTGAGTAGTTCCCGAATCCCGCTGCTTGAAATTAATCTCCGGTTTAATCTCTAATATGTGTCGCACTCGATCGCGCAATTCGCCTGTAGACACCCCATTCCGTAAAGCAGTTTTTAAGTCAATTTGCCCCGTTTCGTTCAGCAGACAAGGCCGCAGCCACCCGTCAGCAGACAAACGCATCCGGTTGCAGCGATCGCAAAAACACTCGGACATTTGACTGATAAAGCCTAAAGTGCCCTTCGCCCCCGGAATTTGAAACACATCCGCCGGCCCATTTCCGCGAATTCCCGACTCGGCTAACCCGTATTTGTCGTTAATTTGTTGCCGCAATTCGGCCGATGCTACCCAACCTTTATCGCCAAATAAATCCCCATTCCCGATCGGCATAAACTCAATAAATCGAACGTGCCAATTCCGGTTAATTGTTAACGCCGCTAAATCCAATATTTCGCCGTCATTCACACCGGGAATTACCACAACATTCAGTTTCAGCGGGTCAAATCCTGCTTGATAAGCCGCTTGAATTCCCTCCCACACCTGCGTCCATCGCGATCGTCCCCGACTGCCAATTATTTTATCAAAAGTCTCCGGTTCCAAGGAATCCAAACTAATATTAATCCGGCGCAAACCAGCATTGTAGAGATTTTCGGCCATTCCCGCCAGCAAAAAGCCGTTAGTTGTCATTGACAAATCTCGCGTTTCCGGCAAAGATGCGATCGACCTCACCAATTCCACCACCCCAGGCCGCAGCAGCGGTTCCCCTCCTGTCAAGCGAAACTTGGTAAATCCCACGGGTATAAAAACTTCCCGCAGCAGAGTTAGCAATTCCGAGTGAGTTAACAACTGCTGCTGCAATACATAGTCCAACTCGCTACCTTCCGGCATACAGTAGAGACAGCGGAAGTTGCAGCGGTCTATCAAGCTAATCCGAAGGTAGTCTACGGCATCCATGTCAATAGTTTGTAATATTATTTAATTATAAAGGGCGATCGCATTTTCTGCAATTATTGATAGAAAGCAAAAAACCTGCATCGAGTTCTCTCTCTTCTCTTACTCTGTGTTCTCTGCGTCCTCTGCGGTTAATAAAAAAAATCTAGTTTGCAAGTCTATACATCTATGACATTCTTTGAATTTGAAGCTGATTTTGTCGAAGCTTTGCGCTGCATCCCCATGCAAGTACGTCTCAAGTTAGATACTTGTGGCATTAAATTGAAGTTGCAGGATTGGAATCATTTTAACCAAGCAGAACGGCAAAGTCTTGTAGAGTTACCTTGCTTGACAGAAGCAGAAATTATTGATTACCGAGAAAAGCTAAATCAAATATTAATTCAACAGACAGGCAAACCGGGAACTGATTTGGCTGTTGATGAAAATCCCCCGTGGATGGATGCTGCAACTTTACCGGAGTCGGTTTCCGCCAAAGCGCAAGAGCTCGGCGTGACAATTTCTTTGGCCCAGTGGGCGAGTTTGCAGCCTCTACAGCGATTTGCTTTGATTAAGCTTAGTCGATCGAGCCACGAGAATAAAAATTTCATTCCGGCGCTTCAAGAGTTTAAGGTTATTGAATGAGATCGAATTTGAATTAACTCTTGTAGCGCGCAGAGGCAGACAAGGGAGAGTTACCTCATCGATTCGCGCGATCGTCCTTTCTCACTTCTCACTAAATAATTCTCACTTAGTGAGATTACGAGAACAATGTGTAAAAAAGTGCGGTCTGGCGGTGGGAGAGGTAGGGTGAGGTTGATCGGACATTTAACGGCTTGAGGTTTCCGAAGCGCCCGCCACCAAATTCTGAAAATATGATTAATTTTATTTTAAGTATTGTTACCGCAGCGTGGTATGATTTTTCTGAGTTTGCAAAGCACTCGCCTGCTACCTGCATTAGTTTCTGAGCTTCGTGAACACGCAAAACACACCCACCGAACCCGCAGCAGCAAATGAGGATATTCCTCAAGCTGGCACAGTCTCGACAGTTTCGACAGCTTCGTCCGAGACTAGCAATCCCATGCAAGACTTTTATCGCCTCCAACAAGAGTTGTTGGCGTACACCCTTGCTTTTACGGCGATTATTTTTATCTCCGTTTGGATTTTTTACTCCCTCAACATTGCCCTGAATTATTTGCTTGGGGCGAGCACAGGTGTGGTTTACTTAAAGATGTTGGCTAGAGACGTTGAACGAATCGGCAGCCAAAATCAACGCATCAGCAAGACACGGCTCGGTGTGTTTTTAGCGGTGATGATAGTAGGAACACAGTGGAATCAGCTACAGATTTTACCGATATTTTTGGGATTTCTGACTTACAAAGCTGCGCTGTTGGTTTACGTGATCCGAAGTGCATTAGCACTAGACTACAGGTAAGTCAGGCAATTCGAGCAAAACTCAACTCATCGATTTGTATGGGGAAGCCCGTTGAATGGCAATGCTTGACGTTCTAAACACCTTTAATCGTTTCCCCCTTGCCGAATTGGAAGTGGGCCAGCAGTTGTACTGGCAACTCGGCAATCTGAAAGTGCACGGGCAGGTTTTTCTAACCTCGTGGTTTGTAATTGCTGTTTTAGTCGTAGTTTCGATTTTAGGAACCCGCAAAATCCAGCGAATTCCCAGCGGAATGCAAAATTTTATGGAGTATGCGCTGGAATTTATTCGGGACTTGGCTAAAAACCAAATTGGGGAAAAAGAATATCGCCCTTGGGTACCGTTTATTGGTACATTATTTCTGTTCATCTTTGTGTCAAACTGGTCTGGCGCTCTAATTCCTTGGAAGCTAATTAAGCTGCCATCAGGCGAATTGGGAGCTCCTACCGCTGACATCAATACGACGGTAGCATTTGCACTGCTGACTTCTCTAGCATATTTTTATGCAGGTCTCAGCAAAAGCGGCTTGGGGTATTTCGCCCACTATGTTGAACCGGTGCCTTTCATGTTGCCGTTCAAAATCATAGAAGATTTCACTAAGCCTCTGTCCCTAAGTTTCCGTTTGTTTGGTAACATTCTTGCGGACGAATTGGTGGTCGGAGTGCTAGTGTTGCTAGTGCCTTTATTTGTTCCTCTGCCAGTAATGGTTCTGGGACTATTTACCAGTGCAATTCAAGCTTTGATTTTTGCAACCTTAGCCGCAGCCTACATAGGTGAAGCTCTAGAAGGCGGTCACGGCGAAGAACACCACGATTAACTAACGATAAACGGCGAAGGATGAAGGAGGAAAAAGAAAAATTCTGAACTCAAACTTTCTCCCGTTAAATCGGACAATTCTCTAGACTTTCTGTTCTCAATTTTGTACTTTAGATAAGGAAAATCATCATGAACCCAACAGTTGCTGCCGCTTCCGTAATTGCCGCCGCTTTGGCAGTAGGTTTAGCTGCAATCGGCCCTGGCATCGGTCAAGGTAATGCAGCAGGTCAGGCTGTAGAAGGGATTGCCCGTCAGCCGGAAGCAGAAGGTAAAATTCGCGGCACCTTGCTGTTGAGTTTGGCGTTCATGGAAGCGCTCACAATTTACGGTTTGGTCGTAGCCCTAGTGCTGCTGTTTGCCAACCCCTTCGCATAATAATTGAAAATTTTAGATTTGAGGTTTTGGCGATTCTAATCCAAAATCTCAAATCTAAAATCGATTAAGCGAATTAGATGGAAGCCGTCAAAAAATCATGATGCACTGGACAGTATTACTAGCAGTTGAAGAAGCGGCTAAGGAAGGGGGACTGTTTGATATAGATGCTACGCTGCCTCTGATGGCGGTGCAGTTTTTAATTCTAGTCGCAGTCTTGAATGTAATTTTTTACAAGCCGCTCAGCAAGTCAATTGACGATCGCGCCGATTACATTCGCAACACTCAAGTCTCCGCCAAAGAACGCTTGGCCAAAGCTCAGCAACTAGCGCAGCAGTACGAGCAAAAACTGGGAGAAACTCGCAAACAGTCTCAATCAGTAATTGCTGCTGCTCAAGCTGATGCCCAAAAAATTGGGGCAGCCAAAGTAGCTGAGGCTCAACAAGAAGCTCAAGTCGCGCGAGAAAAGGCTGGGCAAGAAATAGAGCAGCAAAAGCAAGAAGCAATGCGCTCACTAGAACAACAAGTAGACGCGCTCAGCGGCCAAATTCTCGAAAAGCTATTAGGGCAGTCGCTGGCCAAATAGCGAGACCGAAGAGTTTTAGATTTTTGATGGAATCTTAAATCTAAAATCGCTTCACCCAATCTGCACGCGCAATTATGGAAGAGTATCATGGGGACTGTTTTATTGCTAGCCACAGAAGCTAGCGGCGAAGGTGGTTTCGGTTTAAATTTCGATATTTTAGAAACCAACCTGATTAACCTGGTCATTATTATTGCAGTGCTGTTTTATTTCGGGCGCGGATTTGTAGGTAAAATCCTGACTGAGAGGCGTTCGGGCATCCAAGAGGCGATTCAAGAAGCAGAAAAACGCCAAAAAGATGCAGCAGCAGCTCTAGCAGAGCAACAGCAAAAATTGACTCAAGCGCAAGCAGAAGCGGAACGAATTCGGGCCGCTGCTGAAGAAACTGCCAAGAAAGCAAAAGAAGCAATTCTAGCTCAGGCAGCGCAAGACGTTGAAAGAATGAGAGCAACAGCAGGTCAAGAGTTGGAAGCAGAGCGGGAAAGAGCGATCGCCCAACTGCGATCGGCGGTTGTATCTCTGGCATTAGCAAAGGTGGAAAGCCAGCTAAAAACTAGCTTGGACGACAGCGCTCAACACCAATTAATCGATCGCAGCATTGCGTTACTGGGAGGCTAAAACGTGAGTACAGTCAGCACAGAAGTCTTACAGCCTTACGCATCTGCCTTGATGTCACTGGCTCAGTCCAACAATCTCTCAGAGAAGTTTGGCGAAGATATTCGTTCCTTGCTGAGCCTGCTAGAAGGTTCGGAAGAATTACGTCAATTTTTAGGCAATCCGCTGGTAAAACCGGATGCTAAAAAAGCCGTAATTCAGCAAATAGCGGGTGAAGAAATGAGCCCCTTGATGCACAGCTTTCTGAAGCTATTAGTAGACAAAGGAAGAATTGTTTTTTTAGAAGGAATTGGCAAACAATACTTGGCAAGGCTCCGAGAACTCAACCAAACAGTATTGGCTGAAGTTACATCGGCAGTCCCGCTTTCAGACGCTCAACAGCAGACTGTTCGCGAGAAAGTGCAGGCGATGACCAGCGCTAGTCAAGTAGAAATTGAAACCAAAATAGACGCAGATTTAATCGGCGGTGTGGTAATCAAAGTAGGCTCTCAAGTAATTGATGCCAGCCTGCGGGGACAATTGCGCCGTCTGGGACTTCGCTTGAATTCCTGATTTAAGGAAGCAGGAGGTTCGGCAACGGATTATGTAACGGATGTAACGGATAGAAGAAGGAAGAAAGAACAAGGGAAGAATCAAACAGGAATTAGGAATAAATTAATTTCTGTTTTCGAGCTGTTATTCCCCAATTCTTACTACCAAATCCCTATTCTTTCTTGCGGAAAACATCGACAGACAACTAACAACTGACAACTGACAAATAATAACTAACATGGCAGCAATCAGACCTGACGAAATTAGCAGCATTATTCGCCAGCAAATTGAGCAGTACGACCAAGACGTAAAAGTCTCTAACGTCGGTACTGTTCTGCAAGTAGGCGACGGCATTGCTCGGATTTATGGCTTGGATAAAGCCATGTCTGGGGAATTGCTAGAATTTGCCGACGGCACCGTGGGCATTGCACTGAACCTGGAACAAGATAACGTCGGTGCAGTGTTGATGGGCCAAGGTCTCGGCATTCAAGAAGGTTCGGCAGTTACTGCTACTGGCAGAATTGCTGAAGTCCCCGTTGGTGAAGCAATGTTGGGACGGGTAGTTGATGCTTTGGCCCGTCCGATTGACGGCAAAGGAGAAATTAAAACTACTGAATCTCGCTTGATTGAATCTCCGGCACCGGGGATTGTTTCTCGCCGTTCTGTTTACGAACCCATGCAAACAGGAATTACCGCTATTGATGCGATGATTCCGGTGGGAAGAGGACAGCGGGAACTGATTATCGGTGACAGACAAACCGGTAAAACTGCGATCGCGATCGACACGATTATTAACCAAAAATCGGAAAACGTGATCTGCGTTTACGTAGCGATCGGCCAAAAAGCTTCTACAGTAGCTAACATCGTCAACGTCCTGCAAGAAAAGGGCGCGATGGACTACACGATCGTAGTAGCAGCAAACGCTAGCGACCCCGCCACCCTGCAATACTTGGCTCCCTACACAGGTGCTAGCTTAGCCGAGTATTTCATGTACAAAGGCAAGCACACTTTGGTCATTTACGATGACCTTTCCAAACAAGCACAAGCTTACCGCCAAATGTCCTTGTTGCTGCGCCGTCCTCCCGGTCGCGAAGCTTATCCCGGAGACGTATTTTACCTGCACTCTCGCTTGCTAGAACGCGCTGCTAAATTGAGCGATGATTTGGGCGAAGGCAGCATGACTGCTTTGCCAATTATCGAAACCCAAGCTGGCGACGTTTCTGCTTACATTCCGACGAACGTAATTTCGATTACCGACGGTCAAATCTTCCTTTCTTCTGACTTGTTTAACGCTGGTTTGCGTCCTGCCGTAAACCCCGGTATTTCGGTATCGCGGGTAGGTTCGGCAGCTCAAACGAAGGCGATGAAAAAAGTAGCCGGTAAGGTGAAATTGGAATTGGCACAGTTTGAAGAACTGGCAGCATTTTCTCAGTTTGCTTCTGACTTGGATAAAGCTACTCAGAATCAATTGGCGCGTGGTCAGCGCTTGCGGGAACTGTTGAAACAGCCCCAAAGTTCTCCTCTGCCGATGAACGAACAAGTGGCTGTTATCTATGCTGGCATTAACGGCTACATGGATGACATCGATGTGGACAAAGTAACCAAGTTTACTGTTGGTTTGCGCGACTATTTGCGGACTAGCAAGCCGAAGTACGGCGAAATTGTTCAAGGCGGAAAAGCCTTGACTGATGAAGCTGAGAAGCTGCTGAAAGAAGGCATCACTGAATACAAGCAAAGTTTTCTAGTTTCTGCGTAGACAAGTAGGAATTTTGAACCGCAGATGAACGCGGATTAACGCAGATAATCTGAAGTTAATCTGCGTTACTCTGCGTTAATCTGCGGTTTTAATTAAGAAGATGCGGGCAAGGATGTAAGGAGAAAGTTATGGCAAATCTGAAAACTATTCGCGATCGCATTAAGTCGGTCAAGAACACTAAAAAGATTACAGAAGCGATGCGTTTGGTGGCCGCTGCAAAGGTGCGCCGGGCTCAAGAACAGGTGACTGCTACTCGGCCTTTTGCCGATCGACTGGCAGAGGTATTGTACGGTTTGGCGGAACGCTTGCAGTTTGAAAACCTGGATTTGCCGCTGCTGAAAAAACGCGAAGTGCGATCGGTGGGACTGTTGGTAGTTTCGGGCGATCGGGGTTTGTGCGGCGGCTACAACAGCAACATCATCAGATACGCCGAAAATCGCGCTAAGGAAATCAAAGCTGAAGGCTTAGACTACAAATACGTGTTGGTAGGACGCAAAGCTACTCAGTATTTCCAGCGCCGCGAACAGCCGATCGATGCTACTTACGCTAACTTAGAACAAATTCCCACAGCACCGGAAGCGGCACAAATTGCTGACGAATTGCTTTCCTTGTTCCTGTCGGGAACTGTGGACAGAGTTGAGCTAATTTACACCAAGTTTGTGTCGCTAATTAGTTCGCGTCCGGTAATTCAAACTTTGCTGCCCCTCGACCCCCAAGGTTTGGAAACTCCCGATGATGAAATCTTCCGCTTGACATCGCAAGGCGGACAGTTTCAAGTATCGCGCGAGAAGGTTGCTTCACCTACGAAGAGTTTGCCCAGGGACATGATTTTCGAGCAAGATCCGGCGCAAATTCTGGAGGCTCTTTTGCCCTTGTATTTGAACAACCAATTGCTGCGGGCTTTGCAAGAGTCTGCTGCTAGCGAGTTGGCTGCGCGGATGACGGCGATGAATAATGCTAGTGAGAATGCTAGCGATTTGATCGGTAGTTTGACGCTGACTTATAACAAGGCGCGGCAAGCGGCAATTACTCAGGAAATCCTGGAAGTTTGCGGCGGTGCTGAGGCTTTGAACGGTTAGGTTAGGGTTGACAGTTTGTTGATTTTATGGTATGCGTCTGGGGGAACTCAGGCGCTTTTTTTTAACAGTTAGATCCTTGATAATATCAGGTTCGATTAAATAGATATAATTTTTGTATGGGCGGGTTCACCAATAATAATTGGCTAAAACCGACAATCTCATAAACCCCCCCGGCCGGTTCTTATCAGATATAATTCGGCGGTTGAAACCGCTTCTAAACAAACGAAGTCCGCCTGCGCGGACTAAGAAATAAGGAGGATTATTAAAGCCGGATTTGGTATTAGAATATCTTCCCGCGTTCCTCTAACCACCGCTGAAATGACTTCTGACTTTCTCCAGATGGTTTACCGAGAATGATATTTTTGATGCTAATGTCTTCGTCAATATCGGGCCAGTGGATTCCATCATTTCCACCAATAAATCGCCAATTATTGCGTTCGTTTGGTGTGCTATGCAATAGCCGAGGATACCAAGCTAAAGGCACGGAAATAGTACGACCATCGGATAGATAGACTGTTAGCGCGTCGTCTGTAACAACTACGTTTTGTGCTTGGGGGATTTCTAGCAACTCAACCATTAAAGAAGTCATTCCAACCTGCTAATAATTGCGATCGCCTACTCTTTTACCACCTCAACCAAATCTTCCACCATCACGTCAAAAGTACGTGCCAACTTCAGCAGACAAGTAAAATCAACCATTGCCATTCCTGGAGAACGTGAATAGGTGCTGAGTGTGCTGTAGATGACTCCCGATCGCTCTGACACCTCTTTGATCGTCCAGCCTTTCTCAGCAGCCAACTCTCGAACCCGCAATCTAATTAAACCCATTGACAGACCACTAGATTTAGTTTTTAAGGATTTTATCGTAAAGGTTGATCGACTATTCCTGCACTATCTCGTACAAATCTTCAATCATCACATCGAATGTTCTGGCTAACTTGTGCAAAGCCGTCACGTCAATCGTTGCTAATCCGGGCGATCGCGCGTAGGTTCTCAGGGAACTGTACACCACTCCAGAGCGATCTGACACTTCTTTGAGCGTCCAACCCTTCTCGTCCGCAAATTCTCGAATCCGCAATTTAATTAAGCCCATAAGCTCTTGACAGATGATCTATATAGGTCAGATAATAATTTTATCGTAAAAAGCGATCGCTCACTCCTGCACAATTTCCACCAAGTCTTCAATCATTACATCAAAGGTGCGAGCCAATTTGTGTATAGAAATAAAGTCAATGGTTGACACTCCCGGACAGCGGGCGTAGTGTCTGACGGTGCTGTAAATTACTCCCGATCGTTCTGAAACTTCTTTCAGCGTCCAGCCTTTCTCGCTAGCTAGTTCTCTGACTTTTAACCTGACTAAACCCATACTTGACAAATGATGGTACACCATCATAGGATGGTTTTATCGTAAAAAGCGATCGCCCCAACGTCTGGAAAACTCAAGGACGATCGCCTATCAAAGTTCAAATCCCATATAAGGGACTGCTCTATCTATCAAATTCCCCAATCAGGAATCTATCTATCCCAATCAGGAATCGATCTATTCAAATCAGGAAACTTATCAACTATGTTAGCAAGCTTTCGACCAAAATCAACCCCCAGACACAGATTGAGCCGGTTTGTGACAAAAGAGGCGATCGCGCGACTGCTGAAAATCAAGGTAGAACAAATATATCGCTTCGAGTGCTGGGCGCATATCCTGTACGTGCACGCCAAAGGCATGAGTCGGTTTGTGAGTTATGCCGACTTTCCGCCTGTTTTGGGAGTGGAATCGCCCTCTGGTTTAGATTTTGGTTATTGGAAGCGCCGGATAGCGAGTCAGAAACAGAGACACGCGCCGGATTTTTGGGTGGATTTTTATGCGGATAGATTTCAGAAAGCTGTTTGTGTTTCTGAATTGTTGGAGTGGGGGGAAATGGTGGGGGTGATTAAATTGATGTTGGGGGCGATCGCCCTGGAGTCGCTGCGAAAGGTTTATGCACAAGAGAAATCTCTGCTGGAACATTTCTAAATTAGTCCTAGACGCAGGGGTGGTTAGAAACCGGGTTTTTTGCCCAGAAGACGCCATGCAGCCCGCAGATACGGTAAAAAACCCGGTTTCTGTAGTTGTAATGTGTCCAGGAATGTAAATGCTGTTGTTTCTCCTACGCCAAACCCTGCGACACCAACCCCGCCCAATTATAGGGACTGACAAACGGCAATTCTTGCCGACAAAGCCAGTCTAAACGCAATCGCACATTTTTGACAATTTCTGCTTGTTTTTCTCCTTTTTGTTGCTCAAAATAATCCTCTAACAGGGGTTTATATTTACTAGATAACTCATCACCTGTAAAGTTGCGTAGCTTAAATTGTGCTTTTTGCAGCGCTTGCGATCGGCTATTATCCTGCTTTTCCTGATAGTATAAAATGCAAAATAAAGCGGTTGCTAAATCATCCACAGCCCACAAGGTACTGACCACATTTCGCGCACCCGCACAGAGGAAACCGCTAGCAATCGAGAGCGGGTCGTCGGTAATTTGGGTAAAAGTTAAATTGGTTTCGCAGCAGGAGAGGAACACTTCGGCTAAGTCGGAAAATCTCCATGTAAAAACACGACCGAGGTTGATATCGCCATCAAATAAATGCAGTTTTGATTCTAGGGAATTATTCAGATCGGCACTGGCGTGATGGCTGGAATGGAGGACTTGCACTTCGTTGAGTAAATTTTGATAGTTGCCGATCGTCGCTTGCTCATATTCGAGGCGGGAATTTTTATCAATTTGGTGCATGGTTGCCAGGGTTTCGCACTCGTAGGCAGTGAAAACGAGGTCGCCTGTGGCATTTTCTACGATTCCCATTGTCGCAGGTTTGAGGTTGCCTCGCTGGTGGCAAAAGTTGAGAATTTGGCAACTGGGAACGATGCGGATGCGGAATTTATCGCTGAGGTACTCGGGTTGTTTTTGGGGCGGGGTTTTCGTAGGGGTGAGGGTGGGTTTGCTGAGAGGTTTTAAGCCGCGTGTTCTGTCGGAAGCTGTATCGCTGTGGGGAATGGGAATCTCGTTTAATGGTAAGGCAGCAAAGGGAATTTGATGCAGGTACAGGTGAGGGATGATAATCAGTTCTTTGATGCCGTTGAGATGTTGGGGAATTAGTTGATTAATTTGCAGGCGGTTAGCGAGTTCGTGGAGAACTTCACCCATTTGATTTCGCCATGCGGTTTGGTTTTCGACATAAGGCTTTAACCAGTTGTTCAATAGCCAATTTTGCAAGGTTTCAAGTCCTTGACCTTCGCAGGTGTGGAGTTTGGTTGCTTGATTTTGGCGCAAGATGAAAATGTGGGTATGCTCATCAGTGGTGTAACAATTGAGGATGGCGGTTTCAGCATCGGGAATTAAGGCTTGCATCTGGTCGAAACTGAGGGGGGCTGGTTGCAATTGAGCCGCCAAAACTTGGTCTTTGCTGCGAATTTTCAGCCAAGCTTTCTGTTTTTCATCTTCTAATTCTTTAATCCTTTCGATGATAGCGTCGCCGTTGGGGGTTGGTTGGCGAGTGGCTGGGAGTGCTTTCATTTCGTCATTGTCAGAAGAACGCAAGCGATCGCTTTGTTGTTGCAGGCGATAGTATGCTTCGACTTCGGGGGGAATTTCGCCTTGGGGGTAGAGGTCTTTGCTGGCGAATAAGTCGGCGAGGTGGCGCGATCGGGAACGATCGGCGGTTTCGACGGCTTTATCGTATTGTTTGAGGTTGATGTAGCATTGGACGGCGTTGGTGTAAACGGAGATGGCTTCTTTAATGATTTCTTGGCGGCGTTTGTCGGTGGTGGAGCCTTTGCGGAGTTGTTCGACTGCTTTTATGGCGGGTTCGTATCCTTCTAAGGCGAGTGACCAGTCGCCTTTTATCAAAGCAATGTTACCGAGGTTTTGACCTGCTGTGAAACACAGGGGAGGTATGGTTTTGGGAGTAGCAATTTTGAGGCTGTCTTGATAGTTTTTAATGGCTTTCTCTGTTTGCTGCAATTTCCGGTAAGCATTCGCAATGTTATTGAGAGAGGTTGCTTCTCCAAGGCGGTTTTTGATTTCCCGACCAATAGCTAAATACTGTTCGTGGAAAGCGATCGCTTGTTCATATTCTCCCAAAGAGTGGTAAGCACTGCCTAAATTTCCCAGAGAACTTGCTTCCCCAAAGCGGTCTTTAATTTCCCGACTAATGCCTAAACACTTTTTGTATAAATTAATTGCTCGTTCAAATTGTCCGAGAGAAAGGTAGGCACTGCCTAAGTTTCCCAAAGAAGCCGCTTCCCCTTGACGGTCTTTGATTTCCCGACTAATGGCTAAAGACTGTTCGTAGAACCTGATCACTCGTTCAAATTGTCCCAGAGAAAGGTAAGCACTGCCTAAATTTCCCAGAGAATTCGCTTCCCCTTGACGGTCTTTGATTTCCCGACTAATGGCTAAAGACTGTTCGTAGAACCCGATCGCTCGTTCATATTTTCCCAGACAATGGTAAGCATTACCTAAATTTCCCAGAGAAGCCGCTTCCCCTGAGCGGTCTTTAATTTCCCGTTTAATAACTAAAGATTGTTCGACGAAATCTATTGCTCCTTCATATTCTCCCAGAAAGTGGTAAGCAATACCTAAATTTCCCAGAGAATTTGCTTCCCCTCTGCGATCTTTGATTTCCCGTTTAATAGCTAAAGACTGTTTGTGGAAATCTATTGCTCGTTCATATTTTCCCAGAGCGTTGTAAACATTGCCTAAATTTCCCAGAGAATTTGCTTCCCCTCTGCGGTCTTTGATTGCCCGACTAATACCTAAATGCTTTTCGTGGAAAGAGATCGCTTTTTCGTATTGTCCCAGAGAGTCGTAAGCATTGCCTAAATTTCCCAGAGAATTCGCTTTACCAAGAGGGTCTTTGATTTCCTGTTTAATGACTAAAGACTGTTTGTGGAAATCGATCGCTTTTTCATATTGTCCCAGAGAGTGGTAAGCGTTGCCTAAATTTCCCAGAGAAGCCGCTTCCCCTGAGCGGTCGTAGATTTCCCGTTTAATGGCTAAAGACTGTTCTTGGAAATCTATTGCTCGTTCATATTGTCCCAAAGAGTGGTAAGCATTGCCTAAATTTCCCAGAGAAATCGCTTCTCCTGTGCGGTCTTTAATTTCCCGACTAATATCTAAATGCTTTTGGTGGAAATAGATCGCTTGTTCATATTCTCCCAAAGAATCGTAAGCCAAGCCTAAACGTCCCAGAGAATTAGCTTCCCCTTCCTGGTCTTGAATCCCTTGATAAATGATAAGGCACTGTTGCCAGCACTGAAAAGCGACAATAAACTGGCTAATATAATATTGAATTCTTCCCCAACTCAATAAAATATCGGCTGTCTGTTTTCTGATTGCCGTTGGCTGATGATCATTACCCAGAAACTTACCCAATTCTAAGCCAATGTTAGTTAAAAAGTTAGCCTCATTTTGGTTGCCATCATTATCAAATTGTTTGGCGACTGCGATTATCGTTTCCAAAAGTCCGGGATCGAGTAAGTCAAAGTGTACGTTTAATATTTGCGCTTCTTCCCCGTTGGAACATTCGAGCAGTTTTTGGATGAGTTGCCAATAGGTGGCGCTGCGATTTTCGTACATTGTTGTTTTCCTATCTTCTCTGTGATTATTTGTACGACTACTAACTACAATTAGGCTGTTTAGACGACATCAAAAGTTTGATAAAATACTTGCCACTTATCTTGTTTTTCCAACTGTTCAAATAACTCCTTAATCCGTTCAGCATTCCATTCTGGTAAAGCTTCCTCTTGACGGGGAATCAACCAATCTAAATTTAAATGCTTCTCCACTGCAATTGCTAAAAATTCTTCCTGTCCAGTTTGCTCAAAAATAAACTTTTGCTCAGTTTTCCCTGCAAAAGACTCGCTTTGTGGTAGGCAAAAATGCGATTTCTTGATGATAGAATTCACCGCATAACCGAAAGAGGGACAGAGCAAAAATTTTCCCTGTTCGCTGCGATTAAATAACAGCAACTGATAATTCGGACATTCTAAATCAATCGCCATCCACAGTTCCTCATTTGCAGGAATTGTTGGCTTTATTTCTGGTGGTGGAAGTCGCAAAGTTGGGGATCTAGTCCCTGCTTGCAATGCTGACATTTCCAAAAACTGTAGCCAATTGGGAGGCGATTTAGCTTTTTCCTGCAAAATTTGCCAGCCATTTTCATCAAGCCACCGCAGGTATTTATGATGCCACAGCCAATCATAAACGACTTCCCAAGTACCTCTTTCTCCCTTTTTTCCATTCAGTAAGCTATCAACATCAACCCCATCGGTTCTCATTTCCGCTTCATATAGACCTGAAATTGCTTTTTTGTGTTCGGTTTCTAATCTCCCTACCATTGCACTCACAATATTTTGCACCGTTGTGCCGATTGAACTTGCATAATTTACACCTCCAAGAAGAGGATCTTTTGGCATTAAGTTTTCAGCAATTTCTTTGTGTTGAACTGCAACAGGGCGATTTTTATCGAAGCGCAGTGGGAAAAATAATGACTCTCTATCATTAAACGCCGGCTGCGTTTTCATTTCTGCAGCAATGTCGTCAAGAAACTTTTTTTGTTCAGGAGTCATCGGGATACCTCTGATTATACAACGAGCGAGAAACCGGGTTTCAGAAACCTCTCTTTCAACCTAGCACATCCCTAGCCGAAATAAAAGGCACTAAAAGCCTCAAACTATTTCAACTATTTAGACTATTTTAACTAAATAAACTAAGTCGCTATAAAAACACCTAGGTCAAGGGTATTGCCAACTATGTCAACTTTTTTATAGTGAAACTATGAACCAGGAATCTTAACTAAAAGGAAGTTGATTATGAAGCTAGTACAAGCGCAAAAAAGATTCAATCCCTACGCCACTGTAACTGGGATTGCCGAAGTCTTAGCAACCGAAAAAGATTGCCTACACGCATTATGGCAACGAACTCACTATCAATTTGAAAAACAACCCAGTACCTATGACCCCTCAGAACATGAAGAAAAGGTGATTCAACGAGCAGTACAACTGCAAAAAAAAGGTTTCATCGTCTATGTTGAAAATCAAAATTCATTCAAATATAAAGGTCAAATGTTTGATATCTGCGTTGCCGGCAGACCTGATATCATTGCTATCAAAGATGATTGGGCTGTTGTCGAAGATATCAAAACAGGCAAGCGCAAAGATTCACATAAAATGCAAGTGCTTCTCTATATGTCAATGTTGCCCTTTGCCCCGGAAACCAAAAATATGTTTAAAGGTCACATTCCGCACGGGCGCTTAGTTTATCGAGATGGCATTTTAGATATTCCCAAGTGGTATGTTAATGAGCAATTTAGACAGCGTTTGCAGCAGTTAATTGCCATGCTTTGTAATTCTCAACCTCCCCACCCAAAACCTAGTGATTGGGAATGTCGCTATTGTAAAGTTCCCTCTGCGTGCTGTTCTGTAAAAATGAGCCGAGCAACTGATTTATTTGCATAAGTCGATCGCCGGAAATACCCGTAATGCCGACAACCGATAGGTTAAAAGCTGTCGCTATTAGAAGCAACTCAGCCTGCGTTGCTCGGCCTGACGGCGTTACAGTATAATTTCAGCAGTGTGGGTCAAAGTGCGATCGCCAAGGGCGATCGGTCATAATAGTAACAAGTGAATTTTGTAAAAACGAGGAAATAACTATGGTCACTGCTACCATAATATCAGACAATTTAGCTCTAGAAGAGTTCACGGTCGCTCCGCCCGATAACATGGAATTGGTAGACGGCCAACTTGTGGAGAAAAATGGCATGACACTAAAGACGGGTAAAATTCAGTTAAGCCTGGGGGATGCTTGGAAAAATTACAAAGATTCTAGCGGACAAGGTGGAGAAGCTTATGTCGAGGTTCCTTGCCGCACTAACCGACAAATTCGCCGTCCCGATGTCGCTTATCTCACACCCGAATTAGTTGCACAATTTGGCAATCTTGCCACTTTACCCCAAAGTTTTCCGTTAATTGCCGAAATAGTTTCACCCACCGATATCGGTGAAGATGTATTTCTCAAAGCACAGGAATATTTAGAATCTAGCTGTCAGGAAGTCTGGTTAGTTTTTCCCGAAAGTCGTTTAATATTCGTGATGACTCAAAATCAAATATTGACATTTAGATCCGGCGATACCGCCAGCACCCAACAAATCCTGATCGGTTTTAGCATCGATGTCGATCGATTGCTAGCTTAAACTAAATTCTACAACCTTTCATTTAGCAGCACGCGACACAAAACACTCCTCTACCCGTTGCACCAGTTCTTAAATCAAATTGCTACAATATTATTAAGACTCCCCCAGTCCGCATTCGCGGACTTCGTTTGTAGAGCATCGGAATTCTATTCGGTGGTATTTAATTAATATCCCACCATAATCGGAGCAAACCGCCATGTCAGACGACTTTTCCCTAGACGAGCTTTTAAATAGAAGTTACTACGCCTTCAAAGAGGCAGAAAACCAAGTGGGACAGTGCAATGTTTTAGTCATCGGCAAAACCGGCGTCGGCAAAAGTACCCTAATAAATTCCGTTTTTCGCCAACGCTTAGCAGAAACCGGAGTCGGCCGCCCCATCACTCAAGGCATTCGCCAATATACCAAACCGAATTGCCCAATTACCGTCTACGATACTCCCGGACTCGAACTCAACGCCGAACAAATTAAAATTATTCAATTAAACGTTGCTAAACTAATTGAAGATCAAAGACTCCTGCACCCCAAAGAACACATTCACGTCATCTGGTACTGTATCAATCACAGCGCCAATAGAATAGAATCTGTCGAGGAAAACTGGCTAAAAGAAATGGAAGTCAAAGAGGTACCAGTTCTTTTAGTGCTGACTCAGACGACATCTAAAAAGCCGGGCGAGTTTTTCAAGCAACTGGAACACATGAATTTACCAGTCAGTCAAATCATCCCTGTGATGGCTGAACCGGAAGAAATTGATGAGGATTATACAGTAAAATCTCACGGTTTAGATAAATTGGTAGATGCAACCTTTCAACTGCTGCCGGAAGTAGCTAAGAAAGCTTTTGTTAAAGAACAAATTGCCAATATTGCCCTCAAATCCGATATGGCATTTAAGTATCTAAGTGCTTATGTTGCAGGTTCTGCAATTGTCGGTGCGACTCCTGTACCGTTTGCTGATGCGCCGATTTTGATGACGATGCAAACGGCAATGATTGCTAATATTACTGTGATTTTTGGAATGCCCTTTGATAAGGGCTTTATTTCGGCGATGCTGTCTGCTATTAGCGGCACAGGGGGGGTTACTGCTGTTGGCCGAAGTATTGTTACTAATTTGATTAAAATGATTCCTGGTGCGGGTACTGTTGTCGGCGGTGCAATCTCCGCTGCAACCGCAGCAACTCTCACGCTTGCTCTCGGTTTGGCTTACATTGAAGTGCTTAAAGCTTATATGAAAGCTCAAGTTAATGGGGAACAACTTTCTTTGCAGCAGTTGACAAAGATGTTTGTGGATTTTTATAAGGATTATGCTAGTTCTGGGCGTAAAACTTTGAACGATGACAAACAGAATCCACCTAAGCCTCCCAATCAAATTAATATTGAATAAATGGGTAAGTGGGAATAAGTGAGTGGTAATTTGTAAGAGTTGGTCTTACAAAGGAGTCAATGACTTCTTAACTTGACTTGAGTTCGATCGACCTGCCAGTACCTGCTTTAAGACCTGCAACAAAATTCGAGGTTGAAACAGGGTGCCAGGAGATTTCAGCATATGGAACACTTCAAACAAACTGAGTGTAGTTTGAGTGTCGCGAACGGTTAAATGAATGACTTGGTTCATATACCATCCCATGAACTTGTTTAGGGCGCTGGAACCCTTAATAGGCCCTCGAAAGCTGGGGTATTTAGCATCTTGAGTCGTAGAGGCAATCCAAGGCCCTGCATTGATCTGTGCTAGTCGTTTCTGAAATGTTTTTGCTAATCCAGTTAGGCTGGGTGAGGGTTGTCCGACAAGGTTTTGCAAACAGGCATCTAAGGTCTTCACCCCCAATGCGGCTACGGTCATACCTTGACCGTAAATTGGCGTGAACGAACAAACAGCATCTCCTAAAACCAAAAACCTTTCGGGTTGTCGCTTCAGAGTTTCGTAGTGGTATAACCGATTGCCCGGAGGATAGTAAATTTCGATCGGCGTACAAGGTTGGGCTTGCTTGAGAGCGTTGTAAATCATAGGGCTGGGTAACTGCTGGAGCGCATCCAAAAGGGCAGCTTCATCTTTTGGGAGGCGGTGGGGTGCAGTGGCACAGAATCCCAGAAGCCAACGGTTATTTTCAATCGGGTACATGATAGCCATTGAAGTTCGTTCGGGTGGAGCCGCTTGCAGGTACACGCCTTTCCAATCGGATTCAAATCCCGCAGGAATCTCGTAGACGCGACCGGCGTATCCCATGCCAGTTGTAATCCTTGTTTCCTTTGGTGCTTCATAGCCCAATTCTTTCAGCCATTTGGGGGCTTGCGAATTAAACCCGCTGGCATCCACCACCAAATCAGCGACTAATGTATGCTCTTGAGTCTCTCCGGTTTGCTGGCGCTGCCGGACTTTCACTCCAGCAATGCTCGTTCCATCAGGAGTTGAAATGAGCCCAGTGACATAGCTTTCCTCCAGGAAATGAAGCTGATTCGTTCCCGCTAACCTGCAGTAAATCAACCAATCCAAAATGCACCGACTGAAAGAGAGCACTGTAAATCCAGAGGGGAAACGAGCAGTCCAGCCAAAAGGATTGAGCCATTCCACATCGGCTCCCATATCCACAGAGACCGCTCCTTGAGCAATGAGTTCTGCTTCCAAGCCCGGAAACAATTCTTCGATAATTTGACGGCCTCGGGTCAGCAAAAGGTGCAGTTGAGTGCCTTGAGGAATGCCCCTGCGGGGTTCTGCTTGAAGAGGAAAACAATCTCGTTCAATGACTGTCACCTGCTCAAAATAATCAGTCAAAATCCGAGCAGCCAGCAGTCCGGCAATACTCCCGCCAATTACCACCGCCTGACGACCCAAAGTTGAATTTGTCATGATTTCATTTTTCCTATAAATACAATTAAACTGTCTTCTAGTCACAGGTCTGAAAACTGACTGCAAATATCTGGCTTGGGATTAACTTACCCAGATTAAGTAGGTAAGCGCAAATAAACCTGACCGTGTAACAGAATATAAAGCTATCCTAACTCCTGGGATGGCCTCAAAAACCTCGTTTATTCATAAATTTATCGTTAGTTAACACAAAGTTAGTAGAAAACTGGTTTCGACGCACCGCGGCTGGCTAGAAGCCCACCCCACAATAAACAGTTCGCAAAATTAGTATAAAACTGGTTTCGACGCATCGGCGCGTAAGTTCTGTATAATATGAGTGAATTCTGCAAAAGAAAGTAAATAGCTATGGTAATGGCTGCCGTTTTATCAGAAAATGTTTCTCTAGAAGACTTTATAGCCTGTCCCGCCGACGATATGGAATGGGTGGACGGGCAAATTGTGGAGAAAAATGGCATGACAGCAAAACACAGTCTAATTCAATCCAAACTAGATTATTCTTGGAGAAGTTACAAGATATCTAGCGGACAAGGTGGCGAAGTTTATACAGAAGTTCCTTGTCGCACAGACAGGCGAGTGCGTCGTCCTGATGTAGCTTATCTGACTCCTGAATTAGTCTCACAATATGGTGATGTTCCTACTTTGCCTCAAAGCCCGCCGTTAATTGCTGAAATAGTTTCTCCTACTGATATTGCGGAAGAGATTTTTCTTAAAGCACAAGAGTATTTAGATTCAGGTTGTCTGGAAGCTTGGATTGTTTTTCCAGAAAGTCGCTGGATATTGATAATGACTCAAACTCAAAAGTTAACTTTTAACCGGGGTTGTACAGTCAGCACTCAGCTAGTGTTGCCGGGTTTTAGTGTGGCGGTTGATGAGCTGTTGGCTTGAAGGCAAAAAATTAATTAGGTATAAGTGCTTTGTGGCACGGTTACGCCGTGAGGCTTGTAATAATTTGTGAAAAAGTCATTGACAAAATGCCGCTCGCTCGCCCCAGCCAATTAATAAAAAAAATTATCAATAAAAACAGCAGTTGTAAATTTGCACAAAAGCACAAACAGCGGTAAAATACTGATTGCTTTGTTTCCAAATCTAGCGTAAATTCCAATTGGGGAATTAAAACCAATAATTGAAATATGTCTAAGACTTACACTGTTGAATTGATCCACCAAGGCTCTACCTATACCGTAGAAGTACCCGAAGATAAACAAATTCTCCGCGCCGCCAACGCGGCCGGCATTGAGTTGCCGAGTTCATGCAATGCGGGGGTTTGTACTACCTGTGCTGGTAAAATTATTGAAGGGAAGGTCGATCAAGCTGATGGTATGGGCGTTAGTCCGGATCTTCAGGCAGAAGGTTATGTGTTGCTGTGCGTTGCTTATCCCCGATCGAACTTGAAGATAGAAACAGAAAAAGAAGACATTGTGTACGATCGCCAATTCGGTAAATCCTAGCACTAAGCTAAAATTGACCTAAGTACCGTTAGCGGTAAAACCACTATGGATCGCCCTATGACCACCCATTTCATTTCCGCAGAAGTTGACCTCCACGATACCGCCGAGCAACTGCACTCGGCTATTGAAATTGAACTGCAAAAGTACGGCGAACCCCTGCGGTGGGCAGTCACAGATGTGGATGTCGATCGGCAAAAGGCTGTGGTAGAAGGCTACGTGCTCGTGGAAGCATCCCCCGCAACACCGTGAACCCCCGCCCTTTGACAGTGGTTTTGATAGTCCCCACAGGCGTAGGAGCCTCGATTGGTGGGTTTGCAGGAGATGCGCTGCCGGTGGCTAGGGCGATCGCCCAAATTTCAGACACCCTGATCACTCACCCCAACGTCCTCAACGGCGCTCAACTTTATTGGCCCATACCTAACGCCCTCTACGTAGAAGGTTACGCCCTTGACAAATTTGCTGCCGGATGCTGGGGACTGCAACCGGTACATCAAAATCGCATCGGCTTAATCCTCGATTCCGCGATCGAACCAGACTTGCAGTTGCGCCACTTGCAAGCGGCTGATGCAGCGAGAGCTACATTGGGCTTGAATATAACTGATTGCGTTTTAACCGATCGCCCCCTGCAAGTAGAATTGCGTATTTCCGAATCAGGGGCATCCTGGGGGACGATCGGCAATCCAGACAGTTTATTGCGCGCAGCAGAAAAATTAATCAAACAAGCAAGAGTAGAGGCGATCGCAGTTGTGGCCAGATTTCCCGACGATGAAGGCAGCCTCGCCCTCGAAAACTACCGCCGCGGCAAAGGAGTTGACCCCCTCGCGGGCGCGGAAGCTGTCATCAGCCACCTCATCGTCAGGACGTTTAAAATCCCCTGCGCCCACGCCCCCGCGCTTTCCCCACTTCCCCTCGATCCGCACCTGTCCCCGCGATCGGCTGCTGAGGAAATCGGCTATACTTTCCTACCTTGCGTCCTTGCGGGCCTGGGCAAAGCTCCCCAATTGGTAGCGCCAGAAAGCCAGCAGCACAATCAATTATCAATTACCGCCGATCGAGTCGATGCGGTGGTAATACCCGCCACAGCCTGCGGCGGCAGTGCTATTCTGAGTTTGAGTAGGCGATCGTCCGTACAAATCATCGCTGTGGGGGACAACAAAACCCAGATGCAGGCGACTCCAGAAAAACTCGGAATCAAAGCTTTGCAGGTAAACTCATATTTAGAGGCGATCGGAGTTTTGGTCGCTTTGCGGGCCGGCATCAGTCCAGCTTCCTTGGGTGCAGACATCTCCTCCCTGCGTTGTTTGTCTGACTAAACTCAACAAATCTAAAATCTCAAACCTCAAATATAAAAGTGATTAAGTGGCAGAAAAACTTCCCCAAAATCCTGAAATTGAACCCTTGACGCGCACCCAAGTTTTAATAGCAATGGGCGTGACAGCAATTATGTTGCTGGCGGTAGCTAAATTGTGGTTGCTATTTGGATCGGTATCGCTTTTGCCAGTCAAATTGATAGGAATGGACTTGCTCAAAGGATTGGCGATCGGACTGGCAATTACAGGCTGCAGTGCGATCGTTTATCAACTCTGGCCGGGTTATCGCCGGAGTGCGGATGTTTACTTGGAAGTAGTGCTCAAACCTTTGTTTTGGCCGGATTTAATTTGGCTGGGACTGCTGCCGGGACTTAGCGAAGAATTGCTATTTCGAGGCGTGATGCTGTCTGCTTTAGGATTGAATGTTACCAGTTTAGTTTTATCGAGTTTTTGTTTCGGCATTCTGCACTTAGGAGGCATGGATCAGTGGCCTTATGCTGTTTGGGCAACGGCTGTCGGATTGCTGTTGGGTTACAGCGTTTTAGCTACTGGGAATTTGTTAGTGCCAATTACCGCTCATATCTGCACGAATTTGATTTCTAGCTGTGTTTGGAAGTGGGAAAACAATCTGGTGAAGCGGTAGGGCGATCGCAATTCCAAAGCGATTGAAATCGCGCCTGCTTTGAATATAGCAATAAATGCCAACGCGCAAGGGGGTTTTTAGATTGAACGAACCGCGAAGACGCTAAGGGCGCGTTCGGCGAAGCCGTTCCCGTTCCCCGCAGGGGTTCCCGAAGGGTAGGGTAGGAAGAGAAAGAGTTCACAGAGGTGAAAAGGTTTTAACCGCCGAGTTTGATATTTGTTAAGGTAGTTTATAACTGCTCGATCGCACAATCAACTCACCTTGACTGGGGTTACGGCTGAAAATAAAAGCTCCTTCTTGAGTTTCACCACTTGACAAAAAATCAATTTGTTGGTCGCCGGATTCTACCACTTCACCATTAACGCGCAATTCGGCAATAATTTGCACAGACTCTGCCGTTTCGCCGCCCGTGTTTGTCACTGCAAACGGTACGTAAAATTGCCCTTGATTTTCGCGAATAGGCGTGTTGCGAGTGACAGAAATAATCGGAGGTTCCTGCTTTTTAGTCACCCAGTTGTAGAGTACGAGGCCGGTGATGGTAAAAAGGATCGAGCAGGCGATCGCAAATGTCACCCATTCAGCAGGAGTTCTTTTTTCTTGGTGTTCGTTATTACTTTCACTCATACCGCCAACCTCCCCGCCGCGCCGCCAACAGCCGCCGGCAATCCCAATACTAACGTATAGCTCAACCAAATCGACCACGGGTCGTCAAAACTGAGTTTGTGGAAGAAAAACATCATAAATGCAGAAGCCGCCAGCGACACTAAATAGGCCATGACAGTTTCGCTGAGGGGACGCTGAAAAATTCCTTGCTGCTGCTGCCGTTTTGCTTGATAAGTAAAGCCGGCTACAAATACAATACCGTAGGAAATGAGCAGTGAAGCGGCGATAATTGCTAATTGCCAAGGTGGCGAAATACCTGCTGCTAGCATGGGAATTTCGTCTGTTGGGGCGATGTTGAAAGCAATGATCATCGCGCCAATTAAAGTAGCGCCAATATCTGCTAAAGTTGGGTTAATATTAGGTTCGCTGTCGCTGTCTGAACTTTGATAGCGATCGCCACTCAAAAAACCGTTCGCCAGGGCAACTCCCAAGGCAAAGGGGAGGCCTTCAAAGATGATTTTCCCCAGAGTTTCTTGCAGTGGAGTCTCCGGCGTAATTTCCCTGAGCAAAAACAGGATCAAAGCCGCGCAGACAATGCCGATGGCGATCGCTTCTACGGTATCGATTGCAGCATCTAGCCAGCGGATGTCTTTAGTTTTGCGAAAACCTTCAGTGCGAGTCAGCAAGAAAACGACGATAAAAGTAGTTGCGATCGCGATCGACATTTGCGCTGGTTTAGTAGAGGAACCTATCCACCAAACCTCCATCGTATAAAGCAGCGGAATCCCGAACAAAAAGCCGCCCGATGCACCTCGAATGATGTCGTTTAGTTCATTTGACCACTGGTTTTTACGTCTTTTTGATTTTTTCATGTTTGATTGAAAACGCACCTCAAAAAAGGCAATCTCTAATTTGACATATTTCAAGTGTTATCGTAGATAGCATCTGCACTCAACTTTGTGCATAAGCTATTAAAAATTACTCTCTAGAAATTCCCACCTGAGTACAAATTGCTCTCAGTCTCCCTGATTTTATTTGCTCGTGGTTAGGCATTACTAACGAAGTCTCCGTGCCATCCTGATTCTCTCGCACAATGAGAATATGTTCGCGTTCTCTAATAATCCGAAAACCCAACAACTCAAATGTTCTGATGACTCGTCTTTTAGAAGCATCGACAGGAAACTTTGACATTAAATAGCCACCTCTGCTTCTACTAAAACAGTCTAGATCGCAGGTGATTAGTTTTCCATTGTTTCTTTGCCAAATACTTCGATGTAGCAGCGAATAGCTGACTTGAGATCAGCTAACGCTTCTTCATAGGTGTCACCTTCACCAACTACGGCACCTTTGATACCAAGGGGATAGGCTACATAACCATCGGAATGTTTTTCAATGATGATTCTAAATTGTTTCATCTTCGCCTCTTTATTTTTATACTAACTTAATTCACCACACCCGCGCGATCGCATAAGCATCAAAAATAGCATCAACGCTCAAAACGGGTATCTGTTCTGCCATAGATTGGGCAATTATCAGCCTGTCAAATGGATCGCGGTGATGCAAAGGCAGTGAAGCCGCAACCTCAATGTGGTTGAGATTAATCTCCAGTAGCCCGATATTGCTAACACTGAGTTGCTGTCTGACAAACTCCATAAAAGGCAGACTAAAGTTTAGCCTGCCTATGCTGTGCTTAATGGCCATTTCCCAGATGCTAGCTATACTGACTAGCTTTTCGTTATTTTCATCCTCAATTAGCAGTTTGACATTGGCACTAAGTCTAGGGTTGTCTGTGACATACCAAATGAAAGTATGAGGGTCTAACAACAACCTCATTCCATGTACTCCTTAAACTCTTCTAGCGGTTCGTCAAAATCATCGGACATCCAAACCATTCCTTTCGCACTCCCAGCTTTGGATGGCCAGCGCTTCTTATTAACTGGCGGTATCCCTACCAATTTTACAACAGGCTGGTTATCCTGAGTAATCGAAACTTCTTCACCTCTCATCGCCGCTTCGATTAATTCCAGAAGTTTTTCTTTAGCCTCAAGAACGTCTACTTGATACATAATTAGTGCCTCCTTATACCATTTTAGATTGATTAATTGGGAATGACTAATGAAGCTTGCGATATTGTATTCTCCTCAAAGAAAAGACCAGATGTGTTTTACTCTATTTCGCACTTGCGCCAAATCATCAGGGGTTAATATTCCCAGTCTCCTTTCAACTAAACTTTTTTGTAACGTGTTCAGTTTATGCAAGCGAACCACTGAAGGTCGCTTTAATCCTGCTTGTTGCCATTCCTGAATTTCGACATCAAAGGTTGTACGAGGAATTTGACTGGTTATCTTGGCAACAATCATGTCTTCATCTCCTGTGTCCAATAGTACCAAACCAGGACGGCGTTTAGTTTCGGCTGCACCCGCGAAGAAGAATGCGACTATAACTAATTCTCCCGACTGATAATTAGTCATAGCTCAAACCTCATCGTAAATTGCATCTTCTTCGCTGCAATCAGCAAAGAATTGTTCGGCGGCAAGACGATGCCAATCTGTTTTTTCCTCAACTTCATCTGCTTCTGAGTTTGTTTGTTCATTCACCAGAATGATCACTCTTACATCTTGGTTGACTGCCAAGTATTTTAAAATGTCATCGCTCAAGTTGATTTTTCCTTCCGATGTAACTTTTGCGGGAAATTCGTAGGCTTTCATAATGTGAGTTTTAGATTTGTGTTTACCCAGTTATTGCTACCTTAACATAATCTCAATTAGACAAATCCTCTTCCTCCAAATCCACAGGCTGAAACTCTAAATCACCAGGCTGCAACTGAGCGGGAGTAGCCGGAATCGCCGCAATTATTGCATCGATTACCTTCGCCACCGGAATAATCTCCATCCCCAAATCTGGCACCGGTTGATTCTTAGGAATAATCGCCCTTTTGAAACCCAATTTCGCCGCCTCCCTCAGCCGCAACTCTAATTGCGAAACCGGCCGCACCTGTCCCCCCAAACCCACTTCCCCAAGCAAGACAGTGCGTGCATCGATTACCCGATCGCGAAAACTGGCCACAACGGCGATCGCAACTGCCAAATCCGCCGCCGGTTCATCCACCTTCAACCCGCCCACCGTCGCCAAAATCACATCTAATTTAGATAAAGGAATCCCCACCCTTTTCTCCAAAACAGCTAAAATTTGCTGCAATCTAGCATTGTCCACACCAGTAGTAGTGCGGCGCGGCGAACCAAAACTTGCAGGGCTGACTAACGCCTGAATTTCCACTAAAATCGGTCGAGTTCCTTCGCAAGTAACCGTCGTCGAAGTACCGGGCGAAAATTCATCTCTATTCCCTAAAAACAACTCAGACGGATTATCTACTTCTCGCAAACCGTTGGCTACCATTTCAAAAACACCCATTTCGTGAGTCGCCCCAAAACGGTTTTTCATCGCTCGCAAAAGCCGATGAGAAGCAAAGCGATCGCCCTCAAAATAAAGTACAGTATCTACCAAATGTTCCAAAACCCTCGGCCCGGCCAAAGCTCCATCTTTCGTAACATGACCGACAATAAATAAAGTAATATTTTCCCTTTTCGCCACCTGCATCAAAGCAGACGTACATTCCCGCACCTGAGCCACCGAACCCGGAGCCGATGTTAAACTAGCAAAATAAATAGTTTGGATACTGTCAATCACCGCCACATTCGGTTTCAGCGCTTCCAACTCCCGCAAAACAACTTCTAAATCCGTCTCTGGAAGCAAATAGAAATTCTCCGCTGAATTGTCCTCAAAATCTGTTTTAACTTCCCCGTTACTGCCAGATTTATGCCCGCCGTTGCTTGACAATTCAACCGGATTAGCCACGCCTAAACGCTGCGATCGCAACTTCACCTGCTGGCCGGACTCCTCCGCACTGACATACAGTATCCGATCCTTGCGGGCCAACATATTCGCCACCTGCAACAGCAGCGTCGATTTCCCGATTCCCGGTTCCCCCCCAATCAACACCAGCGAGCCCGGAACAATCCCGCCTCCCAAAACTCTATCGAGCTCCCCGTAACCAGAAGGCCAGCGAGACTGAGTTTGGTCAGCAATCTGCGATAATCTAAAAGATACCCTCGGTTGACCCTTCGACTTATCAGGGGGCGAACCGCCCACTGCCTTAGTTGTCACCCCAGTTAAACCAGCCCGCGGCACACCAGCAGTAGGTTGCTCTAACTGCTCGTCAAAAGAATCCCACTTCTGACAGCTAGGACACCTGCCAAAATATTGTGGTGAATCATACCCGCATTCCCGACAAATATATTGTATTCGAGGCTTAGGCATTGTTTACTATGATAAATAGTCACCCTAACATTTAGAAAAGTCTGAGTTAAAGCAATTATCAAGCTTTCAGACTGATCGCCGCCCATGATTCAATTTGTGTCTTCTATGATAGGGCACAAAAAATTAACATTATCTGAAATGTAACTTAAGGAGTGCTCGGTAACTTGGAAAACCATAAAGAAAAAATTCTGGTAGTCGATGACGAAGCCAGTATCCGCCGCATTCTGGAGACTCGCCTTTCCATGATTGGCTACGATGTCGTCACCGCTGCTGACGGCGAAGAAGCTCTCGAAACATTTCGCAACACCGAACCCGACTTAGTGGTTTTGGACGTGATGATGCCAAAGCTAGACGGTTACGGCGTCTGTCAGGAGTTGCGTAAAGAATCAGACGTGCCCATCATCATGCTAACTGCTTTGGGAGATGTAGCCGATCGCATCACCGGTTTAGAATTGGGCGCCGACGATTACGTCGTTAAACCTTTCTCTCCCAAAGAACTCGAAGCCCGCATCCGTTCGGTACTGCGCCGGGTTGACAAAAACGGCGCTTCGGGGATTCCCAGTTCAGGAGTCATCCACGTCACCAATATTAGGATTGACACTAACAAGCGCCAAGTTTACAAAGGCGACGAAAGAATTCGGCTCACGGGCATGGAATTTAGCCTGTTAGAACTGCTTGTCAGCCGTTCTGGAGAGCCTTTTTCGCGATCGGAAATTTTGCAGGAAGTCTGGGGATACACGCCAGAACGCCACGTAGACACCCGCGTAGTGGACGTTCATATCTCGCGGCTTAGGGCAAAGTTGGAAGACGACCCCAGCAATCCCGAATTAATTCTCACCGCCCGCGGCACCGGCTATCTCTTCCAGCGAATTGTCGAAATTGGAGAAGTCGGTTGAGAGTTGACAGTTGACAGTTGACAGTTGACAATTGGCAGTTGTTAAATTACCAACTACTAATTATAAAACTTAAGCATGGGTATCCAGAAACCGGGTTTTTCAACCAAAATACTTGGTTAAAACCCTCAATCTCGGTAAAAAACCCGGTTTCTTGGTCAGCGAGTACGTCAAAGCCTAAATGAGAACTATCAACTGTCAACTATCAACTGTCAACTGTCAATTATCAACTGACTCATGAGTAAATCTGACCCAAATAAAGTTTTGCGGCAATTGCCTTTAGTTGCAGGAGGGTTAGCAGGTACGCTGCTAATGGTAAACCGCTTGCTGACAGAGCAAATTACAGATTCTCAAGCTCGATCGGACGCTTTGGGAGTAATTATCAGCGCTTTGCTGATTTTAACAGGTTTGCTGTGGCAGCAGGTGCAAGCGCGATCGCCCGATTCCGTAAAACTTATCGGCGAAGAAGGTTTTGAATTTGCACCGGATTTGCCGGAGGCTGTGAAAATAGAATTAGCTTGGGCGTCGCGTTTGCTGTTGACAAATACCGCCACAAGGTCGATCGTAATTGTGTATCAGGGAAAAGTTTTATTGCGGCGTGGCATTTTAGGCATCAATCCCGAAGTTAAACCGGGGCCGATATTGCAGCGAGTGCTCGACAAAAATAAACCAGTTTATTTAGTAAATCTCAATATTTATCCTGGTAGAATAGAATTTGACTATTTGCCAGAAAATACTCAAGGAGTTATCTGTCAACCCATCGGCACTCAAGGCGTTTTAATCTTAGGTGCTAACGCGCCGCGCAGCTACACCAAACAAGATGAAAACTGGATTGAAGGGATTGCCGACAAACTAGAAAATACCATCAATCGATTTTAGATTTTAGATTTTAGATTTTAGATTGTGGATTTTAGATTGTGGATTTTAGGTGTTAGATTTTAGATTGTGGATTGTAGATGGGGGATTGTAGATTTTAGATTTTAGATTTTAGATTTTAGATTGTGGATTTTAGGTGTTAGATTTTAGATTGTGGATTGTAGATGGGGGATTGTAGATTTTAGATTTTAGATTGTGGATTTTAGGTGTTAGATTTTAGATTGGGGATTGTAGATTGGGGATTGTAGATTGTGGATTTTAGATTGGGGATTGTGGATTTTAGATTGTGGATTTTAGATTGTGGATTTTAGGTGTTAGATTTTAGATTGTGGATTGTAGATTGTGGATTTTAGATTGGGGATTGTGGATTTTAGATTGTGGATTTTAGATTGTGGATTTTAGGTGTTAGATTTTAGATTGTGGATTGTAGATTGGGGATTGTAGATTGGGAATTGTAGATTTTAGATTTTAGATTTTAGATTGTGGATTTTAGATTATGGATTTTAGGTGTTAGATTGTAGATTGTGGATTGTAGATTGGGGATTGTAGATTATCGATTTTAAATTTTAGATTTTAGATTTTAGATTGTGGATTGTGGATTTTAGATTGGGGATTGTAGATTGGGGATTGTAGATTGTGGATTTTAGATTGGGGATTACACAATGGCAGCCCTCTCAAGGTGCGATCGACCGATTTGCCTCATTCTAGGTGTTGGCTATCGGCAATAAACAAGATTTATTACCGATATCTTTTCAAAAGAAGAAGAGCGAGCGCTCCCCCAACGAAATTTCCAGAGTTTGAGAGTCTTCTTCACCACTCCTGAGCCGGCTGCGTGCACAAGGCGCATCTTAATCCTCAACAAGACTCTCCGGGTGCGCTAGGCGCACCTTACTAGCTCAAAACTCGCAACTCAAAACTCAAAACTACTACCGAGCCCAGTCAGTACCGCGCCACAGCGTAAAAAACAAAACACTAGAAATCAGCGCACCCAGCAGCCACTTAACAGCATTTTTAAATAACCCCACGCGCTGACTAGACTGAACCGCAGCACTTTGCGTCTGTAACCGTTCCTTAGCCGGAGTAATTCTCGAAAGAATTTGCTCTTTCAATTGCTGTGGGTTTTGCGTATCCGCTTGTACCCCCAAACGGGTAAGTTCCCCCGCTAAATTCCTTAAATCTTCAGGACTACCCTTCTTTAGCCGATCTTCCACCTGCTGCAACTGAGCTAATTGTTGGTTTGCTTGAGTAGTAATTTGCTGGTTGTTTTGGTTGTTCACATAGATAGTGCCAAAAATTCCCAAAGGCAGCATCAACAGAAAAACCAGACCTAGCAGCAGACAAACCCAAGACAAAACCTTCAAAAAAACGTCTTCCAAGCCTCTGCGATCGTACCCTTCTCCAAAAAATATCAGCGCCATTGCCAGTAAAGGAACTGGCACCCGTTCCACTACAGCCCCAATCGTCTGCAATTCCCAGAGGCGATTGCCAAAATTCGCTGGTATAAGAACTGCAATCGTATCTAATACAGACAGAATTAATAGACCGTAGCCAATCCAACGCAGTCTGTAGATAGAAAAACCTTGTTCGCCTTGTAAGTCATTCATAAAATAATCAGAGTTGTTGTTAAGAAAAATCTCTCTTGACCCCGCCCAAGAACGGATACAAGCCCCCGCCAACAGTCGTGGAGAGTCAAAAATTTTAGACTCTTGTTCAAGCTTCCAGATTCACCTGTGGAGTAAATCTAAAAGCTACAAGCTAAAAGCTAAAATCGACTGAATCGAGTTAAGGATCGGGGAATCGCGGCTGCCACCACTCATACCAAGAAACCCAAGCATTCTCTAGAATTTTTTTGGCATCTTCTGGAGTTGTTTTATCCAAAGGCACAGACATCTGAGCCCACAAACAGCGCCGGTCTTGAATATTTCCCCTACCCAACAACCAAAACAGAATACGGTTTGGCTGCCAATCGCGAGTATTTCGATTATATCTAA
The DNA here is from genome assembly GCF_036705485.1 of Microcoleus sp. AT9b-C3. Taxonomy (NCBI): domain Bacteria; kingdom Bacillati; phylum Cyanobacteriota; class Cyanophyceae; order Oscillatoriales; family Microcoleaceae; genus Microcoleus; species Microcoleus sp. AT9b-C3. The sequence continues at coordinate 158,973 of NZ_JAUBUR010000010.1, read as the reverse complement.
ACTGTTGGGAAGTTACTGTAGCACTGCCATGAGGATTGATACATGAACTCAAATACAGTCGATTTTTCTGTTGCAAAATTCCGTGAAACCCCGCGCCTTGAGTGTTTACCAATGTTAGTTTACCAGGATTCGACTTGAGAATAGTATGTCCTTTCATCATACCTTCCACATCCCCAATGGTGTTTACTGCATAGCGCATCTCTATTTCTAGAGCCATGCTATTTTTTTGATATTCATATTTCCTGGCAGCTTGGAATCCTGAATTTTCCTTAATTTCCAGAAGCGCGCTCTTGTTTTGTTTCCAATCGGCTAGAGGCACCGACTCGGGAAACTCAAACGGGGTTGCCACCTTCTTGCCGTCCGATGGATAGAAAACCAATTTTCCGGCAACCAACAAAACCCCCCCCAAAGTAACAGCCAACAGAGAAAGCCTAAGTGGTTTCCAAGAGGTAATAGCCATTAGCAATTCTGTCCTTCCTTATTTTGGGGTTGGTCTTTCAAAATTGCAAACCAGCAGAATAACCCGAAAATAAATACAGCAATCATCGAAAATATTACCGAACCATTTCCTTCGTGCCAGTATTTAAATGCTTCGGGTTGAGATAGCGATACCAGCACGGCCAGCAGACCAACTCGCGCGGCATTAACTATAAATGCAGTAATTATGGCCACGAATGGCAATACAATTTTCTGACCCGTAGTGGTAGGAAACATCAGTAAGAAAACCAGAGCTAGTCCTAACAATTGTAGTATCGCATTCACCCCCGAACACCCGTGATACACTTCCACGCTGCCCTTTTCCAGTATTAGAAAAACCCCTTTTCGCACCACTTCAAATCCTAGATAGTGGAGGAGGAAAGCTGAAAATTTTGCTGTTAATAGGGCGACATCAACAAATACTCCGATCAATCCGGGAGGAATAGCTGTATAGCCCAGAATTAGAAGTTCCTGCCCATATTGTTTCAGTCCTTTTGTTCCCGAAGCCAGCAATGCGAGACTGATTCCCGACAAAAAAGGCGTTGCTCTAATAAAAAAATCGTATCCAGATATGGACGAACTTTTGAGCAATATTAAAGCAATTAACGATGAACCAAAGAAGCTGGCGAAAATTCCGCTTTCAAAAGTTAAGGATTCGTGCCTTTCCCAAATGAGAAATGCTACAACTCCCCAAAACAGTAACATTGTGCCGAACAGGTCTGTGTCGTTGGTTCGGGAAGTTAGAGTTAGGTGTAGGGCAATCAAACCGGAGGCGATGCCTAACAGCCAGTATTTAGGTTCTTGGACGTGCTTGAGCCAGTTTATTTCGGTCATTGCTGCTTTTTGTTTTTCCTAAAAGCTTCTAAAATGCTTAATCTTGTAACTCTATTAAAATTATCAGCTACAAACACTTGAATTTATGCGTTTGGGATGATTTTTCACTAAATCTTCACAAAGATTGACAAGAGCAAATATGTGTGATATCACCTTTGCCTAATTAAATCTGAAGTTAGGTGCAAAGACCAAAGACAACAGGTTTTTCAATTCGGATCGATCGCACTCAACTAAAAATTTTCCTCCCTCAAACCCCGTTTCTGCGCCTAGAGTTCAAATGTAAAGCTTGAAGGCAAGACAGAAACCTTTGTTGGACGCACTCTTGAGCTTGAAAACCAGTTTTTTATCGGTGCTGGTTTGTGGTAGCCCGTGCGTCCAAGAGAAGATTAGTTAGAGTAGACTTTCCGGTAGTAAGTTTGATATTCCTCCGAAAGCAGGGGTTCCCACCAATCCCGATGGGCTAAGTACCATTCTACAGTCTGTCGCAAACCTTCTTCAACGGTTACTGAGGGAGTCCAACCTAACTCAGTTTTAATTTTGCTGGCATCAATAGCGTAACGCCGATCGTGCCCGGCTCTGTCTTTGACAAATGCGATTAATTGTTCGCAAGGACGGGCGGGTAAATCCTCAGCTAATTCGTCCATTAGCTGACACAGCATTTTTACTAAATCGAGATTTTTTACCTCGTTGTTGCCGCCAACATTGTAGGTTTCCCCAGGCTGACCACGGTGAATAACGGCATCTAAAGCGCGGCAGTGGTCGAGAACGTAAAGCCAATCTCGCACGTTTTGACCGTCGCCGTAAACTGGCAGCGGTTTGCCCAATAGCATATTGATGCACATTAAGGGAATGAGCTTTTCTGGGAAGTGATAGGGGCCGTAATTGTTGGAACAGTTGGTGATAATTGTCGGGACGCCGTAGGTGTGGAAATAGGCGCGGGCGAGGTGGTCGCTGCCAGCTTTGGAGGCTGAGTAGGGACTGTTGGGCGAGTAGGCAGTTGTTTCTGTGAAGGCTGGGTCATCGGGGCCGAGACTGCCGTAAACTTCGTCGGTAGAAACGTGGAGGAAGCGCATTTGTGCTTTGAGAGATGCCTCATCAATTGCTTCAAAATGCTTGCGGAATGCTTCTAAAAGCGTGAAGGTTCCGACAACGTTTGTTTGAACAAAGGCTGCAGGCCCGATAATTGACCTGTCAACGTGGGATTCTGCGGCAAAGTGCGCGACTGTGGTGATGTTTTCTTCTTTGAGCAATGTATCGACTAAGGTACGATCGCAAATATCCCCCTGCACAAACCGAAAATTTTCTCCTCCTTCCAAAGTTGCCAGGGTTTGTCGGTTTCCGGCGTAGGTTAAAGCATCGAGTACGACTACTCGATCGCCCCGATAGCTGCTGCACCAGTGATGCACAAAATTCGAGCCGATAAATCCAGCCCCGCCCGTCACCAACAATCGGCGAGGAGCTCGCTCAATTCCTTGAGTCGCGTTGTCTGTCATAAAAATAAGAGTTATTCCAATAACTAAGCCTTTACAAAAGTAGCCTTAAAAGTAGTTTGTCACCAAGTGTTTGCGGCCATGTAATTAAATTTTCTACTGTCTGACCTCAGATTTTCTTATTTGGGCGCGATCGAAGTATTGCTTCACAAAACTTGAATTTTTATCGAGTTATGAGCCGAAACGCTTACAGAGGAAGCATTGCAAATTTTTAAGCGGGCAAATTTAAATTAGAATTGCGTGAGGCTATAGCTGACTTTTGCGATCGATCCGCGATTTGGAAGGCGCGCAGAGTTGATACATTTGTAAAGAGCTGTTACCATTAATTTTTTAATTATCCTTTACAATCTCCACAGCACCATGAAGAAGTTTCAAGTGTTAGCTGGCATTGCTTCCGTCGTCGCGATCGCAAGCAGCATCGCCATAGGTGACGCTGCATCTGCTTTCCCCTGTTCCTACAGCAAATCTGGGGCGGCTAAATCTGGTTCTGCGACAACAATCCTAGGTTCCGGCGGCTCTGAGCGAATCAATCCGTGGAAATCTTACAAAACAGCAGCTCTCGGTTTCCTCGGTTTGGCGGGAGTTTTGGGTGGCGGAGCGGCCTACATGAGCTACCGCGCCGGCAAGCGCGCTTCTGCTGCTTGCGCTGCGATGACAGATAATTTTGAAGTTTCTGAAGAGTCGATCGATCCGATCGCAGATGCAGGTGTTTCTGGACACATGGAAGTTCCTGCCTTGCTCGATTTGGTGGCGGCGGGCGCTGTAGCTGAGTCATCAGATGCGGTTGCAGCCGTTCGCGAACACCCAGAAGCTCCGGGCGGCGAGCTGGATTTGCCAGTTTCGCCAATTGCTGAGTTGAGTTCTGAAATTGCGATCGAACAAGTCCAAAGCGCGATCGTCAAATAGTTATCTCAAACCAAAGTATTCGCTTAGCGCACCTCCAATCTTCCACGATTGGAGGTTTTTTGAGTGGAAATTATCTAGCCTATAATTTCTTGTCCGGGCGATCGCGAAGCACTGCCAACAATAGACAGATGAATCGATAGCAGACAATATCATATTCCGGCTAAGCAAACAAGCGCTGAATTAATATTAATTAAAAATCCTCTTGCTACAATCATAAATTTCATACCAATTATTAAAAGTCGCCGCTCTCCGTCAGGACAAGGCTGTGCCGTTTCCCTACTGTATTTGAACTGTATTTGCTCCGATTGAAAACTGCTATAAAATGAGATGAGTCAAAGCGAGACAGTAGGCTGCCGAGGCGATCGCTAAAAATACTCTTCATATCAATCTGAGGGTAGACGGCAAGAGTTCAAATCCCCTGCTATGGTTGAAAATATAGCCCTACAGATTACAACTATAGGTTATTATGAATGCTTGGCGCGATCGATTCAATCAATTTACAGGTAAAACTAGATTGGCAGTTTGCCGGGTGTTCGTTCACCTAACAGGCGAAGAAGTTGCACCGCTGTTAGGAGTTCTCAACCGCACCGCCAGAGAAGCAATTGATGCCGATGGCGACATAGTAGTTTTAGGAGAAGGTCTTGTAGAAATTTGCAATCACCTGTTGCAATACGACAACTACTGGCAATCAGCCGCCAATGAAGGCGATGTTTTTTGGAATGAAGGGGAAGCCGGCGATTATGTGGATGAACTTTTCATTGATTCAGCCGATCGCTATCTCAGCGAGCCTCAATACAGTACATCTGTTTACGATAAAAATTCCCCATTGTCTTTGCCTGTAACTAGAAATGTGGTGGTGATGCTGACAGTTGCGTATGAAGGCGAAGTTCCTGCCCTAGAAACTGACCTCGCTGACATCAGCGCGCTGAAAGTCGGTTTAAAAGCCCTGATTAATTTACATTACCAAGAAAGGCTCCGAGCTGTGCAAGTTCACTTTTCTCCCGCACAGTTGGGAGACGAACTTACTAACGACCAAGTGTTGCTCAATTTCCCCGAACTTATTCCCATTTAAGGAAGGAAGAAGTTCGGCAACGGATTCAGTAACTGATGTAACTGATGTCGGGAAGAAGGAAGCAGGAGCAATTATAAAACAACCCATGCCAAATTAAAAATTAAAAATTACTATTTATGATGCTGCGAAGACTGACAATTTATTTCATGGCTTTAACTTTTGTATGGACGGCAACCGCCTGCGGTTCTCCTAGTAGACAAACTTCGACAAATCCTGCGGGCAATCCAAATATTAACACAGTGCGTCCTGCACCAAATAATAACTTGAGTCAAGGTCAATATCCCGTACAGCAAGCTACCTACGACGATGCTGATGGTGAATACAGTTTGATGTTGCTGAATACTCCCCCCGGCAGTCCCCCAGTTTACCGCACTAGGGATTTGCAAATGGCTCGCTTAACAGATGAAGAAATATCGGCAGGCAAGAAAAGTTATCTCAATGTGGATAACAATCAAGCGGTTTTGCATTTGACAGAAGATTTTAAAATTGAGTACGTTCACAACGTTACCGAAACTGTTCCTAATCCTCAAACAGGTCAGCCACAAACCGTAGTGGTGCGTCAGCAATCAGGCTTCTGGGCACCGTTTGCTGGGGCTGTAGCTGGTCAGGCGATCGGCAGTTTGTTATTTAGACCGCGATATTATATGCCGCCAGTCTATCAGCCGGGAATTATGACAGGATATGGCGGGTATGGTAATACTTACAGCCAAGCTGTTCAGCAGTATCAAACTCGCTATCGAACTCCGCCTCCGGCTGTGAGAAACCGTCAAGTTTTAAGGACGACCGGCCGCTTGCGATCGCCCACATACAACCAGCCAGTAAGACCCTCAGTACGTCCCAATGGCAATCGATCGACCGGTTCGGGTTACGGTGGCAGCACTTTGAGGCGATCGCGGCAGCCTCGTCAAAATCAAAACAGGCGGCAGCCGAGTTTTGGTAGTGGCAGGAATTCTCGTCAACCGAGTCGCAGTCGTTCTTTCGGGAGTAGAAGGCGCTAAGTTGAACATTGCAAAAATCAGCAACTGAGATCGGTAAAATTTGATTTTATCTATCCTCCCGATGTCACGCCACCGCAGGTATTGAGAGTGAGAACTTGGGAATAGTTGATTTAGCCTTCTCTCTTTCCCCCAGACCCAAAAAATATGTGATTTAATTTCTACATTGATATGTAGGTGACGATATGTCTTCTTCACAACCCCCGTCAGGGGAAAGAAACCCTCTAGGATTGGATGAATTGATTGCTATCTTGGTTGCCTTCGGCACGATGGGAGCAATTTTATTTTGGGTAACAGGTAAAAATCCCGATCGATTGAATGCCAGAAATTGGCAATTTCCAGCCGTTTTTTCTCAACCTGCTGTTACGCCCGCGAGTCCGGGAATATTAACCCCCGAATCGCCAAATTCGGATTTGCGATCGCCCGCTACAACACTCGTTCCCTCACAACGGGAAGTCGCACCTGTGGGACCTTTAGGGCCGGTTTTACCGCAAAATCCTCCGGTGGGTGTAATCGTTGTTCCTCCTAAGCCAATGGCGCCGACTCCCGCCCCAGCAATTACCAAACCGAAAGCCGATAAACCCACAGCCGATAAACCCAAAGTTGGGCCCGTTAGATTCTCCGATGTTCCAGACAAATATTGGGCGCGTCCGTTCATTGTCGCTTTAGTCGATCGGAAAATCTTTACTGATTTCACGGACAACAAATTCCGTCCCGACGAACCGATGACGCGAGCCGAACTAGCGCGCTTAATTCAACGAATGTCCGACGACAAAGAGCCGATCCGAAAACCGATTGATTTTAAAGACGTAAAAGACAAGAGTCCTGTAGCTCCTGCGATCGACCACACCGTCAAAACTGGATATCTTAAAGGATACCCAAACAATGAGTTCCGTCCCGAAAAACAAATTCCGCGTGTCGAAGTCATCGCCGCTTTAGCGAGCGGTTTGAGCCTGAAACCATCAACAAGAGCAACCAAAACTTTACAAGTTTATACAGACAGGGCAAAAGTGCCGAAATGGGCAGTTAACAAAGTAGCATCAGCCACAGAAGCTGGCATTGTTGTTAACCACCCGAAGCGCACACTTTTGCAGCCTAATAGAACAGCAAATCGTGCTGAAGTAGCAGCCATGCTTTACCAAGCTATGGCTAAAAAAGGCAAAGTACCTGCTAAGTCTTCCGAGTATGTTGTGAAGCCTTTAAAGTTGCCCAAATAATATTTTCACCCCTGATGTAGGGTGCGCAGTGCGCACCTTATTATCTATGACGATGCACATAAATTATGTAGGGTGCGCAGTGCCAGCCCTGTCTGGCGCGTTAAATTTGAGCCGGACAAAAAGCATTCAACCAGTATTTCACGTTCCGATTTTTGAGACTTCAATCCAGGAAAATTGCTTGGGGGAGATTGGGTTCCGAATCAAAATGCTGAAAGTCACTAACCTCGTTACTCACGCTTGTCAACTGGTGCGCATTGCGCACCCTACACACTGAACTACGAAGCAGCTAAAATTAATCTTGAAACACCATAATACTGCCCGAATAGCAAGCTACCCAAACCTGATTAGTTTCCGGATCGTAAGTAATCCCGATCGGGCTTGAATTAACCTTCACTGTTTGCAGCACTTTCATATCGCTTGTCCTAACTTTGCTAACAGTATTCGAGAAATAGTTGACCACATAAAGCAGTTTTCCCTGATCGGAAATTGTCATGCTGCGAGGTGCTTTCCCAGTCGCAACTTTGTCCACTACTTTACCAGTTTTTAGGTCAATTTTTGCCACATTTCCTTCACCATTTAGAGTGGCATACAGATACTTTCCATTGGGATCTATTGTCAAATGACGCGGCGCGTTGCCAATATTTCTCAGCCATTCTACCGAAAAGTCGATGAGATTCACTTTCGCAATATTGGAAGAACCCATGATGGCAACATAGGCATTTTTTGAGTCGGGAGTGACAACAATACCCCGAGGATATGCACCCAGTTTCACTCGCTCAATTTCGAGATTTTTATTGATGTCAACTACGCTCAAATCCCAACTGCACCAATTGCTCGCGAGCGCGAAGCGATTGTCAGGCGAAACAGCATTGAATTTCGGAACTGCACCTACAGGAATTACCTTTTCTATTTTCAAAGTTTGGGTATTGATGCGGTACAGAAAACTTTGGTCGTGTTTGGCCGCTGGAGAGCACCTGTCGGTTCCCGGATTGCTAAACCCGGAACCGTACATTTTGTAGTTGGAGACGTAGGCATATTTGCCATCGGTTGAAAAAGCGGCTTCTACGGGAGAGCCTTTATGATTGCCTTTGAATTTAGAAAAGCCAAACTTCGACAAGTTTACTGTATCGGGAATAGTCTTGACTAATTTAAAGTTCCTGTCGTAAACTGTGATTGTGTGGCGGTACATCATGTTTTGAGCAAAAAACAAACCCGCTCCCGAATAAACTATTGACTTGGGCGATATGTTACCGTAAATGGTTTTTTTCAAGGTCATTTTTCCTTGAGTATTATCAGGAGGATTTACGAGCTTTGTGGGTGGCAACTCACTTTCTTTATCCTCGGAATTTTCAGTTTTAAAGGGCGGTAAAGAGGGTTCTTGAAATAGAGGTTCTTGGGTCTGAGTGTTAGTTTGATCTTCGTCGAGTTCTTTTGTGTTATCTGTGGCGGTAGGAGATGGCGAAGATCGATCGACATTTGGCGAGATTTTTTCCGCAGCTTCAACACTCGCCTCTTCCGGCTTACCTTTGAGTGCTGACAAGGTTTTAGGGCCAACAATTCCGTCAACTTTCAGGTTGTTCTCTGCTTGAAACTTTTTCACAGCAGCCTGGGTGAGAGAACCGTAAAATCCTGTAGCCTTACCGCGAAAATAGCCTGCGTTTTGTAGAGTTTTCTGGAGTTCGGCTACTTCCGGGCCTGAATCACCTTTTTTGATGGCGAGTGCGGGATTGACTAAATTGAAAATTGTGAGAGCGATCGTAAAGAAAAGTAAAGGAGTATATGCTAAATTCCGGTGCATTTTTGAGTGGGTCGATCGAGTTTGACCCGCAGCCGTTTCCCAAGTTTCAGCTAAATGTAGGTAGGCTAGTCCGTCCATAGTTTTTACCGGGTATTTTTGGTGCTATGATACACCAGTTAATACCATTTTAGATTTTAGATTTTAGATTTTAGATTTTAGATTTTATATGGGGAATGACTGATGCAATATGGGTTTGCAGCTTGCCTGCAGTTCCATTATTTTTTTTATTTGTATAACATTGATTAAAGAAAAAACATTATAATCAAACTTAGGGTAAAATATTCTAGCAGTTTTTAGAGCAGTTTTTAAGGGTGTAAGCAAGTAGGAGCGATCGACAATGTGGAGTGGGGAACAAACAACCGCAGAATCAACGACAAAAGAATCCCGCCAGACGTTGCTGTGGGACGATAACGGGGGGCTTTGCCAGCGGGCTTGGGTAGAAATCGATTTAGCAGCTTTAACTCACAATGTAAAACAGCTTAAAAAGCTCTTATCTCCCCACACAGAACTGATGGCAGTTGTGAAAGCGGATGCTTACGGTCACGGTGCTGTTGCAGTCAGTCAAACAGCATTGCAAGCAGGTGCTAGTTGGCTGGGAGTGGCGACAATTCCCGAAGGAATAGAATTGCGAGAAGCTGGAATAGAAGCGCCGATTTTGCTGTTGGGGGCAACCCATACAGCCCAACAGGTAAAGGCGATCGCCCATTGGCACTTGCAGCCCACTATTTGTACTGCCAAACAAGCCCTAATTTTTTCGGAAGTTCTCGCCGACCTGAACCAATCTTTGCCGGTTCACGCTAAGTTAGATACGGGAATGTCTCGCTTGGGTACGCCCTGGCAAGAAGCTACAGAATTTGTGCAATTAGTCAAGCGGTTGCCAAATTTAAAATTAGCCAGCATTTACTCTCATTTGGCGACAGCAGACAGTCCTGACCCCGCAGTTATGAGAGATCAGCACCAGCGGTTTCAACAGGCGATCGAGCAAATTAAAATAGCAGGAATTAACCCCCCTCGCCTCCACTTGGCAAACTCTGCTGCCGCCCTCGCTGACCCGGATTTGCACTACGATTTAGTGCGAGTCGGTTTAGCTACCTACGGTCTTTATCCAGCACCTCACTTGCAGTCGAGATCCAATTTGAAGCCCGCAATGCAGGTAAAAGCTAGGGTAACGCAGGTGAAAACAATTGAAGCAGGAACCGGCGTCAGTTACGGCTATCAATTTATAGCTCAGCGCCAGACACAGATTGCCGTAATTGGTATCGGCTATGCAGATGGTATTCCGCGCAATCTTTCTAATAAAATGCAGGTTTTAGTCCGGGGTCACTTCGTGCCACAAGTGGGCGCGGTAACGATGGATCAGTTAATGCTCGATGTAACTGATATTCCCAATTTAGAAGTCGGCGAAGTGGTGACTCTGTTGGGCAAAGATGGGGAATATCAAATTACTGCTGACGATTGGGCGGCAATTTTAGGAACTATTTCGTGGGAAATTATCTGCAGTTTTAAACACCGATTGCCCCGCGTAGCAGTACACTATTAGCAGTAGTCCGGCAGGGGTTTAAACCCCTGCCTCATAGCAAAAGTCGGTTTAAACCGACTCAAGATTTTGAGCGAGGAAATTATTGATTTTAGTTTTCTTTGAGAGAACTTTAGCTATGAAACAGGGGTTTTTAACCCCTATGGGACTCTCAGAATAAGCGATAAGACTGAAACTGCAATTCCAAATTCCAAATTCCAAATTGATATGACAGTTATTCAGACGTTTTTACCCATAGCTCAAACCTTCTATTCTCAGCTAAATGCAGAAAGAACCCAAGCCTTGGAAGTAGCCCAAGAATTCTCGAAAAAATTCGTAGAATTGGGGTTTAAAATTGTACCTCAACTGCTGTGGGCGATCGGCATTTTGTTAATTACGCGATTTGCGATCGGCTTTGCGGGCCGCGTGACTCGCCGAGCACTGAGTCGCACCGAAGCCACGCTGCGGAAATTCTTAGTTCAAGCTGCTGAAATTACGATTTTGGTAGTGGGAGTAGTCGCCGCTTTGAGTCAGTTGGGAATTCAAACTACCAGCGTGGTTGCGGTGGTGGGTGCCGCGGGTTTGGCGATAGGTTTGGCGTGGCAAAATACTTTGTCGCACTTTGCTGCTGGGGTAATGTTGATTAGTTTGCGCCCCTTTGAAGTCGGAGATGGGATTGAAGCTGGGGATGTTAAGGGAGTGGTGGACAGCATCGGGATTTTTTCAACAACCGTGGTCACAGACGATCGCATAAAAATTATTGTCCCGAACAATCAGTTGTTTAACGGTACATTGAAAAATACAACGGCAATGGGAACGAGGCGAGTAGACTTGAAGATTGATATTGGCGATCGGCCAATTCGTCCAACTGTAGCTGAGTTATTAGAAATTGCCCACTCTCACCCGCTGGTGTTGGAGAATCCGCCCCCGACTTGTTTGGTAGCCGAGATTACTCCAGATACAACTATTTTATCTCTCCGACCTTGGTGCGCGTCGGTGGCCTACGAACAAGTGCGATCGCAAGTTCAACAATACGTCAAAGAGGCAATGGATGCCGACAACAATCAAGAACAATAGATATAAATCTCCAATCTAAAACCCCAAATTTATCCGAGGTATTTCCCATGAGCAAGTGGTATCCGCAGCAAATTTTGCAAGAACCCGGTGTCAGGATCACCCCAACGGAGAAACAAACAATTCTCAGCAAATTTCCGCCTCCCGACGAAAACGGTCAAATCTTTGCCGACGGGGTTTTTGAAGGCGGTGGCGTGCGCGGAGTTGCATTTTTAGGAGCACTCAGGTGCTGTAGCGATTTGGGCATCCGCTGGCGAAAATTGGCCGGCACTTCAGCCGGTGCAATTACCGCAGCAGTATTAGCAACCGACTTGTCAATTGATGATTTAGAGGAAATTTTAGGACAGCTCGATTACAGCATATTTTTAACTCAAAAAAACAGTCCTCTAATTTTAAACGGCGACCCCGCCGACGACTTGCAATCCCCAGCTTGGACGCTACTTTTTCTAACAGTTAGCCGTCAGATGGGAGAATATTCGGCGCAGCCGTTCCGACAGTGGCTGGAATCAATGCTCGGTAGAGGTAACTTGCACACTTTTGCCGATGTCAAACAAATCGTAAAAGACCGCGAATTAAAAGTAGTAATATCCAACCTCACTCGCGGTGAAATGTTGGTGCTGCCCGACGACTTACACCGACGCGAATCGACCGATTCCGATACTTTGTACGAGCAGTTGCGACTCCAAAGCGCTGAACATTTTAGCGTGGCTGAAGCCGTTCGGTTGTCGATGAGTATTCCCCTATTTTTTGAACCAGGAAAACTCGGCGATGACTTAATTGTAGATGGCGGAATTTTGAGCAATTTCCCCCTGTGGATTTATGACAAACAATCTGTCGGTTCCACTCCCGCTATGCCCCGCTGGTTTACCTTTGGGTTTCGATTAGTCGATACCGGAATTGAGGCTAAAGTTAAGATTGATACTCCGCTGTCGATGCTGGCGGCGATGTTCAGAACGATGATGAAAGCAAGAGACCGCTATCACCAGCGAGAAATGGATAAGGGCAGGGTGATTAATATTGATGTAACTGATGCTGGGGTGACGACGACGGACTTTAATCTTGATGCCGATCGCAAGGCTCACCTGTACCGCTTGGGCTATTTGTATACTAAGAGGTTCTTTTTGAGTTCCAATTTTAGTTGGGAAAAGCACTTGAAGGCTAGGGGCTTTGGGGAAGAGGCGGGAGGTTGAGGTCGCGAAAAGTATACAGAGTAAGGGATTGAGGAATTTTTCAATAAGGGGTTGGCAAAAAGAAGATGTGTGTGCTATAGTTAGTTACTGTCATCTTGGAGAGGTGGCTGAGTGGTCGAAAGCGGCAGATTGCTAATCTGTTAAGGGTGTTAACATCCTTCGAGGGTTCAAATCCCTCCCTCTCCGTTCTAAAGCTTCTAGGAAAAAATTCCTTTTAATCAAATTTTTGGACGTTGCTCAAAGCCCATCCCACAAGAAAGTTTTGTGGGATGGGCTTTGAGCAACGTCCAAATTATTTTTGCAGTTTAAGTCTAGTCTAGCCGCAATAATCAACTACTAAATCTAATTAAGTGCTTTCATCGCTTCGACAAATTGCCGGGATATAAATGGCAAAATCTCTTCATTCTTGCTATTCTCTTTCCCCTCGGTAAATACAACCAACAAATACGGCCGCAAACCCGCTATTTCAATATAAGCAGCATCGTGACGAACTTGGCTTGTCAGTCCTGCTTTTGACCACAATTTTGCTGATTCTGGCAATCCGCCGCCTAAAAAACCTGTAACTTGATTTTCGGGATCTGCCTCTAATTCTGCTGGGTCTAAACTGCGTTTCATTAAACCCATCATTTCTTGCGATGCTTGGGCAGAAACAGCTACGCCGCCGATTATACTGTGCACCAAACGCGCGGCTGCATTTGTGGTCAGCATATTTCTATTTTCCATTAATTCTCCCAGAACTGCTCGCTCGCGACCGTAGGGGCCGTCACACCAGGTTTTTTGATTGACGTTAATATTTTGTAATTCCGGCCAATCTAATGATTGAAAGTAACGGTTGACGATGTTTCGCTGCTGCTTCCAAGTTTCAAAGGGGGCGGGTGATAATTCTGGGCCGCTGGTGGTGCCGGTGAGGGCGTCTACTACTAAACTGGTGGCATCGTTGCTGGAATCAACTATCATATCTCGGACGGCGCGTTCTAATTCTGGCGATGTTTGAATCATGCCTTTTTGCGCCCATTCCCAGATGGCAACGAGGTAGAATAATTTGACGATGCTGGCGGGATAAATTCGTTCGGAAGCTCTAGCGCTAAAACCTCGCGGTTGATATTTCCAAAATTCTTCTGGACTCAGGGCGCCGCCTGTATTGACTCGCACCGGCGGATCGTAGACTATCCAGGTAATGGCTATACGATCGCCACTTAATCCTGTAAATTTTGACAATGCGGAGTCTATAATGCTACTGCCGAGGGTTTCTAATTGTTCGTCTTTGTGGAAAAATGTCATGGTTAATGGCTGACGCTTAACGGTTAACGGCTAGCAGCTAATGGCAATCTATCGTTAAATGCGAACAATAAATGCGAACAATTAACAGCAAACAATGAGCAATTAGCAATGGCCAATTATCAATTATCTGATGTTGTGGAGTACCGAACCCGATCGCACATAAATATTTACGATTCCCCAAAGTGCGATCGATTGGCAACTCAAGCAGCGCTGGGGCGACATTTGCGAGTAGTTGACCCCACCCCGCTTAGGTCGGGGGGGAGAAATGGCATAGACTCGGTGGTTGATGGGGATACAACGGCTGTGATGGTGCGGTTGTGCGAAGATGATTATCCGGGATGGCTGGATATTCGAGATGTTGAGTTGCTCGATCCGACAGAAACAGTGTATCATCCTCTGGTGCTTTCTGAGGCCCAAATCAAGGAAAAATTACCAATTGTAATTACTTTCGCTCGCGAGGCTATGAACCAATCCAATTATTATCTTTGGGGCGGTACAGTCGGGCCAAATTATGATTGTTCGGGCTTGATGCAAGCTGCTTTTGTGGCTGCGGGCATCTGGTTGCCGAGGGATGCTTATCAGCAAGAAGCTTTTACTAAACCTATTAGTATCAGTGCTTTACAACCGGGGGATTTAGTATTTTTTGGGACGCCTGAAAAAGCAACTCACGTAGGATTATATCTCGGAGATAATCGCTACATTCACAGTTCTGGAAAAGCACAAGGTCGCAACGGTATCGGTATCGATGTTTTGTCGGAGGATGGCGATCGAGTCAGTCAAGCTTATTACCAGCAATTGCGGGGATATGGTAAAGTTGTGGCAAGTTATCAACCTAGTTAGTTGTTGACGGTTGACTGTTGACTGTTGATGTTATCGAATAAATAAATGGACGCTGCATTATTTTTGGAAAAATTGGCTGCACAGCAGGCTGGCGCTGAGGTTGTTCTAGACGTTTCGGTGGTAGTGCCGGTGTATAATGAGGTGGAAAGTTTGCCTCATTTAATTGAGGCGATCGCCTCTTCTATCCAACCATCTGGACTCAGCTATCAAATTATTTGTGTAGATGACGGTTCTAAGGACGGTTCTGCTGCACTTCTCCAGGAATTAGCCCGCACTCGCAATGACCTTTGTGCTGTAATTTTGCGCCGCAATTACGGGCAAACTGCTGCCATGTCGGCAGGTTTCGATCGCGCTCGCGGTCGTGCTATTGTTACCCTAGACGGCGATTTGCAAAATGACCCGGCTGATATTCCGCTATTGTTGGCAAAATTAGAGGAAGGCTACGATTTAGTTAGCGGCTGGCGGAAAAATAGGCAGGATAATACTATTAGTCGGTTGATTCCTTCTAAAATTGCTAACTGGTTAATTGGTCGCGTTACAGGCGTAACTTTGCACGACTACGGCTGTTCTTTGAAAGCTTATAAATCCGAGTTGGTAGCAGACTTGAATCTGTATGGGGAATTGCACCGCTTTTTGCCTGCTTTGGCGTTTATTGAAGGGGCGAGAATTGCAGAACTGCCTGTGCGACACCACGCCCGCCGTTTCGGTCAAAGTAAGTACGGAATTTGGCGGACTTTTCGCGTGTTGATGGATTTGTTAACTATTTCTTTTATGAAAAAGTTCCTGACTCGACCGATGCACGTTTTTGGACTTTTGGGACTGAGTTCTATGACGTTGGGAACGGTTTTAGGAATTTATTTGACTTTCCTGAAATTTGCTTTTGGTCAAAGTATTGGCAATCGTCCTTTGCTGATTTTGGCTGTGGTTTTGCTGTTAACTGGCGTGCAGTTATTTTGTTTTGGTTTGCTGGCGGAAGTGATGATGCGGACTTATCACGAGTCGCAGGGGAAACCGATTTATCGAGTGCGCGAGGTTTTTGGTTCTAAGTAAGAGTCAAAGGAAGTCGGCGGTTGAAACCGCCCCTACACACACAAAAGACCTCTTGCATTCATTCGCTATTCTTGAAATTATCTGCGTTTATCTGTGTTTATCTGCCTGACATCTGCGGTTGATAGATCAATCAAAAATTCATGCAAGAGGTTAAAGGAAGTCGGCGGTTGAAACCGCGCCTACACAAACGAAGTCCGCCTGCGCGGACTAAGAAATAAAGGGAGTATTTAAGCCGGATTCTATCTAACTCTTAAATCCTAACTCATCACTTTTTGAGCTTGTCGGAGAGATTGAATAGTTGCGATCGCGTGTTCGGCGACTGCATCTATTTCTGCTTCGGTATTGAACCGGCCAATACCAAACCGAATGGAAGCATAAGCTAATTTGTCCGATCGCCCGATCGCTGCTAAAACATGAGAGGGAGATATTTTTGCGGAAGTGCAAGCAGAGCCCGAAGAAACTGCCGCCGCCGGTTGCAAACCCAACATCAACGCTTGACCGTCAACCCCGCCTACACTAATATTGAGATTCCCTGGCAATCTCTTCGTAGCGTGACCGTTGAGAAAAACATCGCCCAATTCACTCAATTTTTCCCACAAACGCTGCCGCAAATTAACCACTCGTTCTGTTTCCGACGGCATTTCTGCAATTGCCAATTCTACTGCTTTGGCAAACCCGACGATTTGGGGTGGGTAGAGAGTACCCGATCGCATTCCCCGTTCGTGGCCTCCTCCGTGCATTTGCGGCGCTAGCTGCACTCTCGGTTTGTTGCGCCGCACGTACAGAGCACCGATCCCTTTTGGCCCGTAGATTTTGTGTGCTGTCAAGGACATTAGATCGATATTCATTTCCTCTACGTCGAGGGGAATTTTGCCGATCGCCTGTGCCGCATCTGTGTGAAAAATAATGTCATTTCCGCGACAAATTGCAGCAATTTCTGCGATCGGCTGGATGACGCCAATTTCGTTGTTAGCCGTCATCACTGAAACTAAAATTGTCTCGGCGCGAATCGCTTTGATCAAATCGCCTATATCAATCAGCCCGTCGCTTTTCACCGGCAAAACAGTAATGTCAAACCCCAATTTTTGCAAATAGGTACAGGGGTCGAGAATTGCATTGTGTTCGGTTTTTACTGTGATAATGTGCTTTCCTTTACTGAAATAAGCTTCAGCGATGCCTTTGATCGCTAAGTTATTTGCTTCGCTTGCGCCGCTGGTAAAAACAATTTCTTCTGGAGAAGCATTGATCGCTTCTGCTATGATTTGTCGTGACTGTTTTACCGCTGCTTCTGCTTCCCAGCCGTAGACGTGGTTGATACTGGCTGCGTTGCCGAATTGTTCGGTGAAATACGGCAGCATCGCCTCAAGTACCCGTGGATCTACCGGGGTTGTGGCGTGGTGGTCGAGGTATATAGGACGTGCAGACATAGTGCAGTTTTGGTTTGAAAAAGTGTTAGGTTTATTGTAGACGAGCCCCTTGTTCTACTACAAAACTTTATAATTAACATATATTTGTAAAGATTTATGCGAGCTGACATTCAGGGATTAGAAATTACTCTCGGTGAGCTCAAGCACCTCACCGGCGCCGGGCCCGATCGCGTATACCGGCCGCCGACAGCGACTAAGTTTGCCCGCGAAGCTTTGAAAACCGTCGGTTTAATTGTTTTGGTTCTAATCAGTTGTTGGCTGCTAGTTGCGATATTTCCTAGGGCGTATGTGTGGTGGTTCGTCCTTCACTTCGCTGCGATAGTTGGTTTAATCTTGGAGGATGCCTGGAAAATTTGGTGCAGTCGGCAAAACCAACATTTAATCAATCTTTTTGATGATGTCGATCGCTATAATGGTATAATCAAAGCGATCGAAATTAACGATAGGATAGAAGATGCCGGCAATGTGGCAGTCAAAATAGGCGATCGAGCCAAAGTTATTCAAGCTTTGCAACTAATCAGAGACGATTTAGTTCGAGCTTTGAAAACTGAAAGAATTCTTAGGGAAAACAACAAATTTGTCGCTACTAACTCAGAATTATTTGTCAATAACTTAAAAAATTTGAATGCCCTCCAAATTAGCGATCGAGCCAGCGAACAAGGGCGATTGCTCAACGAAGCTTTGCAGGTAGCCGTGGGAGTTCAAGCAGAAATGAAAAAGTTGCAAGATCGAAACGCTGCTAATTTTAAAAATGGCAAAAGTTAGTAGTGGGCACGGCTGCGTGCGCCTCTTACCCAGTAGCAATATGCAGCTTACTGAACCGAGCGAACTCAAACATATTCTCCAAATTATAAGTTATCAGAATTGTGAAAAAAATATCATAACTATTGTAAATTTTTTCCTGTTACGTAACAGGTAAGGATATCTTGGAAAGGTGACGTTAACAACCAGGTCAGTATGTCTTCTGCCAAACCCAAGATTATAGTTCTCGACGACGATCCGACAGGTTCTCAAACCGTGCACAGTTGCTTGCTGCTGACACGTTGGGACGAAGACACCCTGCGTTTGGGGCTGCGGGACAAGTGTCCGATTTTCTTCATACTGACAAATACTCGATCGCTCACTCCCGAAAAAGCAGCCTCCGTCACCCGCGAAGTGTGCCAAAATCTCAAAAGGGCGATCGCCAGCGAAAAAATCGGAGACTTCCTAATAGTTAGCCGTTCCGATTCTACCCTGCGCGGCCACTATCCCATCGAAACCGACGCGATCGCCGAAGAACTTGGCCCCTTCGACGCCCATTTTCTAATTCCCGCCTTTTTTGAAGGAGGCAGAATTACCCGCCACAGCGTGCATTACCTAATGGTTAACAGCGTCGCAACGCCTGTTCACCAAACCGAATTTGCCAAAGATTCAGTCTTCGGCTACAGTCACAGTTACTTGCCCGACTACGTAGAAGAAAAAACCAAAGGTCGCATCAAAGCTGATGCAGTCGATCGCATTTTACTTGCAGACATCCGCTACGGAAGTTTAGATCGACTGATGGAGATGAAAGACAACCAATGTGCAGTTGTTGACGGCGAAAGCCAAGGCGATTTAGACACATTTGCCAAACACATTCTCGCTGCTGCCAGTCAAGGCAAAAAGTTTTTATTCCGCAGCGGGGCGAGTATTTTAACATCCTTAGCTGACCTCGGCCCGCAGCCAGTAGCAGCCGACGAAATGGCAAAATACGTGAGAGATGGCAAACCGGGTGCAGTAATAGTTGGTTCCCACGTTAAGAAAACTACTGAACAATTGGAACGCTTGTTAAAAGAACCCAATATAGTTAGCATTGAAATAGATGTATCTCACTTGCTAGAAGATTCACCAGAGTATCGCACCCAAATGCTCGATGAAACTCTCGAAAAAGTCCGCACTTCTCATGCCGATGGTAAAACGCCTGTAATTTATACCAGCCGCAAGGAACTCGAATTTGACAATGCAGAAATTAGGTTAAAATTTGGAGAGGCGGTTTCTGCTTTACTGATGGATATCGTGCGGGGACTGCCACCAGATATCGGGTTTTTGATTAGCAAGGGCGGCATTACTTCTAATGATGTTTTGAGTACAGGTTTGTCGCTAAAAAGTGTCAGGCAAATCGGTCAAATTATCGCAGGTTGTTCGGTGGTGAAAACCGATGCAGATCATCCTCTGTTTCCCAATTTACCCGTGGTTTTGTTTCCGGGAAATGTGGGGGATAGCCATGCTTTGGCTACGGTTTATAAGCGGCTGAGCAAGTAGTAGAGCTCGTTGAATCGCAGATTAACGCAGATGAATGTAGCTTCAAGTTAGGGAGTAGAATGTTCATCTGCGGTTCGTCGCTGGGTTTCAATGCTCGATCGAACTTTATGGCAACTGCCACTGCACGACCACTTCAAAAAAAATCTCTCGCCTACTTTTTCCTTGCCCAATCCACCCAACTATGATATGATAGAGAGTCTGTCTGTAAATAAAGCCGATCGCCCCATCTCCAAATCCCCCCTCAGCAGTCGCTCTCAAAAAAGTCGCTCTCAAAAAAATAAAATTTAGGAAAAAAAATTAAGGCAGAACTCTACATATAGAGCCAACAGCGCAACAGCTACTGCTATCAGTAGCGTTTCCAGCTTGTACCCGCCTAAATTTTCAAATTAAGTAGAAATTTCCACATAGTAATTTTTAGCTGAAAGGATTAGCATATAAGGGTGACAGAACATTATCATCCCCTAAACTCATTAAAAGATGGCCATTGGTTCAAGCTGATCTGTGGGGCGAGCTTTCAACACCTGCCTGCTGTACGGAATCTCACCTTGGCTTACACCTTAGCAGGCGCTGACTGTATCGATGTCGCGGCCGATCCCGCCGCCGTCGCCACAGCGAAAGAAGCCCTACAAGTGGCCAGCGAATTACAGGCAAGAACTCAAAACCGCAGGTTTGGCGGCAAAGGGTTGCCGTTGCTGATGGTGAGTTTAAACGATGGGGAAGACCCGCATTTTCGCAAAGCCGAATTCAACCCAGCCGATTGTCCGGCGGACTGCTGGCGGCCGTGCGAAAAAATATGTCCAGCCGAAGCAATAGTTTTTCAGAGTGCTGGCAGTGGTTTTTCCGGGGTGATAGACCAGCAATGCTACGGCTGCGGTCGCTGTCTGCCGATTTGTCCTAGCCAACTAATTTATACTCGTTCTTACGTGTCTGCTCCCGCCGCGATCGCACCTTTAATCTTGCAATCCGGTGCGGACGCCCTAGAAATCCACACGCAAGTAGGCAGAGAGGCAGATTTTGCGCGACTTTGGTCGAGTATAGCTCCCTGGGTCGGTCAACTCAAGGTAATAGCAATTAGTTGCCCCGATGGAGACGGTTTGATTGATTATTTGCGGACACTCTATCAAATAATTTCCCCCCTTCCTTGTCCCCTAATTTGGCAAACGGACGGTAGGCCAATGAGCGGAGATATCGGAACAGGAACTACTAGAGCCGCGGTCAAACTCGGTCAAAAAGTTTTGGCTGCCCAGTTGCCGGGATACGTGCAACTTGCAGGCGGCACTAATGCTCACACTGTCAGCAAGCTCAGAGCCGAGGGACTGCTGTTGGATGGCGGGAAAAATTTGTCAGTTCCCCCTGTTCCACACATTGCAGGTGTAGCTTACGGCAGCTATGCCAGGGTTTTGCTATCGCCAATTTTAGAACAGTTAGAAACAATGCAGACCGATCGAGCCTATGCCGTTCGGGTGGCAGTCGCGCAGCCAGCAGCCGGAGTTCAAACATCTCGGCTACCTCAGCTCGAAGCCGTCCCAGAACTGCTCTCGGAGGCCGTGAGTTTAGCTTGTTCTCTAGTTTCCCAGCTCAAAGAATTTTAGTCAGAAGTCATTAATCATTAGTCAGATGTCATTAGTTACAAGTAAAAAACAACTGGCAACTGGCAACTGACAACTGACAACTGACAACTGACTAAAAAGTTGAAAACGTCACCGAACACATCGAGGCGAATGCAGATTACAGACGACCTCAACAGATTATTAGACATCGTGCCAGATGAGATCCGGCAGCCCTTAGAGCAGCACCCGCAGCGCAACAATCTCATTGAGATTGTCATGGATTTGGGCCGCCGACCAGAAGCTCGTTTTCCATCCTTGGCCGAACCTCTTTCCCAAACGCCAGTTTCCAAGGCAGACCTCAACTATTGCATCGAGCGAGTCGGCCACTTCGGCGGCGACAATCGAGCCGGTATCGAGCAAACCCTGCACCGAATTAGCGCCCTACGCAACCGCAGCGGCGAGATTATCGGCTTGACTTTGAGGGTGGGCCGCGCTGTGTTCGGGACGATCGGCATTATCCGCGATTTAGTGGAAACCGGTCAGTCAATTTTGATGCTCGGCCGCCCCGGAGTCGGCAAAACCACGGCCCTGCGAGAAATTGCCCGCGTGCTCGCCGATGACTTGGAAAAACGGGTGGTAATCATCGACACCTCCAACGAAATTGCCGGAGATGGAGATATTCCCCACCCAGCGATCGGCAGAGCTCGCAGAATGCAAGTTTCCCGTCCCGAACTCCAGCACCAAGTCATGATCGAAGCAGTGGAAAACCATATGCCCGAAGTGATCGTGATTGACGAAATCGGCACGGAACTCGAAGCTTTGGCGGCTCGGACGATCGCCGAAAGGGGCGTGCAGTTGGTCGGTACAGCCCACGGCAACCGGCTCGAAAACTTGATGAAAAACCCGACTCTGGCCGATTTAATTGGGGGCATCCAAGCGGTGACGCTGGGAGATGACGAAGCAAGGCGGCGCGGTTCTCAAAAGACGGTTTTGGAGCGCAAATCACCGCCAACTTTTGAAATAGCCGTCGAAATGCTGGAACGCCAGCGCTGGGTAATACACGAGCGAGTTGCAGATTCGATCGACACTCTGCTGCGGGGACGCGAACCAAGCCAGCAAATCAGAAGCGTCCGCGACACAGGAGAAGTAATTATCGAGCAGGAGTCGGCAACTCCCCCCGCCCGGTTTCCGGGGATGGCAGCTTCCGGCAACACCGCTGCGGTATCGGCAATCCGGCCCGTCACACCGCTCTCTGGGTGGCGGAGTGCTGGCAAAATGGTTCCTATGCCCGCTCAAGGCGAGAACTTCGCTGCTAAGAGCGCGCCGGTTTCTGAGACTCGGTATTTCGAGCAACTGCTCGAAGAATCCCTGTCCGTCGAACCGGTACCCAAGGCCGGACGCTATTCCCATAATGTCGGCCCTAACGGCGAAGATTTGCCCCTCCACGTTTATCCTTACGGCATACCTCGCCACCAGCTCGAACAGGTGATTTCGACGCTGAACCTGCCGGTACTGCTGACGAAGGATATTGAGAGTGCTGACGTGGTTGTGGCTTTACGATCGAACGTTCGGAACCAGTCAAAATTGAGGCACTTGGCCAAAACTCGCCAAGTTCCCCTGCACACAATTAAGGCCGCCACTATTCCCCACGTAGCGAGAGCTTTGCGGCGCCTGTTGGACATGGATGACCCCGGCACCCCGGAAGTGGCAGACCTCGCCTTATTCGCCCGCAGCGGTTCTTCTGATGAGCTCGAAGCTCTCGAAGAAACCCGTTTGGCAGTCGAGCAAATTGTCATTCCGAAGGGACAGCCGGTGGAACTCCTGCCTCGTTCTCCCAACGTCCGCAAAATGCAGCACGAACTTGTGGAACACTATCACCTGAAATCCCACAGTTTTGGGGAAGAACCCAATCGCCGCCTGCGGATATATCCAGCTTAAAGTTGGAGAGTAGTGCCTTTGAAGGCAGAAGGTAGAAGGCAGAAGGGATAATTTTTTCCTGGCTTGTGTCTTTTACCTTTTGCCTTTTTCCTTTAAGTAGCTGGCCACTTTCTGATATGATGTGGTGTAACACTGTTCTTGTTAAGGCGATCGGCTCCCTTCCCAATTTCTAATTTCTAATTCCCCAATTTCCAATTACCAATACTTCGACTACACGAGCTTACAAGTTCCCCAATTCCCAATAGTTCAGCTACGCACTTCCCTTCGGCTCCCTGCGGCTTTGCGAACGGATGAGCCGCAGGCTAGCAGCTATGCTCAGCACAAACTCAGCACCAGCTCAGTAAAAGTTGCCACTTTCCAAATTATTAAATTAATCTACCTGAGTTGACATGAATGATTCCATAGTTCAGCTATTTATCAACTTAATTACTACTGAGATTGGTGTGCGAATTAGATCCCAAGATCGAGCTGGTTTGTCTCATAAAATTTTGACTCGGATGAGAGCAAAAAAAATCGCAGAACCCGAAAAATATTATAAGCTTTTAACAGCCCAAAATTGGGAAAGTAAAAAGGAATGGTCAGAATTAGTATTGCTATTGACAACAATTGAAAGTTATTTTATGCGAGATAAAGGACAGTTTTATCTGTTAAAAGAAGTAATTTTTCCTGAATTGATAGAGCAGAAAAGAAACTTGCACAAGACATTGGGAATGCAGCCGACACTGCGAATCTGGAGTGCGGGCTGCTCTACCGGTGAAGAACCTTATTCTTTAGCTATTGTTTTAAAACAATTGATTCCCGATTGGGAACAATGGAAAATATTAATTTTAGGTACAGATATCAATGAAAAAGTAATCAAAAAAGCGCCCCAGGGAGTTTACAGTCATTGGTCATTTCGCTTGGTTGAACCGGAGATACAAAAGCAGTATTTTCATCCGAGGCAAAATGATTGGGAAATTAATCTAGAATTGCGCGAAAGTGTAAGCTTTAGCTGTGTAAATTTAATCACAGATGAGTTTCCTAATATTTACCAAAATCTTTATAACATCGACTTAATTTTGTGTAGAAACGTGTTTGTTTATTTTGAACATAAGTATATTTCACTGGTACTGAAAAAATTTGCCAATACCCTGAGACCTAGAGGATATTTAATGACCGGTCACGCTGAAGTTTACGGTCAAATTATGAACGAGTTTGAACCCAAGATTTTCCCGGAGTCGGTGGTTTATCAGCGTCGGGATTCAGTAATGCAGGAAGGCTCTCAAATAGAGTCTAGGGTTGCGACGGTAGGGGAAGCAAACTCGGCTTTTCGGGAATTGCCCAAAGCAGATACTATGGGCGATGATAGTGGTGAGTTGCTAACAGGGGAAACGATGCCACCTCGTTTTACTACTAACAGCAATTTTCCCGAGATAGAGATGCCACCCGTATTAAAAACAAGTAATCCGCTGGGGAAGATGCTGCCCTCTCCCTATCGGGAGGAAGGTTTGCCGAACACTGCCGTGTCAGTTACAGAAAAAATAATAGCAGAAAATACTCAAACTAAAACGCCTCAAATGCTAATTTTAGAGGCCAAAAAATCCTTTAAAAATAAAAATTATGCTGAGGCAATCAACAAGGCACAAGAGGCAATAGACTTGCAGGGGCATAATTTTGATGCTTATTTTTTAATCGCTCAAGTTCAGGCAAATGCCGGCAATTATTCTCAGGCAATAGAATACTGTAATCGAGCGAGAAAAGTAGAGCCTGGTTCAGTATATACTGATTATTTACAAGCTCAAATTGCTGAGGAACAGGGGCAGTTGGAAACAGCAAAGAATTTATTAAAGAGGACTATTTATATGTGTCCATCTTTTGTTTCAGCTTATATAGAACTAGGGAATATATACAATAAAGAAGGTCAAGTAAAAAGAGCTCTTAAAATGTACAATTCATCTTGTGAAATCCTGAAAGCACTACCGCCCAGCACTCCCATAGATTCACAGGGGAAAATGACAGCTAGTCAAGTTCTGATTAATGTTAAAAAAATTGTTAAAATTATACAGTAAAGAAACTGTACACTAAAATATGGAAACTAAACCGTATCTTATCTTTGAACAGAACGGTTTTCTCTGCGGTATAGAAGCCTGCTACGTTCGGGAAATTTTCTTTCTGCCGGAGTTGACAGCAATTGCAGAAGCACCTCAAGATATTGTTGGGGCGATCGACCTTCGGGGCGAAATTCTGCCCGTGATGGATCTGAATCTGCGTTTTGGATACGCTTGGCAGGAGTATGCTGTGACAGATAGTACGATCGTCATCGAGTGGCAAGAATTGAAAGTCGGTATAATTGTCAATCAAGTTCGCGAAGTTAGAGAACTTTCAGAAGATGCCATCACTCCCCAGCTATCTTACGGGCGAGACAATTCAGAAGCCTCCCATCATTTTGTCGCTGGAGTGGCCCGCTGCGAAGCCGATATTATCATGCTGCTGAATCTCGATCGCTTAATTCAATATTCTCCCGAAAAGTCAGAGGAAAGCTGGTCTGTTTTTCCAAGCAATGCAGGTAGGGAAGAAACAGCAGGTGAGGCAGAGACGAAAAGTTTACAGAGGCAAATAAATGCAAAATTGTTAGGAGCAAATCCTAAAATTTTGAGCAAGCGTCACGTTTTTTGCCCGCAAGCTACGCCGGAAGAAAAGGCAATTTTTAAATCGCGGGCTAATAATTTGAGGCTACAAGGCGAGGGGGAAAATGATGCTGCAATTAATATGTCCCTGGCGGTGTTTGTTTTGAATGGCGAATACTTTGGTATTCCTTTGGATCTAGTGCGCGAATTTACTGACATTAGCCAAGTAACTCCGGTTCCTTGCACTCCCGATCGCATAGTTGGAAATATGAATTTACGGGGAGAAATTTTGACGCTAATTGATATTCGCAATGTTTTAAATATGTCTTTAAATATGTGGGAGGCTGCAAATTATCTCTCTAAGGCGATCGTTGTTGAAGTCGCGGATTTGGTCACTGGTATAGTTGTTGACGAAATATTAGATATTATATACTTAAATGTGTCGGAAATGGCGGCTGTTCCAGCAGGACTGCATTCTGCCAACCGCGAATATCTACGGGGGACAGCTATTTACGGGGAAAAAATGATGGCTATTCTGAACTTACAAAAACTGCTGACAAAAGGAGGATTAGTTGTTGATGAAGAGGTTTGAATCAAATCAAGAACAGGACTTACGCACAGCCTATGTATGATGAGTCAAGTGAAGCATCTGGCTTGATACTTCATTTCCTTCGCAATCCCAAGCCAACGCAGAGCTCAGGACTGGTAACGAGCGGGACTTCCCATGAGAGAATTATCTTGAAATGCGTCCAGGACTAAAGAAGTTAGTTATATCACAATACGGTTGAGTTAAGCTCGATATCCCTGGCGCCCCCTTCTCAAGGGGGGGACAAGAACTTACTCAAAGTTCTCGCAACGATGCGGGGGATGCAAGGGGGATCTCTGAGGAATAAATAGTTTTAACCCAAGCGTAGTGAGTTATACAAAATCCGCTTTTCAAGCGAGATTGGACTAAGGAATCTAATTCGTATATGCACGTGCTTAAATTAAGGAGAAAAATATGTTTTCTAAGTTAATAAAATTAAATATTAGAAATAGAATGCTGCTGGCTTATGTAGCGCCCGCAACTATATACTTGGGTTTTCCCTTGCTAGTTTATACAACTACTAATCAGGTATTGAATAATTTTCAAGAAGTAGAAAGAATCGAAAATGTTATCAGATACACAAATGATATGTCCGCAGGTGCTGAACAAATGGTACGAGGCTTGCGCGGGTATTTCATTAATAAAAATCCTAACTTTTTAAAGGATTTTCAGACAGGGAGAGAATTAGCTCTTCAGTCGGGTAAGAGTGCGGATTTGAAAATCGAAAATCCTGAACAGAGAAGTCGTTTAGACAGGATGTTAGATCTCTGCCAAGAATATTATGATGGTTCTAACCAAATAGTTGTTTTAGTACAACAAAATAAGAGAGCCGAAGCATTGGCTATATTTAACACAGGAAAACAGACCAAATTTGTGGAGGAATTTGTGGCCCTAAATAAGCAATTTCGCGAAATAGAAGTAAAAGCCATTAATCAAGCTACAGAAAGAACGAAGCAATCTTTAGTTTTCTTGCTCTCGGCATTGGTATTTGGTTCTGTGTTTTTATTGGTGTTAGGTGCGGTTATAGCTTGGCTGATTTCGTCAGGAATTGCCCAAACTATCGATCGGGCAATTAGCTCGATCGCCACTTCTTCCACTGAGATTGCAGCCACCGTCGAAGAACAGGAACGGATGGCAAGTCAGCAAGCAGCTTCAGTAAATCAAACTACTACTACAATGGACGAATTGGGAGCATCTTCTAGGGCGACATCACAGCAAATAGAAACCGCCGTGGTTCAAGCAATGCAAGCTTTGAATTTAGCTGGCGGTGGCACAAAAGCTGTAGAACAAACTTTAGAAGCAATGGCAACTCTGAAAACTAAAGTTCAAGATATCCAAGGACAAATTATAGAGTTGAGCGAACAAACAGATCACATTGGTAATATCTCAACTGTAGTGAGCGATTTGGCCAATCAAACTAATATGTTAGCACTCAATGCTGCTGTTGAAGCAGTGCGGGCGGGAGAACACGGCAAGGGGTTTGGCGTGGTGGCGTCAGAAATTCGCAAACTTGCAGATCGCAGTAAAAAATCAGGAGCACAAATTAATCTATTAGTTGCTGATATTCAAAAGGCGATTAACTCAACGGTAATGGTGACAGACGAAGGAACTAAAACAGTGGAATCCGGCGTGAATATTGCCTCAGAAACCGCAGCGGCATTTGCAGGAGTTGCCAATGCCATTAACAATGTGGTTTTGAGCTCTCAACAAATTTCGCTGAATGCCAAACAGCAATCGATCGCGATCGAACAGGTAGTGCAAGCTATGAACTCCCTCAATCAAGCCGCAGCCCAAACCGCTTGCGGTATCAGTCAAACTAAAGTCGGGACTCAAAAATTGAATGAAGCAGCCTTAGATTTGAAAGCAGTTTTGTAGGAGAGCGATGAATTATGAGTAGTTCCCAAAAAATGCCAAATATATCCTTAAAAATTAAAGCAATTGCTTTGGCGATTTGTCGCGGTAAAATTCCAGCGATATTAACGGGAGCAATAACTTGTTTCTTGGAAATCAGAACCTAATCTCAAATCAGGAGTATAGTTAGTTGTGAGTTATTATTTGGGAGTTGTTATTTTTTATTTCCTACCAAGTCTCAATTCCCTATACTTGACCTAAGCGAGCGTACAATTTCCCAATTCTCTATACTTGACCTAAGCGAGCGTACAATTTCCCAATTCCCTATACTTAGACTATGCTCGCGTACAATTTCCCCGTAACTAATTCGCCGTAACCAATAATGAACAAATTTTTCCAAAAAATGCAGCACCGCCTGCTAGTCCTCCTAATTTTAAGTACCTTAATCCCCGTATCTATTGTTGGTTGGTATGGAATTGCTTCTTCAACAGAAGCACTACAAAATTTAGCATTAATAACCCTTAGTGACAGTGTTAATTCTACTGCTAATCAAATGATTAACAAATTTGAAAATCTGAGAGCAGATATTTTGTTTCTCCGCAAAACTCCCCCTGTTCAGGGAATGATTAGAGCTAGAGAAGGAAATGGAGTAGACAAACAAACTAATTCAACTTATAAAGATTGGGTTTATCGAATGCAACTCACATTTTTAGCTATGATGGAAGCCAAGCCGTATTATATGCAATTGCGTTACATAGATAATAGTGGCAAGGAGATCGTGCGCGTAGATTCTGACGGCAGAAATATCCAAGTTATTCCAGAGTCTCAACTACAAAATAAAGCAGACCGAGATTACTTTATGGCAACTATGAAGCTAAAATTAGGAGAAGTATATGTGTCTTCTTTAGAGCTGAATCAGGAAAGGGGAAAAATAGAAGTTCCTTACAAGCCAACAATTCGCTACGCAACTCCTATTTTTAATTCCAAAGGAGAAAGACAAGGTATTTTGATTAGCAATGCTCTGGGTAGCACTCTGATCGATAGGGTTAAAAATTTTAATCATGAATTATCAGAGCAATCTTTTATCTTAAATCAAGATGGGTATTATCTGGCTCATCCCAATCCTAAAAAAGCATGGGGATTTGAACTCCAAACTAAGGAAAATGTCCAAAATGATTATTCAGCAGACATTGTTGCTAAAATACTCTCAGGGGGTCAGGGAAATATTGATGATAGGGAGCTAGTGATTAGCTATAATACAGTTTTTCCCAGCAAAGAAAATACAAAAAAATTTTTAGTAATTGTGGATAGTTCACCCAAAAAATTGCTATTTGATTCGATCGATTCTCTTCAAAAAATAGCTGCATTTATTGCTGTTGTTTCCCTGGCGGTGGTGCTGGGATTTGGATGGTTGTTTTTGCAAAAAATTGTTGCTCTGATTCGGGGGTTAATTTACCAAATATCGTCATTTTCACTGCAAATAGAATCAAATATGAACCGACAAGAGCAAATAGCAAATAGGCAATTTGTCTCGGTTAATCAAACAACTATAACTATAGAAAATTTGGGCAGATCTTCTCAGCAAACAGCCGAGCAAGCTGAGTCTGTTGCCATTGCCGCTCGCCAAGCTTTAAATTTAGCCGAAGAAGGTACTAAAAAGGTAGATCAAACTTTCAATCAAATGCTGAATCTTAGAGAAGCTGTGGTGGCAATTTCTAAGCAAAATCATCGACTCGACGACAGCACGAGTCAGATTGGCAATATATCGACTCTCGCAAGTTTGGTTAGCGATTTAGCCAGCCAAACTAATATGCTGGCTCTCAACGCCGCTGTTGAAGCAGTCAGAGCCGGCGAGTACGGTAAAGGTTTTGCGGTGGTAGCAAGCGAAATTCGTAAGTTAGCAGATGAAAGCCAACAAGCAGCACAAAAGATTAATGGTATTATTCCAGAAATTAAGGGTGCGATCAACTCAACGGTGAAAGCAACTGAAGATAGTCGCAAAACAGTTGCAGAAGGGGTAAAAACAGCACAAGATACGGCAGAAGCTTTTACGGGTGTGAGGGAAGCTTGCAATCTGGTGTTTGCTAGCAACCAGCAAATTTCATTTAATGTTAAACAGCAGGCGATCGCAATTCAGCAAGTAGGTGATGCCATGAGTTCTCTGAAGGAATCCGCGTCTCAAACAGTCAGTGGCATTACTCAAGTTAAAATCGGTACTCAACAACTCACAGAAGCTGCATTTAATCTTAAAGAAGTAGTGTAGTCATTAATCATTAGTCATTAGCAATTGACTGACTATTCAACATAATTATCATTACCACTTACCCATGAGCCATGCTCAATTACCTATTACTCAAAAACATATATGATGATTGAAGATCAAGAACTTCGAGATGTATTTAAAGTCGCTAGTCAAGAACACTTGCAGAAACTAGACGACGGACTGCTGTACTTAGAACAACATCCGAGTGACTTAGGTAAGTTAGAACAATTGTTGCGGGAAACCCATTCTCTTAAAGGTGATGCAGGGATGCTAGGGGTAAAAGATGTAGCCTCTTTAGCTCATCAAATTGAGCATATTTTGGGAGGCATCAAGCGGGGAGAAACTCAACTGAATTCGGATATTAGCGATCGACTTTCGCAAGGTTTAGAAGCCATGCGGAAACTCGTTAACGAAGCCGTTACCGGGGAAGATTCCGGCGTTAATACTTTTTACATCCTCGCTAGCATGATGGGTGCTTCTAGTCAGCCACAGCCACAGGCAGCAGCCTCAATAGTAGATCCCTCATCTTCACAAGTACCAGAACAACCCTTGGTAGAACCGCAATTTACTGAGCATCCTATTCAAGAACTAGAAACAAATATTGAAACTTCTCAAGCCCTTAACTTAGAGAAAAATTCCTCTTTTTTACCCTTACAATCCAAGCCGGAATTTCTACGGCAAGCTCAAAACTTGCCTGCACCTTCTGAACCAGCCACTGCGTCGGCTTCGCAGTCTGCAGTTACTGCCTCCTCAACCTCATCTTACCGCATTGAAACCATTCGCGTTGCTACTCAAAATTTAGACGATTTAATGACTCAAGCAGGGGAACTTACTGTCACAAAAACTCGGCTAGGACACCGAGTTGCAGAGATCGAACAAATTACAACTTTGTGGGAAGAGTGGAGCAGAGAATATTTTGTGACGAGCTTGAATGTCGATCGGATGCAAATAGATGAAAACGGTATTAAAGCCAACGGTAAATATAGCCAATTGCAGGATTACTATCAAGGTACAGAAGAACGTTTAGAACGTCTCGGAACTTTAGTCAACCGCTTGAGAAATCGCGTTTATGAAGATACTGCCCGACTCGAATTAATCGCTGAGGCATTAGAATCAGGAATTCGCACTCTGAGACTGCTGCCTTTGTCTACTATTTTTAATTTATTTCCTCGCACTGTTCGAGACTTAGCGAAACGGGAAGGTAAAGAAGTTGCATTAGTGATTGAAGGAGGGGAAACTACAGTAGATAAACGCATTTTAGAGGAAATGAAAGACCCTTTAATGCACATGATTAGAAATGCGATCGACCACGGTATTGAAACTGTTGAGGATCGTAAAAAACTAGGTAAACCTCCCGTGGCTACTCTCCGAATAAAAGGCTATAATGTGGCTAGCAATATTATTATTGAAGTTGCTGATGATGGCCGCGGACTAAATCTAGAAAGCATTAAACAAACGGCTGTAAAACGTAATATTTGTACGTTTGAACAACTGGCCGAAATGACCGAAAGTCAAGTAGAATCTTTAATTTTTACTCCTGGTTTTTCGACAAAAAATTTTGTTACAGAAGTATCGGGGCGCGGGGTGGGTTTAGATGTAGTTCGTACTAATGTTGAAGCTTTAAAAGGTAGTATTCAAGTAGACTCTGTACCGGGAAAAGGATGCACTTTGAAGCTGCAAATCAGCACGTCTTTAGCTACAGCAAATGTATTAATAGTCATAGTTGAAGATATTCCTTATGCTCTGCCAGTGGAGTTTGTAGACACGGCTCAACAGGTATCTCAGTCTGAGATATTTGCTATAGAAGGTAAGGAAACTATACTTTCAAATGGTCAGCCTCTGTCAGTTGCTCATCTGACAGATTTACTAGAATTAAACAATAGACAAGGGGGGCAAAAAAATCGGTATTTGAGACAGGAAAACGGGAGCGAAGCTCTGAGAAAAAATCAAAACTACTTTCTAAATTCAACTTCTTCAAAAATGCCTTGTATTGTTGTGAAAGTTGGGGAGGAAAGATTGGGATTATTTGTAGATGCTTTGATAGACGAACAGGATGTGGTGATGAAACCTCAAAGTCAATTGCTGAAACGGGTGCGAAATGTTTCGGGCGCCACAATTCTGGGTACTGGGGAAGTTTGTATGGTACTCAATCCCCACGATTTGATAAAATCTGTACGCCAGCAAGTTTCGTCCCGTGGGGTTGGGAGTGCGCGATCGCAACTTGAGACTGGCAGCAGAAAACAAGTTATACTATTAGCAGAAGATTCGATCGCCACGCGCACTCAAGAAAAACGCATCCTGGAAGGTGCGGGTTACGAAGTTGTGACTGCGGTAGATGGATTGGATGCTTTCCATAAATTAAAAACTCGCGATTTTGATGCTGTGATTTCTGACATACAAATGCCAAATTTAGACGGTTTGGCCCTGACTATTAAGATTCGGGAGCAAAAAGAATACAGTGAGTTGCCGATAATTTTAGTGACATCTTTGGCATCGGATGAAGATAGAAAAAGAGGGGCGGATGCGGGGGCAAATGCTTATATTCCTAAAGGTACTTTCAATCAAGATGTTTTGGTAGATACCCTAAAAAGGTTAGTTTAGTCAAGAGTCATTAGTCCTTGGTTATTAGGGATTTGTTATTTACTACCAATTAGCAAGGCCCAATGCCCAGTGCCCAGTACACAGTTGCCAGTGCATGGATGCTTAATACCCCATACTTTGACTACGCGGTTACTAAGGTAGTTGTACTGAGCTTAGCCACTCGCTCTGCGCGGCTTGCCCGCTCACGAAGCTTAAGGGAAGTAAGTCGTAGGGCATTACAAGTGCCTAATTTCCTATTCCCCATTTCCCATGCCCCATTTTCCAGCAAATAGATGTTATCGCCCATTAAACTATTGTTAGTTGAAGATTCTCCAGTAGTTACGATCGTCCTCAAACGAATTTTTGAGTCCTCGCCAGACATCCAAGTTGTAGGAACCGCTTGCAACGGATTAGAAGGACTAGAATTAATCCCCAAACTTCAGCCCCAAGTAATCTGTACGGATTTGAACATGGCACCAATGAACGGGTTAGAATTTACGGAAGAAGTAATGAAGAAATATCCGCTACCAATTTTAGTAATTAGTGCTTCAGTGCAAGCGAATGATACTCACAATGTATTTCAAGTGTTAAATGCTGGTGCATTGGATGTTTTTCCGAAACCGATTGGCGGGTTGGTATCTGATTACGCTCGCCTAGCCAATCAATTAATAGCTAAAGTTAAAATTCTCTCAGGAGTTAAAGTATTTACACGGCATCAAAAAAAAATGCCAACGCAAGATAATAATCAAATTGTAAAAATTAACCAAGCACCAGTTCCTAATTACCAATTTTCCAACGAAAATGTTAAATTCTCAACTATTAAAGTATTGGCTATAGGGGCTTCTACAGGGGGGCCGCAAGCACTGTACGCAATTATTTCTAAACTTCCGGCTAGTTTTCCCGTGCCTATAATTTGTGTCCAGCACATCAGTGAAGGTTTTTTGCAAGGATTAGTTGATTGGCTGGGTAATGAATCGAAACTGCCTGTTAAGATCGCTTCTTTTGGGGAATTGCCCCAAGCAGGAACTGTTTATTTCCCGCCCGAAAAACGTCATTTAGAATTTGACTCTCAAGGGCGATTTGTTTATTCAGAAGCTGCTCATGTCGCGGGACACTGCCCTTCTGTAACGGTGACATTTAAGTCGGTAGCTAATTTTTATGGCCGGGCAGCAGCGGGAGTTTTGCTGACAGGAATGGGTAGAGATGGTGCTGACGGAATGTTGGCTATCGCCAAACAAGGGGGGTTGACAATCGCCCAAGACGAAGCTAGCTGCATTGTCTTCGGAATGCCCAAGGAGGCGATCGCCCTCGGTGCCGCCCAATATGTTCTACCTGTGAGTGCGATCGCTCCCCTACTCCTGGCTAAATTAAAAATTTAGGACTTACCTCGCAAATTGTGCAGAATACCCGGCCCCCCGACTTGTTAAAGAAGTCGAGGATCAGAGAGCGAGATCGGAACTTTTTAGTTCATTAATTACTCAAATTACTTCATTAAATTACTCAAAACTAATTTTTTTTCTAAGTCCAATTATTTGATTTTGATAAACTTACCAATTACCTCGCGCAACTTATCAGCATCAAACGGCTTAGTTAAATACTCTGTTGCTCCCGCCAAACGCCCCTGTACCTTATCAAAGGCTCCATCTCGCGCTGTCAGCATTACGATCGGCAAATTCTGAAACTGAGGCAAGCTCCGCACCGTACGGCAGAGTTCCAATCCGTCAATACCAGGCATCGAAACATCCAGCAACAAAACAGAAATTTGTTCGTGATAAATAGTTGACAAAGCATCCACTGCATTGTCTGTTACGAGAACTCTAAACTCTTTGCTTAAGGCCTGTTTAACAAGTCCTTGCATTACGACGCTATCATCAACTGCCAAAATAGTTGGTACTTGACTGCTACTTGCAGACATATTCTTCTCCCTGTTTATTTATAGTTCTTGAAAATACAAAACATACTTCCTGCAGTTATTTTTTGAGAGTTGCCTCTACACAATAATTGTCAACCCCGTTCGAGCGTTAGTTGAAACATTACCCTGTTTTTTTACCTCTAACTCGAAAAAAGGAATTGGGAGAGTGGTCGATCGGCAATTACAACAGTTGCAAAATGTGCATCTGCGCCCAGAAACCCTAAAAGGTCGAGTTTGAACAACTCTTGTTACAAAGTTTAACATCTTACCAATCTTTTGTAATTCATCTCCTAACTGTAGTTGAACTCCCGGCTAAGGCACAGCTCGGTAAAGGACACTGGTATTGTGGCACAAACCCCTGATTTAAATCTACCAGCAAGCCAGCTACCCACGATTAGACAAGTCTGTTAAAATACAATTAAACTGATTAAAAAATTCTAGGTAAGCAATCGTCATATATTTTGGAAAGCGGCTTCCTCCCAACAGAGGCTCTGAGGTTTAGAGAGCCGGAGGTATTCAAAAGCATAGTCAACTGGAAGTATAATTTATATAGTCTTAAGATCTGGGGTGCTCTAACTCCGATAACTCAAAAGTTTCCCGATCAGTCAAGAGGTTAGTTTGAATTCGGCGCAAGCAGCCTGCGCCGAAGTTGCGCCCACAGTCTCCCATCACACAATTCATAGCTTGTTTTTCTCTAAAGTATTGAGAAGGGCGGTTGCCAGCAACTAGACGGGCAGTTACACATGATGAAAGCACCCTTGCCTCTTGGTGAAAAAGTGTTCAAGCTCCATAACATTGACTTGTATCAGCTTCTCGGCTCTGCTCCAGACGCTTGCTTGGACAGTTTGGTCGGTTTGGCAGCTCAGATCAGCCGAACTCCTATTGCTTTCTTGAGCTTGATTGACGGTAATCGCCACTGGTTGAAGTCGCAGTTAGGTATCGATCGAACTTTGGCCCCCCGTTACCTGAATTTTTGCGCTCGCGCCCTCGACCGAACTCCCGAAGAGTTCGCCCAGAGCTCAAACTCAAACTCGGAATTTGACCGGGCAATTTCCCTGCAACAACCGCCAGTTGCTCCCGAATTTGCGATCGAACCCCCTGCAAATTCCTTCAAGGAACCGCCTGTGGCCATTGTCCGAGACGCTTCCACAGACGTGGGATTTGCCGAGCATCCGCTGACGGTTTCCTACCCCTTCGTGAAGTTTTACGCCGGAATCCCAGTCATGACCTCCGATGGGCAGATGCTGGGAGTGCTATCCGTCATGGACTCCGTGCCGAGAGACTTGACAAAAGAAACGATAGAAGCTATAGAAGCTTTGGGTCGGCAAGTTGCGAGTTTGGTGGATCTGCGCTGGCAATTACTCAAAGCCCAGAAACACTTGCCAGAAGTAGAAGATATCACCTCCGACACCCAGCTAATCTCGGAGTTAGTTCGTGGCTCGAACCGATCCAGCTTGTGTGGCGAACAGACGCCACAGAGCGGCACGAGAAGATACCGAACAAAAAAGCTCCCCAGGAGCGGGGAAACCGGCAAATCTCAATATTTGTGGGAAACTTCAGGGGGCATCGGGCGCGCGGACGATACCCAAGCAATCCGAGAAATTGTTGCCAGCCCCCGGGACACCTCCAGCCAACTAACGGCCGCGTCGCTAGAAGAGCGAGCTCGCTTGGGAGCTCTGCAAGCTAAAGTCGGTGCAGCCCTCGGACAAGGTGGGAAAATATCGCCCATCCTCAACCGCTGCACCGAGGCAATGGTAGATTACCTCGACGCCAAAGAGGCGAGTATCTGGACGTTCAACCCGCAGACAGAGCAGTTAGAATTGCAGGCCGATTCAGGACTCACCACGGAAGGGTGGCAACGGGAAATAGAAGATTGGGTGCGAGCAGAACCGGGAAAACTCCAAACGGCTCCTGTATGCCTACTGTCGAACCCGTCTCTGTGCGCCATTGCCTATCCGCTGATAGTGGAGGAGCGGCTGGTGGGAGTGATGGCTCTGTGCAGTAGCGCTTTGGTAAGCGAGGGAGCGCTAGAAGTCCTGAGCTGCATGGCTAACGCCATCGCCGTGGCGATCGATCGCATCACGGCCCGAGAAGAATTGTTGAGCCGCCGGGAAGGTCTGCTCTTCGGCCTCGCCAGCCAGATGCGGAATTCCCTCGACCTCGACAAAATTTTAGATACGGCTGTCAACGAAATTCGCAGCTTGTTGCAGGTTGACCAGTG
Source organism: Microcoleus sp. AT9b-C3 (assembly GCF_036705485.1). NCBI lineage: Bacteria > Bacillati > Cyanobacteriota > Cyanophyceae > Oscillatoriales > Microcoleaceae > Microcoleus > Microcoleus sp. AT9b-C3. The sequence goes on along the minus strand of NZ_JAUBUR010000010.1, from coordinate 122,019 downwards.
CTACTTTTTGTGGTATTCCATCTCGCCAGACGGGCAGCCAAGCTTTGCAATCACCCACGAGGCGGCAAATCCCGAACTCAAAGAGCGGCTTACAGAATACCCGATCGAACAAGTAACCCTGCTGGCCGAGAAAATTTGCCACCGCCAAACGCTCCGGATCGGGGACGCGGCAACAGCACTGTGCATCGAACAGCCGACGCGAGATTTTTTGACCAGTCTCGGGATTGTTTCTAACCTGCTGCTGCCGCTCAAGACTCGCTCCGGTCAAATGGGTGCTGTAGTTTGCAACCATTACAGCAGCAACCGTTCCTGGGCCACGAGCGAAGTGGAATTGCTGCAAGCGGTGGTGGATCAACTGGCGATCGCGATCGACCAAGCCGAACTCTACGCCCAAACCCGGGCGGCAGCCTTAGCGGCTCAAACTCAAGCCCGCCAACTGACGGAAACTTTGCAGCAGTTGCAGCAGAAAGAAGCTCAGCTCATCCAAAACGAAAAAATGTCCTCTCTCGGTCAAATGGTCGCCGGCGTCGCCCACGAAATTAACAATCCGGTTAATTTTATTTACGGCAACTTGACTTATTGCAAGCAGTACATGAAAAATCTGCTGGATTTACTGCACTTGTATCAAAAGCACTACCCCGAGCCTTGCCCCGAAATTCTTGACAAAAACGAAGAAATCGATGTTGATTTCATAGTGCCGGATTTGGTGAAAATTCTGTCTTCAATAGAGATGGGAACTGAACGCATCCGCCAAATTGTCCTGTCTCTGCGGAACTTCGCACGGCACGACGAAGCAGAGATGAAGCTGGTGGACATTCACGAAGGGATTGACAGCACGCTGCTGATTTTGCAGAGCCGGTTGAAGTCAAATGGGCTAATACCGGGAATTGAGGTAATTAAAGACTACGGCAACTTGCCGAAGGTAGAGTGCTATCCCGGACAGCTAAACCAAGTATTTATGAATATTTTGGCGAATGCGATCGACTCTTTGGAAAATCAGCCCCCACCCAAGACGATCAAAATCTCGACGGCGGTGGTGGCCCCAGACTCGGAGGCAGATCAGTCAGGAAAGTCGATGGGTCAAGTTGTGGTGATTCGGATTCAAGACAGCGGGCCGGGATTGGCCGAAAAAGCTAAATGCCACTTGTTTGACCCTTTCTTTACCACTAAACCTGTGGGCAAGGGTACGGGACTCGGCTTGTCTATCAGCTACCAGATTGTGGTGGAAAAACACGGAGGAAGTTTGAACTGTATCTCGAAACCGGGACAGGGAGCTGATTTCAGGATTGAAATCCCGGTAGCTCGCCCCCCTGCGCTCAAAGAATAAACCTGCGGGCGATCGGTTTCAAAAAGATTTTTTAAATTTTATTGTCAAAATGCTTGACAGATTGCTGTGTTTGAATGTTAAGATAGTGAAGGTTAAGACGTTGGGGCGTCGCCAAGTGGTAAGGCAGCGGGTTTTGGTCCCGCCATTCAGAGGTTCGAATCCTTTCGCCCCAGTTAAATTGTGTCCGGTCAATCGATTTTAGATTTTAGATTTTAGATTTTAGATTGAAGCATTGAACCCACGGATAAATTCGGGGGGCAAGTTTCATCGATTTTAGATTTTAGATTTTAGATTTTAGAATTAAAGCATTGACCCCACGGATAAATTCGGGGGGCAAGTTTCATCGGATACAGGTTTTTTATTTCACCGGTCCTGAGTCTGCGCGTTGGAATGAATCCGGGGGCTTGTATCCTGGATGATGAAGGTCAATCAATTGTTTAACTGATTGTTTGTAGTCTGCCCAAGGGCGACGAGAGAAGACCGACGGGAGCATCTCAATGAAAGCAGCCAAGCCCAAAATTGGAGTTAGGAGTCAGGAGTCAGGAGCCAGGAGAAAAGAGGAATAAGGAAGGAGCCAGAAGAAGTGTTTTTACAAATATGAGATGCTCCCAGACCGACTTCATAAGTACAAACCTAATTAGGACTTGCACACAGGGTATAAGAAACCGGTTTTTTTTGGTCGCCAGTGGGGATTTGTGGCAGAAACCAGTTTTTTTGCGTAAGTCCTCATACAAAAAAGAGTGAACCGCCCTACTCCATATCACTGCACAGTGAGCGGGCCACGAGCATTTAGCCGATCAAAAACGTATCGGGAAATTGCCGGAAAGGCTGTTTCGTCCTTGGAATAAGCCGGATCGTCTGCAAAAACAACTAAGATATAAATCGCGCGATCGTCTAAAGTTCTAACAAAAGCCGCTTCGCTGCGGGATTTGGAAGTATAGCCCACTTTGGAACCAAAATAAATATTAGTTGGTAAAGATTCGCCGAGAAATCCTTGTATCGAGTTGCTGGGGTCATTTTTCCAGGCCTTGGGGTCTAAGTCTCTCGTCAGCAAATAAGCCATTTTGCGGCTGGCGACGCTAGAAACCGCTTGCCTAGTATATATTTCATATATTAATCTGGCGGCTTGGTCGGTAGTTACTTGATTGCGAATCGGCTGGGAAGCATCGCCCCGCAATTGCAAGTCGCGACCGATTGGGCCTTCTTGCCTCAAATAGTATATGGGATAATTTTTGGTGCTTATACGAAGATCGTTGTAGCCGGCTGACTGGAAAAATGTGTTAACTTGAGTGCGCTTTTTCAGCCAGGTTTGCAATTCTTCTCCTGCAAGCCTACCCCCGGATTTTGTATCTGTGATTTTGTCTAAAAGTCTGCTGGCAGCATCGTTGTTGGAGACGCGAATCATTTGCTCTAGGTCGTTTTTAAAGGCAGATTCTCTTTGCGTAATGATGCCTTTTTCGATGGCAGCATAAAAGGCTGCCATCCAAAATAACTTGGCAACGCTAGCAGGAAATCGGAGAGTTTGATTTTGATATCCGGCGAAGGTATGAGTTTTAGGATTGCTGACATCAAATAAGGTAATTGATAGCCGTTCTGCCGGTAGTCCTTTGCTGGTTGCAATCTTCACAGATTCATCAACAATCCCTTGCAATTCTTGAGAGTAAACGGGATTGGGAGGTGTTTTGATGTTGTAGCTAAAGGTAGGGTCGCTTTGACGATCGGCTAAATTTTCCGATGGTTCAATTGTCGGAGGCGAGAGTGTTTCTTGAGGCGAGATGGGCTGTTGAGTCAAGATGACTGGCGGTTCTGGGGCACGGCGAATTCTGAACGGTATTGTGACGAGCCAAAAGAACGCGATCGCCCCGGCAATTAAGCACAGGATGTTACGGTATTTTAACCGAGAAAATTTCGTCCTGACTCGACGACGGGATTGGACTGGGCCTTCGCTGGTTTGGCGTCGGCGTCCGACTGGGCGCTGGCTGCTTTGGCGTCGGGATTCGATTAGACCTGTTGCATGAATCTTAGCTCGATCGGTCAACCGCAGATACAAGGGAGATGAACGCAGATTAACCCAGATAATTTCAAGAATTGAGAGCGACTTTTGCAAGAGGTCTATGGGGCGTCGGGTCTGGGTTGGGCGACGAGATGGGACTCGGCGCTCGGTGCTTTGGCGTCGCGACTGGACTGGACGCTCGGTGCTTTGGCGTCGGGACTCGATTGGGCGTTGGGGCCCGATGGGGCGGCGTCGGCGTTCTACTTGCATTACAGTTTTGTGCTATCAAACTCGCACGATCAGTTTATAATAGGGCGGCATCTAAATGACAAGTGTATCGATCTAGTCCGCTGTTGCCAATTTTATCGGCCTACTAGGCTGATTGAGACTTCTAGTAATTGTAAAAATTTCAGGATAGCACTGAGTTGAAGCAAAATCCTTTGAAAAACATGAGAAATTTTTGGAGTCTGGCGGTTTTGGGATTTGCGATCGTCGGCGTGAATAATTCTTTGATACCTGATGTTTGGGCATTTCAGTCTCAATCTGCTACGGGATATGTTGTCGATCGACAAACAGCAGGACAGGGCGCGGATGTAGCGTTTTCCTTGACGGGAGAAAGCGAAAATCTGGAAATAACAAACAAGCAAACTGTGTCCAGTTTTCCGAGTATGTTGTGGGACTTCAACAATTTAGCGGAAATTTCCTATTCCGAATTGCTGAAAGTGCTGGCGAGACGATCGGACTCAAATAATACCGAGAGAGAAACCATTTCACAACCTGAAGATATAGCACGTTTTGAACAGGTTGTACAGTATGCAAAACAACAAAACTTGCACGATCGCTCGATGGGAGAAATCGTCCAGGCGATCGCCGATAATTTCCGAGGAAAACCCTACGCCGCTGGTTTGCTGGACGAATCCGGCGAAGAAAAGTTGATCGTAACGTTGAATAAATTTGATTGCGTTTTATTTGTAGAAACCGTTTTGGCGATCGCCAGGGGCGTAGCCGTAAAAGATTACGACTATCAAAATTTTGTAAATCGCATAGAACAACAGCGCTATTTAAATGGTAAAATGAACGGTTATTGCAGCAGGTTGCACTATTTTTCAGAATGGATTAACGACAATCAAAAACGGCAAACTGTGGCAAATATCACCGCTGAATTAGGTGGAGTTCCCATGAATAAAACCCTAAATTTCATGAGCCAGCACCGCAGCAGTTACCCGCAAATGGTCAAAGACGAAGCGACTTATCAGTGCATAGTCAGCCAAGAAGCAGAGTTAGCCAAAACTATTGTTAATTATATCCCAACAAATCGGATAAAACGTGTTTATTCTCAGTTAAAACCAGGGGATATTGTAGCGGTAGCCACGGATGTTAAAGGATTGGATGTCACCCACACGGGTTTAGTTTATCGGAATGCTGACGGGAACCTCGGTTTAATTCACGCTTCGCCCGCTGGGGATGTGACAGTTGCTTACGACTTGCAGAGGTATATTAGGAGAGTCGAAAGTGCGATCGGCATAGTAGTCGCTAGGGCAAAAACACCTAATTAAATTGGTTTGTACTCCTAGGGTGCATCAGCTTGCATTATTTTAGTTGCAAATTCAAAATTTCTGTGTTCACCCACCCTACAAACTCTCTTGTGGGGTGGGCATCCGAGATCGCCCAGAATATACAATTTCAATTCACAACAGCTTATTGAACAATTTCGCTGCGAGATACCTTACTACTTCTAGCAGGATTTGGGGTTAATTCGGGTGGCGAAACTTGAACACTTCCCCAGTCATTCAAAAAGCTTTTCAGCAAAACCTCTTGCTGAGTGCGAAATGTCTCGACATTTGCCCCGCGATTCATAATCACAAACCACACTGTTTCTTGTTTTTGAGTGGGCAGGGCTCCGCCCAAAGCGCTAACATTATCCAACGTGCCAGATTTGATTACTGCTAATTGGGGAAGCGGCCGTTCTGATAGTATTCCTTTATCTTTCCCAACTACAGTTAAGACATCCGCAACTGTCATGCTGTAAGGTTGAAGATAGCGTTCTAAAGCTATAAATAACGCGCAAGCAGCCCGGGGAGAAATGCGATTTTCTTCGCTCAATCCCGAACCGTTGACGAGTTGAATTTCTGCGGGAGGAACTCCGGTTGCTGCTGCTGCTTTTTGCGCGACAGTTTTGGCGCCGCCGACAGTATCAGCTAGCATATCTGCCATGAGATTGTTGCTGTACTGATTCATTTTTTTGATCAATTCAGCAAGGGGCAAAGAATAATGTTTGACTAAAGGCTGCACGTCATTGGGAGATGCTGACAAAACTTTGACAGTACCCTCAATTGCTATTTGGGGTTTCGGCGTATTTGGAGGCAGTGTTTGATACTGGGCGGCGGCTTCGCTGGGCCAGGTTTCACTGTTCAATCCTTGTTTGAGCAATTCTCCCGATTTGAGGGGATCGAGTTCAAAGTTCATGTAAAACTTATCGACAATTATCAAATTGCCACTGACTCGCTTGATCCCTTTTTGATTTAAGGCGTTACCGAGGGCGATCGCCTCTTCCCATACAAACAACGGGTCGGCGTTTCCCTGTACAATTAAATCGCCTTTTAATACGCCGTTTTCAATTTTTCCCGTTGTACCAATTAAGGTGATAAATTCATGTTCCGGCCCGAATTTTTGCAATGCTACGAGAGATGTTGCTACTTTGGTAATAGAAGCGGCCGACAGAGGAACAGTACCTTGATGATTGGCTAGCAAAGTATTGCCAGATTGCATCCAGACGCCTTGGTCTTCTTTGGCATAACCTTGGGCGGCCAACCCGTTGAGATATTGCTGGATTTTGGTATTTGTGGGGGTTTCGGGATTGCTAACAGAGACTATTAAGGGCTGAGGCTGACTTGGTTTAACTGGGGGCGGGGAAGATTCAGCTACAGGAGAGGGAGATGCAAGTTGAGGTGATTCAGTAGCTGCACATCCGGCAATAATTGTGAGAAGGGCGATCGAACTCGCAGCAGTCAAGTAGCGGTTTTTCAGCATTACTTTAATTTTTTTCATCAAATGTACGATCGTCTGTTCGGCACGCCCGATGGAAATTTTAGCACTAGCCCGCGCGTTTTGGAGCATCAGGATCTGCGTTACCAGAATTGCGAACTGCTAACATTAGCTATCTTCTTCTCCATCTTCGTTCGCGTTCTTTGCGTCTTCGCGGTTCGTTAAATAGAGATTGTTTAAATACTGCGGGATTTTATATCAATAGCCCGGACTGTTTTTAGTTCTTAGTCTGAAACCCTCGATTTTTCGTTGGTAGCTCACATCTTGGATCATTCTCAAGAACAGGCTTTCCGGCCTGTTCCACAACAAGTGCAATTTCTTGTGGGGTGGGCAGGAGAGTCCGCCCATAAAAAGCTTATTGAAAATGGTGCAAGATGTCAGTTGGTAGTTCGATTGCCGAATCGCCTTGAAACCCTTATTCTACGGTTGGCAATCAAAAACTGTCCGAAGTTTTTTTATACCAGTTCCCAAAAACAATCCGACTTTAGGCAAGCTCCCAACCCTTATTTTATAAGCCATTCTAAAATCTAAAATCTAAAATCTAAAATCTAAAATAGTCTGATCTTCAGCGCCTGGGGCCTTCACCCCAGGCCGATCGCTCTCACAAATTTTCGATAAACTGGTTTATCCGGCCATACTCCCTATACTCAGCGGCACCATTTCGCCGTGCATCGTCAGGCCTAATAACATCGGCCCGCCCGGTCGAATCAACTCTCCTGTAAGGGCGCAGCGTTCCTCCTGCTGTGCTGTGGCATTAATGCTAGCTCGAATATCCGATCGAGAAAACATCTGCCGATACTCTCCAGACTTCTGCTGCACGTAATTCCAGAGCAAATCTCGAATCAAAGCTTGATAGCCTTGATTGCCCGCGAGCTCTTTAAGTCTCTCTTTGAGTTCTCTTTCGAGTCGAATGCTGGTGACTTCCATTTCGGTGGTTGAGGTTCTAGGTAGGGTATGCATAATTTTTTCTCCGTGACGGGTGGACATATCTGTAATATCAGTGTAGTATGTTTACAGCTAGATTGAAAGCCTCTTAACCACCTTCTGCCTACAGTGAAATTTCTCCCCACCTACTCCACCTATCAACTGAAGTGCGATCGCCCCACGGGTTGCTCCGAGTCGTTACAGCACGTCTTTAGCACGGGTTTGGCGACTGTCGCAGCGACCTCGTGGGCGGGCCGGGGCCTAAATAAACGCGGTTATAGTGGATTAGGAGAAATTGCAGAAATTCATTACAACGAGGTAGACCGGGACGGTCTGCAAGTGGCACAGCCATATCGAGATACGCGAAGCGGGAGGTACAGCTAAACGACTGTACCAAGACAGGATGAAAATTTGCATGAAAGCAGTTTTTCTAGCCCCCGCTTCTCTCGTAACAGAAGCGGGGGCATTTGATTGGATATTTGAAAAATTCGATCCGCTTGGGGAACTGGGAAAAAACCAGATGTAGCCAATGCTGACGAAGCAAGCAAAATTCAAAATTCAAAATCTAAAATCCAAAATTGATGAGGAGGAGCAAGCCGTGACCGTAGTAACTGATGTATTGAGGCAATCTGTGGTGGTGTTTTCTCAGAATTACCTACCAATGAGCCGTGTCAACATCAAACGGGCGATCGTACTTTTGGTAACAGGCAAGGCTGAACCTCTAGATTTTAGCATCGGCAACGGCTGGGTGGTACGATCGCCCAGCACCAGCATCCACGTACCCGAACAAATCCGCTTGACTTTTGGTAACAGGGAACGCCTGTGGAAAGTGCCCCCGGTCAATCGCCGGGAAGTTCTGCGCCGCGACGCTCATTCTTGCCAATACTGCGGTAGCAATCGGCATTTGACGCTGGATCACGTCATGCCTCGATCGAAGGGCGGCCCGCATACTTGGGACAACGTGGTGACGGCTTGCGAAAGGTGCAACTCTCGTAAGGGCGATCGAACTCCCATAGAAGCCGGAATGTCTCTGCGAACTAAGCCAAAGGCTCCTATACACCCCACTGTTGCTTTTGCCGAACTGTTTTGGCACGAATATCAAATAGGGGAATAGGGAATGGGAAGAATTTTAGATTTTAGATTTTAGATTTTAAATTGATGCGTAATTCTCATCTAAAATCTGCCCTAAATCGCAATTCCAAATTCCCGATCGCCAATTTTCAATTACCAATTTTAAACTTTCAATTTCAAATTTAGGGCTGTCAATATGCTGAAGTTGACTTACACTGAAACGGGCTTTAACCTCGAGCGTTTGGCTCAATCTCCCGAACAGTTAGTGGCGCTGCGAGTTGTGCTGGCTATGCGAGTTGGTCAAAGCATCAGCGTCGAACCGAGCACTGCGGCATTTTTGCTGCCCGCAAATTTGGCGGCGCTGTCTCTGTTGGAATCTGAGGCCCGCCGAAACGACAACGATGCGATCGACCTTTGTGTTGCTGATGCTGACTTTGTAGAAGTGACTCTGCGCGGTACGTGGATTTCTGAGGCGTCTGAGGGGGCTGACGGCGTGTTTGCGACTGTGTTGGGCGATCGGGCGGAGCTCTTGCTGCTCAATCTCTGGCTCGAAACTCAGGCTGCTGCGGAGGTTGTCGGGGAAGTCGGCGATTAATATGGGATGTGGAAGGAAGAGGGAACAAGCAAGAGGGAACAGGCAAGAAGGAAATATTTTCTTCATATCGGACTCCCCCACTTTTTCCCCTTCTGGCGATGTCAGTGGCGGGCTCAATTCCATTCTCCTTGCAGCCCAAAAGCAGCCCAATAATAAGGAGATTGCCATTCTGAAACCTGTAGCATTTCGATTTGCGCCGATCGCAGTGCCGCAGCAGGCGCCAATTTATCTTGGAGCATTTTTTTGTAAAATCGTGTCATCAGCTCAGAAGTTACTTGATCGTCAACATTCCACAGAGAAACCACCACACGCGGTGCCCCCGCATACATAAATCCCCTCGTCAAACCCACCAACCCTTCTCCTTTAATTTCTTTTCCCAAACCCGTCTGACACGCGCTCAGCACCACCAATTCGGCCGGTAAATTGAGATTGAAAATATCATTCAGTCGCAAGTAGCCATTTTGTAAAGAGCCTTTCTCATCAACCAAAGAAAGTACCAATCCCGATAATTCTGGATGTTTGCTATTAGCAAATCCGTGCGTAGCGAAATGAACAATGCGATATTGAGATAAATCGGGATTGGTGGCCGTGGTACGATTAGCAGTAAAGTCAAATGCTTGTTTTTCCAAATCATCGGGAACCAAAGCCAGAATTTGCTCAGCTTCAGTTCGCGTGAAAGGTAAGCGAGTCCAATAAATTTCGGCCTCCGATGCTGATCTCTGTAATTGTTGCGCTTCCAGGGGCAGATTTTCAACAGTTTGATTGTTCGTTACGGGCGATGTACTCGTGCCTTTGAGCCGTTCATCGTCAGTGCTAAAAACTGGATCTGCAAACAAGGCGATCGTCTTTGGAGCCGGTTGACGAGTCGCCATATCCCGCCGCAGAATAGCCAGAGTTGAGGCAGAAGGCAGATTAACAATTTCATGCTTAACTATTAGCGGCGCTTCAGATTTTTCCAGAGTAAGAGCGCCAAAAGGGATGTATTGCAAGGCTCCATCCGCAACAATTAGCAAGCGCTTGTTGCCCAACTCAGAAGCAACTGGAGCGACGATCATTTGGCTTATAAGTGCAGCAGATTCGGCAACCATTTGAGGAGATGTTCTCGTGGTGGCTTTGGTTAAAGTATCGCGGAAATTCTTAGCCGTAGCTTCAATCTCGGTGCGAGAAGGAAGTTCGTAACTGGTGAAAGAAGTTTTCGTCACCGCCCACAAATAACTGCGCTCCTCACCCAAAGAATATTCTAAAAGTAGCGTATTGTCATCGATTACCTGTTGTTGAATTTGTTGCCGGTTGAGAGGTTCGGGATATTTGAGAGCAGCGTAACGAGGACTGCTGGCGCGAACTTTAGCTTCTATTTGAGCGAGTTCATTGAGAAGTGTGTCGATTTTTTGTTGAATTTCATCCACAGCTTCTGGGGTGGATTGAGCGCTGACAATTTGGTATTTGCGAGTCTGAAAATCACTGAGTTGTTGTTGCAAATTTTGTTCTTGTGCTAGCAGTTGCGGGTCAACTCCTTGGCGAATATTTGCACTGGCTTCGCTGAGGAGTTCAAGCAGACTGCGGGCACGGGCACGTTCGCTAGCATGAAAGGCTTGTGCGTCGTAACCTTTATCTGGATTTTTCTGGTGCAGTTGCATCAACAAATCGATGTAAAACTGGTAATAATCTTGGTTGCGGGCAAAGTAAGACTGGCGCAGTTCTTGGCTAGCGATTTGAGTGCGGAGGTTTTCAATAATATTAATGGCGGTTTCGATGGGTGTTTGGGCGGCGGCGAGGTTATTTTGTTGGCGGTTTAAGATGGCTTGATTGTAGAGGATGTGCGCTTCTTCTGTTTTGTAACCGAGTTGTTGGGATAGAGATAAAGCTTGGTTATAGTTTTCAAGTGCGGTAGAATTCTGACCTAAAGCAGCTTGTATTTTCCCCATTTGGTTGAGGATTGTGGTTTCTTTTACTTTGTCGTTTAGGTATCGGGAGATGCTCAGGGCTTGGTTGTAGGCATTCAAGGCCGTTGACCATTCTTTTGAAGCGATATATTTGCTACCAATGCCAGTTAAGGCAGTAGCTTCTGCTGCTAAATTACCTGCGGGTCTGGAGATTACCAGGGCTTTGTTGTAGGAGTCTAGGGCATTTTTCCAGTTTCCTGTAGCAGCGTGAATATCACCAATGTTGTTGAGGGTGTTGGCGACTGTCGCTTGGTCATTTAATTGATAGAATAAGGGTAATGCTTGGTTATAGTAATCCAGGGCGCTTGTCGGGTCAGCTAAATCGATATAGAGTTGACCAAAACTGTTGATAATGGCGGCTTCTTCGGCTTTGGCACCGGATTGTTGCGATAAGGGTAATGCTTGATTGTAGGAGTCGAGGGCAGATTGAAATTGTCCGAAATGGGCGTAAATTTTACCCATTGAAAGGAGAGTGCGTGTGGCTTGGGCAGAGTTTTGCTCTGCACGATAGCCTGCAAGGGCTTCTTCTAACTTTTGAAGTGCGAGTTGTCTAGATTCGACACTACCTTGGCTAGAAAGTTGAGTTCCTTTGATAAAGGCGACTTCAGCCGCAGAAACTTTGATGCCCGTAGCAATATCCCAGACACGGGCAGTTCTATCCTGACTAGCCGTGAGGATTTGCCGCCCATCGGGGCTAAATTCTGCATGGTTGACCCCATCCTCATGTCCTCGAAATATCGCTAGAAGATTGCCTTTTACATCCCACAGACGGGCGGTTTGATCCTCACTGGTGGTGAGGATTTGCCGGCCATCGGGACTAAATACGGCGCTGTTGACAGAACTGTCATGATCTCGCAATACTGCTAGGAGATTGCCAGAAATATCCCACAGGCGGGAAAGTCTATCGTTACTGGTGATCAGGATTTGATTGCCATCGGGGCTAAATACTGCACTTTCATCGTGACTGGAACCTTTATCTACATCCTTCTGCCCCCGAAACTCTGCTTTGAGATTGCCTTTTGTATCCCACAGGCGGGCATTTCCGTGGAAATCACTGCCTAGAGTGAGAATTTGGCGACCATCTAGGGTAAAGATTGCACTTTCGACACTCGTCTCATGCCCTCGGAACACAGCCAGGAGATTGCCTTTGGTATCCCACAGACGGGCGGTTTTGTCTAAACTGGCGGTGAGGATTTGACTACCATCGGGACTAAAGACTGCACTGTTGACATCATTCTCATGTCCTTGGAATATAGCCAAGAGATTACCTTTGGTATCCCACAGGCGCGCGGTTTTATCTATACTAGCGGTGAGGATATGGCGACCATCCGGGCTAAATACTGCACTTCTAACAGAATATTTGTGTCCCTGGAACTGTTGCAGAAGGTTGCCTTTGAGATCCCACAGGCGGGCAATTTCATCATAACCAGTCGTGAGGATTTGGCGACTATCGGGGCTAAATACTGCACTTAAAACATAATGCTTGCGCCCTGGTAACTGTGCTAAGAGATTGCCAGAATTATTCCACAGGCAGACGGTTTGCTCGGTGGTGGTGAGGATTTGGCGACTATCCGGGCTAAAGACTGCACGCTGGACTCCATACTTATCGTCCCGTAACTCTGCTAGTTGAGCGCTATTTTTAGATACGCTTTCCCGAAAAGTTTGCAGCGCTGCCATTTGCTGGGCTTGGGCAGCAATTGCTACTGATACATCCCACAGACGGGCGGTGCCATCAGAACTAGCGGTGAGGATTTGACTACCATCGGGGCTAAATACGGCACTTGTGATACCTCTTTCATGCCCTCGCAACGCAGCCAGGAGATTGCCTTTGGTATCCCAGATTCGGGCGATTGGGTCGATTCCATTTGCAGCTTCAATACTGGCTGTGAGAATTTGGCTGCCATCGGGACTAAAAACTGCACTGTGGAGATATCTTTCATCTTCCCGAAACTCTGTCAAGAGATTGCCTTTGGTATCCCACAGACGGGCGGTTTTATCTAAACTAACCGTGAGGATTTGACTCCCATCCGGGCTAAATACGGCTGTTGTGAGTCTCTCTCTATGCCCCCGGAACACAGCCAGGAGATTGCCTTTGAGATCCCACAGGCGGGCGGTTTCATCATTGCTAGCGGTGAGGATCTGGCGACCATCCGGGCTAAATACTACACTTCTGACCCCATCCTCATGTCCCCGAAACTCTACCAATAGATTGCCTTTGAGATCCCACAGGCGGGCTGTTTTATCGTTACTAGCAGTAAGGATTTGCCTGCCATCAGGACTAAATACCGCATTTGTGGCTATTCCCCCCCATACTTTCTCAGGTGGTTGCAACTCAGCTAGGAGATTACCTTTAAGATCCCACAGGCGGGCGGTATCATCACCACCACCATTACCACCAGCGGTGAGAATTTGGCGACCATCGGGGCTAAATTTTGCACTGTAGATTCCTAAAGAGCCACTCCCCCGCAACTGAGCCAGGAGATTGCCTTGGGTATCCCACAAACGGGTAGTGCTATCATTCGCATCAACACTACCAAAACTAATGGTGAGGATTTGACGACCATCGGGGCTAAATATTGCGCGGCTGAGCCCCTCCTGCCCCTGGAACTCGGTTAGGAGATTGCCTTTGAGATCCCACAGACGGGCTTTTTTATCCTGACTAGCGGTGAGGATTTGCCTGGTATCGGGACTAAATACGGCACTGAGGACATCACTATTGTGCCCTCGGAATATTGCCAGTTGAGCGTTATTTTTGGACACGCCTTCCTGAAGGCTTTCCTTGACAGCTATTTGCTCGGATTCGGCAGCAATTGCGGCTGACACATCCCACAGGCGGGCGATTTTATCCCAACCTAATGTGATGATTTGCCGGCCATCGGGACTAAATACTCCCCAGACGAGATCCTTATGCCCCCGCAATTTTGCCAACAGATTGCCTTTGGTATCCCAAATTTGAGCAGTTCCATCCATACTACTGGTAAGGATTTGGCGACCATCCGGGCTAAATCCTGTTGCAATCGAGACAGAACTCCAGTGGGAATCTCCATGCTGCCCGAACACAGCGAGGAGATTGCCTTTGGTATCCCAAACTCGGACTTGCCTACTATAGGTTAGGATTTGCCGACCATCGGGGCTAAATATTGCATTTTGGACATGATTTTCATGCCCCTGGAACTCGGTTAGGAGATTACCGTTGGTATCCCACAAGCGGGCAGTTTTATCTAGACTAGCGGTGAGGATTTGCCGTCCATCGGGACTAAAGACTGCATTGGCGACACGATCCTTATGCCCCTGGAATTCTTTGAGAAGATTGCCTTTGATATCCCATAAGCGGGCAGTTCCATCCGAACCGACAGTAAAGATTTGGCGACCATTAGGGCTAAATACAGCTTTTGGGCGGACTGGTGCGCTAATTCTTGCTTTATGCCCCTGGAATTCTTTGAGAAGATTGCCTTTGATATCCCACAACCTGACGGTTTCATTCCCAAAGTTACTACTGGTTAGGATTTTAGAACCATCGGGACTAAACACGGCACTTATAACTTCACCCCGCTCCTGATCCCCCCGGAACTCTTTGAGGAGATTGCCTTTGATATCCCATAAGCGGACTCCATACTCAGTAGTAGTGAGAATTTGGCTGCCATCAGGACTAAATATGGCTGTACTGAATCTGGTTCCTGGGATGCCTCCCGAGCTACTTCCCGCTTTATCTCCCTGGAACATAACTAGGAGATTGCCTTTGGTATCCCACAAGCGGGCGGTTTGATCGGCACTAGCGGTAAGAATTTGCCGACCATCGGGGCTAAATACGGCACTGGTTACCTTCTCCTCATGCCCCACAAACATGGCGATTTGCCCGCCAAATGCTTGCACGGGTTGCTGCGTTCCTGATGGGTTGGGTTTTTCCGTTGTCGGTGATTGGGATGGCGTGGGAACCCTGGGTTGGCCGCTGATGGGGATGCTGTAGGTAGTAGCGAATACAACTCCCATCACCAGAGGGAGACAGCGATGCACTTTTCGGTATTTATCTGGCAGCATAATTGTTTTTTGGGAGAGTTAAGAATTGGGAGAGGGGGGTCAACTAAACCTGTCTCTATCGAATCCCTAAAAGCCAAAAGCTATAGTTTTTTGGATAGGCAAATCTGCTTAGCGTTGGCTCATGGTTTACCGAGGTCATTAAAAGTAAGATTGGCTGGGGGTTAGTTGTCAGAAAAAAATATTTATGTTAAGGACAAACTCTATCATTTTTTATAATCTTTGTCTGTCATTGGCTGCGTCAAGGGTGAGGCAAAGACGTTAAGAGATGTAACTTGAATCGGCGGCGGGGCGTTGGCTCGTCGATGTTATTATTTTGTGACGCGCTGAATGTGGTTTGTAAAGCGAGCTGATTTTTCTCAAGAAACTGCTATCTGGGTGTAATACCAACTCCGGTAGCGTGGGAATTCATATTACCCCCAGTCAGGACACCGCGAGTGCCTAAATCCTCATATGTTGCACCATTCTCAATTAGCCTTTTAGGAACAGGCAAGATGCGTGTTCCACAAGAAAATTTATATTTTGTGGAACAGGCATCTTGCCTGTTGCTGACAATGCTGCCAGATATCAGTAAGTCCCTTTAGGGTGTATAAATTATGTTGAAGTAAATGCCGTTATCTTGCAAATTGTCGCCTTTATCGCTAATTCTCACCAAAGGAAAAGCGTAATCTACCCGCAAGTTCACCCGCTGTATCGGTTCCCAGATTACCCCCAAACCCACACCTGCTAAAAATGTCTGATTGGTTAATGTATTAGGATTGTTCGCAACGTTCCATACCGTACCTGCATCCAAAAATGGAGCTAATTGTAGTTTGGGATTTCCCGAAGCATCGCGCTGCAAAGTAATCCGATCCTCGATCGACACTCGGAAGCCGTTATCCCCAGAACGGACATTTTGGCGGTAGCCGCGCAAAGATTGCCCGCCGCCAATTACAAATTGCTGCGAAGGCAACAAACTATTAGCTGACAACTGTAAGTCTGCCTGCAAAATTAATAAATGTTTGTCATTCAATCGCTGTACTCGCTGCACTTGACCCAGCCAACTCAAAAATTGTCCGTCGGGATCGGAACCTTCGTTTTGAGTAGCATCCAACAAGCTAGTGCCGATCGTAAATTGCGATCGCACGGCCCAAGCACCCTGCGGGTCGCGGCGAATGTAGTCCTGTCCCAGCTTAATTGCACTCGTAGTAGTCACACCATTGGAGTCCGGGCCGATGCCAAAAGGAACCGGTTCGCCAGCGACAAAAGTTCTACCTGTCTGATAAGTAAAACCGGCAGATAAGGCAAATTCTTCGATCGGCGTTCTCCGCAACGGCTGGCGGTAACTAATTTCAAATAAATGCGATTTTCCCGAAATGTCAGCACGGTTAAAAGGTGGTTGTACGATACTGTTGCGATTCGGCGCCGCCCTCAATTGCAAAGTGCCGTTCATCGCATTTAGCGGCACGCGATAGCTGAAATCAAACACGTCTGAATCGCCGAGCGATCGATAATAAGCCCCTGCCAGTTCGTCGCCATTTCCTGTTATATTGCGGTGCCGCAAACTAACTCCCAATCTTTCGGAACCGACACTGGGAGGCGAGTAATTGTCAATGCTGAAAGTAGGTTGAAACGGATTAGCTTCCGAGACTCGGACGATCAGAATGCTCTCGCCTTCATTATCCCCAGCCCGCAGACTGGCTTCTACATTGTCAAATAAAGGATCGACTCGCAGCAGCCGGAGTTGGTCTTCTAAGGAAGCTGTGCTTAAAGGCATTCCGGCACCGAGTCGAATCCGGCTGCGGATGTAACTCGGATGCAATCTTTTAGTTCCTTCTACCTCAATTCGGGCCAGCTTGCCTTCGATCACTTGAATTTGGACTACCCCTGCGGTGATAGTTTGGGGCGGCAAGACTGCTCTAGAAGTGATGTAGCCACGATTGAGGTAAATTTCGGTAATTTTGTCGGCGATTTGTTTGAGCTGTTCTAGGGTGGCAGAACGGCCCTCTAACGGGTTGACTAAGGCATTAATTTCGTCTTGGCTTAAAATTGTGCTGCCAACTACTTGAATTTTCTGCACCTCAATTGCTGTATTCGGCAGCGTTGGGGGAACTGGCGACGGGGACGGCGGCGCTACTGTGGGTGGTACTTGGGGAGGTTCTGGGGAAGGCTGCGGGGCCGGTTGCAGGAATCGATCGCGATTTGGATCTGGCTGAGTCGGCGGCGGTGGCAGGTTTGGAGGCAGCGAGGGTTGGTTCTGGGCTAAAAGATGATTGCAATCTAGCTGGTTCTGACATTTGGGCTCATTGTCAACCAGATTTTTTTGTTCGGGCAAGATGCCCGCACCACAAGCAGTTTCATCGATTGTGGAACAGGCATCTTGGCTGTTCTCGGCGCGGTTCGATTGTGTTTCTGGTTCAGGGTTGGTCTCGATCGAATCGGGGAGTTGATTTAAGTTTGTTGCAGCTTCATTTTGCTTGATTTCCAGTTTTTGCAGTGCTAATACTTGATTGCCCGTATCTGCTGAGTTGTCAGCGGCGACGGGCAACTGAGAAATATCGTCGGTTTGGGATATAGCTTTATTGGCATAAAAGCAAGCGATGGGGAGTCCAGTCAGAAGTGAAATCGCCAACCGAAATATTGCAATATTTGCATTCGGGCGCATAATTAATAATTTCTCTAAAATAAGTTTGTCGGCTGCTTGACTATGCCAGTTTATCATTTAGTATTAGGCGAAATTTGACCATCAAAATTTCCACAGTCCGCCTTTCAAGATGCCAGAAGTCCGAACTGCCGATCGGTACACAAATTTTAATTTATTTAGGACGATCGATCAAAAAACCCCGAACAGCCAAAAATCATCTGTGGCGCTGCCAAACACCCCGCTCGAAACCGAGTTTTTTGTATGCCGTGCAAAAGTCATACCATTTGAGATTTGAGATTTGGCAATGACTCGCCCAAAAACGGATACCGTGCCCCGAACGCTCATCAGTGTAGAGCCTAAAATTTTAGACTCCTGTTCCTCCTGCCAGATTCAATGCAGCAAGTAAATCTAAAATCTAAAATCTAAAATCTAAAATCTAAAATCGACTGACTTATGGTTATCACGGTTTGGGGCCAGGGCCTAGGGTTGCATTGGGAGCATCTCAATGAAAGCAGCCAAGCCCAAAATTGGAGTTAGGAGTCAGGAGTCAGGAGCCAGGAGAAAAGAGGAAGAAGGAAGGAGCCAGAAGAAGTGTTTTTACAAATATGAGATGCTCCCGTTGCATTCTTTTGTGAAACTAATGTCAAATTATTTTTTTGTTATGGGTGTTAACTCACTTGCGACTAAGGGTTCTTGGGCGATTTTGCCGAGTTCGACTGAGTTCAACACTTCTAACCACTTGAGCGCTAAACTGGCATCGCTGGGAGACTCCATACGCAATTGAGCGAGAGTTGCCAGGTACTCGTACCAGAGACGTTGTTGGGCGAAGATACTGAGCTTGGCGCGACGATCGGGCGATCGATCCAATTCTGTTTGCACGGTTGGGGCGAGTGCGGTGCGGTTGATCCACCCGGAAACGAGAACATCATCTCTTGTATTTTTTGGGTTGCATTTGATAGTAAAGTACCATTGATAGTTTTTGCCAACTTCCAGCGCTGGCGAGTTGTCGTCGGGGCCGAGGCTGACGCTAACTACACCTGCACGGCTAGTTACCATGCGAAAACTTTTTTTGTATAGTGTTTTGTCTCTTTCGTCTGCTAACTCAAACTGAACTGTTTTGTCGAGGGCTACGGGAAGGTAGTAGAAAAATGTTGGCTTTGCTGATATGGTTTGCCCCATAGTTGATTGGGGAATCAAGGCAGTTAAGGCAGTTGTGGCAGTGGGGCATTCTAAGCCGCGGGTTCCTCCCCCTTCCCGCCTTCCGGGTACTCCGTCCTGTGGCGGTTGAAAGCTATTCCACGTGGAACCCGTTGGCTGAATGTTCGGTCTGCTTCCGCTGGTTTCAGGGGGTTGAACTGTTTGCCAGTTGAGGGGTAGCTGCCGTGGTGAGGGGCGCTTGACAATGTTTGCGGGGCTGTTGAGAGCCTCTGCTGGTATTAAGAAACTACCGGCGGCAACTGCCTCTAAAGACAGAATTAATGAAAAAGCACCGATATTTAGAGCAGACTTCAAAGCCATGACGAACCTGCCTTTTGATGAACCTAGGAACTTTATCGCACGGTTTTATTGTATCCAAGGTTTTGATGGATATAGTAATCTGTTGTACTTAATTTATATCTTTAGGCAGATACGATTATTTTGGTCGCTGTGCTCAACATAGAATTCTGTGTCGCCTTTGTCAGTGGTAGCTTAGTAGTTATACTTACTTCCATTCACGGCAGCAGGTTGGGTTGAGCTTGTTAAACCTAACTTTGACAAAGACTCATATTGGGGCTCTTTTAACTCTAGCAAGAGGATACAGCGTGTCTTTTCGTAAAAACACCCGGTTGATGCGTCAATCCTGAATATCAGGAAACTCGGCAATTTTGCTGGTTAACCTCAAGCGATCGGCTACAAGTTACAAATCAGGTTTTCTGTACAATACCGGCAAGAAATTTAGCATGAATCTCGATTCACCTGTTCTCTCGGACAAACAGCCTTCGGGGCTGCGGATGGTCAGACCCATCGGAGTCTTGGCACTGCACGGCATTGCTTTTTTAGGAAATAGGTTGTTCGCTGTCGATCGCGCCGAAGGGCTGCTATTGGAGATCGATCGAGAAACTGACAACACTACTGTTTTAAATCCTTATCAAACGGCTAAGTTTGCGGGCGCAACCGGGCTGGCTATTTGGGAAGATACTCTCTGGTTTGCGCGGGATGAGGATATTTGTTGCTGTCGGGGCGCAGTTCGGGACGGGGCGATAACTGAACTCAAACCGGAACATTTTGTTTCACTTTCTTATCCTGCTGACGGGATTGCTGTGTGGAAATCTACGCTTTATGTGACTTGCCAGAGATTAAACTCGATTCTGGTTTTTGACCTGAAAACTGGTCGGGAAATTACTCGGTTTTACGCTCCCGGTATTGGCGTAGAAAATATCACAGTCCGGGATGAGGAAATTTGGGTTTGCGACAAGACTGAGCAAACTGTTTACTGTTTGGAACGGGCAACTGGGGAGATTAAATTTAGCGTTTTGACTCCCTTTGAGTCGCCTTCTGGTTTGGCTTTTCACAAGGATTCCGAAACCGGAGAGGAGGTTCTGTACGTGGCTTATGCCGGGGATGAACTTTACATCCGGGATGACCCGAATTCGGAAGATCCTTTTCAGTTGACGAAGCGCGATCGCACTTTTATTCAGCCTTTATATTTTCACTACAATGAAGCCGAGCGCTACGCTCTGTCAAACGGTTTTTTGATGGAAATGTCTTATGTGGAGGAACTGTCTCCTCTCGATGAGGTAGAAATCGAAAATTTGGAGTGGCGGATTGCTTTGCCTTCGGAAACTCACCGACAAAAGGTAAGGAGTGTTACACCGATCGGAATGCCTTTTACTGAGGAAATTCAGGAAGGGGAACGGGTGGCGGTGTTTAAGTTCGATCGCCTGCACCCTGGGGAACGCCGAATTTTTGGCTGGAAGGCATTGTTAGAAGTTCGATCGATTAAGTATCAGTTGTCGCCTCGGGATGTCGAAAAGATTCCGAAGCTGTCCCCGGAGTTTGCTGCTAAGTATTTGGTGGATAATGACAATTTGGCGATGGATACGGAGATTGTGCGATCGGCTGCTGTGGCTGCCATTGGCTCAGAAACTAATATTCTGAGGCAGTTACTGAGCATTCGCAATTTTGTTTACGACCAACTTTCTTACGGAATTAGGCCTCACATTGACACTCCCGATCTTGTATTACGCCGGGGCATCGGTTCTTGTGGCGAGTACGTGGGCTTGTTGTTGGCTTTGGCTAGGTTAAACGGGATTGCTTGCCGCACGATCGGGCGCTACAAGTGTCCGGCTTTTGCTGACAGAAAAGGGGTGTCGCTGGAGCCAGATTTCAATCACGTTTGGCTGGAGTTTTACATTCCGGGTTTTGGCTGGGTGCCGATGGAATCTAATCCTGATGATATTCAAGACAGAGGCCCTTATCCTTTGCGATTTTTTATGGGTTTGGCTTGGTATCACGTTGAAATTGGCAAGGGAATTCGGTTTCAAAGTCTCACGAGCGGCGGTCTCCCTTTGAACAAGGAGGATGTTTCCGTGGGGAGTCTGGCAATTAATCATGTGAGGTTTACAATTTTGGAAGATTTGCCAGCAGTTTGAATCGAGTGTTAACAATTAACAGTTAGCCGTCAACATTCAACTGTTAATTGTTAACATTTTTCATCTAAAATCGAAAGTAGAAAATGTAAAATCAGAGGAAGAGGGGTTGTGGAATTTTCGATTGCTAATATTCTAGTTTTAGTGGCCTTTGTACTGCTGGTGACGGTGACTGGCGGGGTCGCTTATTTGACTTCTGTGGAGTGGCGCGATCGCAGACGGTTAGATAAGGCTAAACGGAAAAAAAAGTAGCGGTTTGCTGTTGACAAATCGCATTTTTTATGATAATCAATAAGGCGACCTGGTTGGGTCGCCTTGTTTTTTGATTTGGGGAGTTTTCACCCCAGAGGTGCAAGGAAAGAGATAACCTAGGTCTGGCGCTTCAAAAACATCTTATTGAATAGCCTTAATTGACAGATTTTTTCTACTTTTTATTTTTCCGCTTCCCTCCACCTGTTTTAGGTGGGATTCCCCGCAATAAATCACCTAAAGCATCATTACTTCTGTTATTAAAATCAAAATTATTTTTCCCAAACTCCTTTAATAACTTTCTCTGATATTCCTCATGTTCGTAGGGTGAAGAACCGGCACACGCATAAATAAATGCTTTCGCCGTATAACTTTTTTTCAGATGTCGCTTGAAAGTATTGTATGTATTAATTACTTGCTCTGTGGCATGACCTAAATCACCTATATTATCTTTTAATTCTACAAAACAGATAACGCGCTCGCTCTCTTTAGCGTAAAAAACCATCAGGTCGCACATTTTTTGACCTTTTTCTATTCCCCATAAAAATTGACGCAGCTTACAACCAGGATTTGATTGGTCATCTATGTTAAAAAAAAGTATTGTTTCGCCCGGTAGGGGTTCTACTTTTACTGAAGCTTTACTTTCCTTCAAATAGGTTTGACCTGGAAGTAAACAGGAGGATAAAAGCAAATTTTCAAAAGGCATTAACTGTCTCTCAATCTTGAATTTTCAGTAAATTAGCATAAATGCGAGAAACATCATCAGACACTCGACCAAAAGTTTCCCAATTTATTGTACCTTCTTCACTGATAATGTTTTTGGCTGTTCCATCCTCAAACAAATAGACTGAAACTTTTTCTTGAGAAATAAAAGCATCTGTTCGCTCTAAATAAAACATTTCTTTAATGCTATCTGGATCTTCATGCTTAGCTGCTTGCATGAGATTAGCAAGATGGTCAACAATGTAGGGACTGTGGGTTGTAATTAAGACGTGCAATCCAGCATTGACTAACATTGCCAAAAATTCAGCTATCTCTACTTGAGCCGCTGGATGTAAATTCATTTCTGGCTCATCAATTATCAGTAACTCATTTGGTTCAACTAAATAGCGCAAACAGAGAACTAATGGAGCTAATTCTTTTACCATTGAAGAAACAATAGGCATCTCCAACTTGGTACTTTCTTTCGGTTGAAAAAGTAGTTCTTTTCGCAATTCGGATGTTGTTTCAAAGCCCACCTCTCCTTGTAAAATCTCTTTTTCCAAAAAATCAGCTAACTTCACATATTGCTTTAAAAAAGAATTTTCTTTTATTTCCTTTTCTCTGTCTTCTTTTTTTATAGAACTCAATATAATCATGTCCAACAAACGCTTTACTGGTTCAACCAAAGACGTTTTTCTTGGTTCAAATTCGGATTTATCTGTTTCTTTTAAAGGTTCTTCGCCTCTAATTTCTCTGACTCTAAAAGAGCTAAATGGAAAAGTTATAAAAGTAGTCCTTTCAGTAGGGAATATATGTATGTAAGCATAAAATGCTCTGTGGAGCATCAGAAAAATTTCCTGAATTACGAATCGCTTAATCGCTTTTCTGGGGAGCTTATTCAAATCTTTGCCTCCTCCTGAATAAAAGTATAATATTGTTTCGCCTGATTCTTTTACAGAATTTAGTAAGCCCAAAGAAATTTCTCTCTGGACAGAAACAGATTTTATCCTTTCCAGAAACTCTAATTTTGTTTCTTCCAACTTAAAATCTACTTGCAGATTTTCAAAATCTGCTCGTTCTGTAGCCATAAAAGAGCGCATCCAGTTTGGAGCCAAACGAGCCACATCATTAATATAAATTTCGGCACAGTCATTAGCAAATTTAATCATATCAATTTGTGCATTACCTTCATCAAAAAGTTGCTGAAGTGCGCTATCTATGATTGGATATGTCTGTTGGGTTTTACTCTCAAGATAATCTTTCAAGTAATTTCTGTATCCCTGCTGTCCGAGGATCGCTGATAAAGTGTATGCAGCCCATGTTTTCCCTTCACCATTACGACCAATAAAAACAGTTAAAGGCTTTAAATCAATTTCTGCTTTTTCAACAACACCTAAGTTTCTAATTTCTAATTTCATTAAAAAATGTCCTGTTGATAAACTATCAGATAGAGAGGAACCTAAAACCGTTAGTTTTATAGATTTTTCATTCCTTAACCCATTATACCTGGATTGGTGATTCCTGTTCAATATTAACAGCAAGTAGAGCGGCGACGAGCGCCGCCTTTCCCAACATCAGCTCTAAGTCCACTGTCGGAAAAATGTATTTTCTTGCCAAGCGGCGGCGGTGCGTTTTTCAAGTGCTGCCATTTCTGTTTGGTTCAAAGGTTTGAATGCTTGGGCGACTTTGAAGTTTTCTTCTAATTGCTTTACTGACTCGGCGGCGATGACGCAGCAGTGCACGCCGGGAAGTGAAAGCGTGTAGCCCATTGCTTGGTGCATTCCATCTAAAACACCGTTCTGAAATAATTTGCCGTAAGCTGGTATTTTCATGGCTATGACGCCGATGTTTTTGGCTTTGGCAACTGGTAAAGCGCTGGTAACAAAGGAGCGCGGGTGGTGTTTTTCGGCGGCGTTTAGGGAGATTAATGTTGTGTCGAAAGGATAGCGCTCCAAGCCTGCTGCAATGATAGCAGGTTCGTGGTGTCCGGTAATGCCGGAAAAACGAATTATTTTTTGCTGTTTGGCTTCTTCGATCGCCTTTATTGCTCCTTTGGCACTGAAAATTTGGTCTAACTCGGCTTGGAATGAGACGTGGTGGAGTTGCCACAAGTCTAGCCGATCGGTTTTCAATCTTTTGAGCGATCGCTCTAAGTCTCTCCACGCGCCGTCTCTGTCTCTGGCGGAGGTTTTTGTGGCTAGGAATAGGCGCGATCGATATGGTGGCAAAACTTTGCCTAAGTTTTCTTCGCTGGGCCCGTACTCGGCCGCCGTGTCAAAATAGCGAATGCCTAGTTCGATCGCGCGTTCAATTTGTACCGCCGCTTCTGCTTCTCTTCCCGGCTGTGACAGCGGTGTTTGTCCGGCCCCCCCCAAACCGAAAATCGGCACTTTCACCCCGGTGTTGCCTAACAGCCGTTCGGGCATTTTTACTGTGGCGGCAGCCTTGTTATTGGGTGCGGCTGCGATTTCCCGATCCTGCTGTTCGATCGCCTTAGCACCTGCAATGCCGCTGGCAACAGCTATACTGCTCAATATAAAATTGCGGCGAGTCTTTTTGCGGGTCATTGTTTCCGTCTCCTCAGAATATATGAGAGAAATTAACCGCGTTTGTGTTGGCACAATACATAAAATTTTACTGCAAATCAGATAATTTTCCCCCTCTCCGAGGGAGGAGAGGGCCGGGAGAAAATTATCTATGTGCCGATCGATTATTGGTCAATTATCCATGCGCGAATCAGTTCGTTTATCTGTTCTGGTACTTCGTCGTGGGGACAGTGACCTGCTTTGATAAAGTGTTCTGTTAACTGCGGATAGTGTTTGCGAAATTTGGCGCTTCTTTCTGTGGAATTCATCCACGGATCGCCTTCTCCCCACAGCATTAGCAAGCGGCAGGTTAATTGACTAAGTAATACGTCAATTTTTTCGCCTTGGGGTGTTCGGAATACGGATGCGAATACTTTGGGGGCACCGGGATCGCAGGATGGTTGGTAAATTTCTTCTACTAATTGGTCTGTGACGGCGCTTTGGTCGAGATAAACTTTTTCTAGGGTTTTCCGAATTGTCGATCGCTGGCGCACGTACTGGAACAGCAGAAAACTTGCCCAATCTTGCTGAAATAAGGTTTTAGCTACTGCAGATATGGCTTTTTGCAAGGGCGGGGCTTCGGGTGCGGGCTGCGGTTCGCTGAAGGGGCCGGCGCTGTTGATTAATATGAGTCCGGCTGCTGATTCGGGGCGCTGGGCTGCTACACACAAGGCGGCGTAGCCTCCGAGGGAGTTGCCGGCTAGTACGGCTGGTCGGCCGATGATGTTGGTGATAAAGTCGTGGAGTTGGTCGCGCCAAAGGTCGCCGCTGTACTGCAATTCGGGTTTTGCCGATCGCCCGAATCCCAAAAGGTCGATCGCCCACACTTCAAAGTCTTTGCTCAGCCCGCTGATATTTTTGCGCCAGTGGTCTGTGGAGGCTCCAAAACCGTGAATTAACAGCAGGGGAGGGCGTTCTGGATGCCGATCGCTGGATCGAACGTAGTATACTGAATGCCCTCGCCACTGCCAGTAAGTGCCAGCTATGGGGGCTGCGGTGATGGCTGGGGTTGTTTGCATGATGTAAAGAAATAATTATTTACTTTAACTATTGTATCGCGACGCTCAGATTTATAAAGTTTGGCATCCGCGCCGGGGTTCCGCTAGCAAAGGATTCGTCAATGTGAGCGAGTTGGGATCTGGCGATCTTACGCACTCAGGATTAATAAGTTTTGTAACGAATATTGATTTTGTGAGGGTCGCAGCAATGGGAGATGTTTTGCCCGATCGCATTTGGGAAAATAAATCGGGTTTTGGCTGCAACATACCTAGGTATGATGATTGTGCTGTGTGGCGGTAAGAGATAGCTCTGCGGCGATGGGTGCAAAGCTTGGCTGCGAGGGTCGGATCTGATTGGCGATCGTCAAGGGATCGACTTTTTTATAGTTATTTCCGAGGTTTTCCAGGTGGGGATCGTTTGTGGAAGAGGTGTTGACGGCTTGGGGGATGCAGCGAACCGTTTGGTTGCGAGTTGGCAAAAGCCGAGCTCAAAAATTTCGTGGCTGGGAGAAGTTATAAGTAAAATTACTGATGGTTCTCTGCAGAAGTTTCTCAGAATCGCTGAATATTTTGTGACGTTGTTTGCTGTTCTTAATTGCTTTGATACTCTAATATAGAAGTAGAGCTGCGCCGCTCAATTAATTAGCATTTTGAATATTAGGGAGCCAACTATGCAGGGTGTGAACTTGATCCACCTGAAAGTTAGGGAGTTTTCTGAGTGATTGCTACTTCACCTCGTCCCGTCGGACGCAATTGGATTACGATTAGCTTCGCTTCTACTCTATACCTTTGTCCTATTTTGGATCTGCTCCTAGCAGAGGTGCCAGATTACTGGCAAGCGGAATTGCGGTTGGGGCTTCAAGAAGCTTTGGTAAATGCTGCTAAGCATGGAAACAAATTAGACCCCGCTAAAACTGTTGGAGTCCGTTTTTCCATCGTCCAAAACCAATATTGGTGGGTGATATCGGATGAAGGTTCTGGCTTTAAAGCTCCTTGCAGTTGTAACCTTTATACCGATGATTGCGACAATCTCCTAGCAGAGGACGTTGCAGATAACTCTGGACTACCTCATGTGGAACAGGAATGCGGTAGGGGCTTGTTTATTCTTTACCAAATATTCGATCGGGTAGAGTGGAATTCTCAAGGTACAGAGTTACGGCTGTGCAAAGAACTTCCCAGTCGCTACCGACTGCCTCGCTTTCGCTAGCACCGCTATGAAAGCAGCAGTTTTCACCTCAGCTAGAGCTGGAAATTTTTTCCTTTCCGGGCTGAAGCTGGGAGTGAGAATTTGAACGCTCTGGCTATTGATAGCTGATCATAATGCAAAATGTGAGTTTTGAGTTAAAAAAGTATAAATCTTTTGAACTCACAATCGCGCTGCTCGATCGAGCGGCGCGATTGTCTAATTTTTGAGCGACTAATCAAGCCAAAACTCAAGACTCAAAACTCAAAATTATTTGCCGTGGGTGGGACAGGGAGGAGCCGATATCGATCGATCCAGCCATCCTGCTGCTTGGTTTAAGCGCGGGAGAGCTTCTTCGGGCTGTTTTTTGAGCAAAAAGACCAAAGCGGCTGCGGCTTGCTCTGCAGCCCGCGCAGAACGGTTGGCTTTGAGGCGGTGCCAATCTTTTTCGTGGATGGCGAGGCGCGCGGCTAGAGCTTGGGCTAGTTCTACCGTGCTCAGCTCGTTGAGGTTGACAGTTTGGGTTGTTTGTGTAGTTTCAAGCATAGGTGGTAAGGAAGAAGGAAGAAGGAAGAAGGAAGAAGGAAAATGCGATAAAATCAATGGTTTCAGCAATTAAAAACGTTTTAAATGCCGTTCGAGTTGCTATACTTATGTCTATTTGGCTAGAGTTCGTTAATTTAGAAAATATACTGCATATAATAACAACTTAATTGGAAATCGGTTTTTTTATTATTATTGTCAGGTTTGCAGATCGAAATGCCTCAACAGCCGTCAGAGTTAAATCCCGAAGAGCAAGAAAGTGAGTTTGTTCAAGCGATCGCAGCAGTGGAGCGATCGCTCGCGGCAGTCAAAGAACGGTACACTCAAATTCAGGTCGATCGACAGCGCCAAGTCGAACTCGGCCATCGGCGCGAAGAAATCCGCCAGTCGGGGCGCCGAAATCCCTTGCCGCAACTCAAAAAAGAATTGCGGGAAATTGAGCAAGAATTGGAAACTATCGAGTTGAATTTAGAAAGCAGCCTGTTTTCTTGGGGAAGCATAAAACAACCTTTTTGGCAAGCAGTTCGCTTTGGGGGACTCGGTATTTTGATCGGTTGGATTTTGAAATCCTATGCAGGTTGAACAATGTTGGGATTTTTGATTTTTTTATTTACCGCAGAGGGCGCAGAGGGCGCAGAGGAAGAGAAAAGAGAGAAATATGGTGCAAAATATTAAATAAACAGGAGTGGATATGACAAATCAACGAATAGCAGTAATTTTGCGCGCAGGTGAACCCGACGAAACTGTAACTGTTCAAGGCTGGGTTCGCACTAAGCGCGAATTGAAAGAATTTGCCTTTGTCGAAATCAACGATGGTTCGGCGATGGCTAACTTGCAAGTAGTCATAAATTCCGATTTGCCAGACTTTGAAAAGGTACTGAAACAACTGAATACAGGTGCATCTCTAGAAGTGTCGGGAGTGCTGGTAGCATCTCCGGCGAAGGGACAGCGAATGGAGTTAAAAGCCTCACAAGTACAAGTTTACGGTGATGCAGACCCGCAAACTTATCCGTTGCAAAAAAAGCGGCATTCCTTTGAATTCTTGCGGACAATCGCGCATTTGCGGCCGCGCACAAACACCCACGGTGCTGTCTTTCGAGTCCGCAATGCTTGTTCGGCGGCGGTACACCAATTTTTTCAAGAACGCGGTTTTTTGTGGGTTCACACTCCGATTATTGCTGCTAGCGACTGCGAAGGTGCGGGGGAAATGTTCGCTGTTACAAATTTTGATTTAAAGAATGTGCCGCGCACTGATTCGCAAGAGGTTGATTATGCTAAAGACTTTTTTGGAAAGCGCGCTTATTTAACAGTTAGTGGCCAGTTGGAAGCGGAAGTTATGGCGATGGCTTTCGGAAATGTTTACACTTTTGGCCCTACTTTCCGAGCAGAAAATTCTAATACTTCGCGACATTTGGCTGAGTTTTGGATGATTGAACCGGAAATGGCTTTCTGCGATTTGCAGGGAGATATGGATTTGGCTGAGGCGTTTTTAAAGTACATTTTTAAATACGTTTTGGATCGTTGCCCGGAAGATATGGAGTTTTTCAATGAGCGCATTGACAAAACGGTTTTGGCGACTGCTGAAAATATCATTAATAATCAGTTTGAGCGGATTACTTATACGGAGGCGATCGCACTTTTGGAAAAAGCAGACAAAAAGTTTGATTTTCCGGTCAGTTGGGGTTTAGATTTGCAGTCGGAACACGAGCGTTATTTGGCTGAGGACTTGTTTAAAAAGCCGACAATTGTCAGCGATTATCCCGTCGGGATTAAAGCATTTTATATGCGTTTAAACGATGACGAGAAAACGGTGCGAGCAATGGATGTTTTGGCTCCTAATATTGGGGAAATAATTGGCGGTTCGCAGCGGGAAGAAAGGCTGGATGTGTTGGAGCGGCGCATGGAAGCGCAGGGTATGAATAAGGAGGAATTGTGGTGGTATTTGGATTTGCGCCGCTACGGTACTGTGCCTCACGCTGGGTTTGGTCTGGGATTTGAGCGGTTGGTGCAGTTTATGACGGGAATGGGGAATATTCGCGATGTGATTCCGTTTCCGAGAGCGCCTTTGAGTATTGATTTTTAGCAAAACGTAGGGACACTCCAAGAGCCCATTGGTGTCAACTTAACGTCAAACGTAGTATCAGTCTGCTGTCGGACGATTAAGCCTCGATCCCCCCTAGCCCCCCTTAATAAGGGGGGGACAAGAATATTCTCAAAGTCCCCCAACAACCAGGGGGATTTAGGGGGATATAGACTCAGCTAAAAGCGATATTTATCAAGGGTTTTAGGCTGAAGTTGACACCAATGAGCGAAAGCCCGTCTCCCTACCTGAAAAGAGAGGAATGCAAGCCTTTTTTACCGATTAAGTCGCCGAGGGAATCGTGATATCAACTGATTGCACTTTTACCGAACTTCCCAAACTCGATAACGGCGGTTGAATCCCCTCCGTATTTCCCACTACTAGCGTTACCAAATTTTCCGGTTTCAAGTAAGTCTGAGCTACGCGCTGCACGTCGGCAATTGTTGCTGCTTCGATGCTGCGGCGGTAGCGAAAAATGAAATCTTCGGGATAACCGTAGTATTCGTAGCGCATTAATCGCGACAAAGTTTGACTGGGACTTTCAAATTTGAAGATGAAAGAATTCAGGGTGGAATCTTTAGCAAAAGCTAATTCTTCCGGGGTAATTGGTTCGGTGCGGATACGATCGATCTCGGCGCGAATTGCCTGGATAAACGGTACTGTTGCGTCCGATCGCGTTTGGCCTCCTGCGACAAACACCCCTGGATAGTCATATCTCGGACTCCAAGCGGCGTACACTGAATAAGCTAAACCTTGGCGCGATCGCACATTATTAAACAAACGCCCGCCAAAACCGTTGAGAACCCCATTCATCACGTCCAAAGCACCGTAATCTGGACTGCTAAGCATTCCGCCCAAATGGCCCATTTGCACGTAACTTTGACTTAATTGCGGCTGATTTACCAAAAATATGCCACCTTGATTTGCTGGCGCTACCGTTGGTAAGGGTGGCACTTCTGCACTTTGACTCGGTTGCCAGTTGCCGAATTTTTGCTCGATCTGCGATCGCATTTTAGCTGTATCAAAATCGCCAGAAATACCCAAAATCATATTCTTGGGATGGAAATATTTCTGGTAGAAACTCACCAAATCGTCGCGGGAAATATTCGCGAGGGTTTTGTATTCTACCGTGCGCGCGTAAGGACTGCGATCTCCGTAAATTAATTTTTGAAACTCGCGGCCGGTAATATCGTCAGGATCGTCATTGCGGCGGGCGATCGCACCTTGAGTTTGGTTCTTCGCTAAATCTAACTTTTCCTTAGCAAATATTGGCTCCCGAATCACTTCTGCAAATAAGTCAAACACGGGTTCCAAATCTTCAGCTAAAGCACTAAAATTAGCGCTGCCAGAAGTAACATCAATCCCCGTTTCTACCGACGCAGCTCGCTGTTCTAGCAACTGATTTAATTCATCAGCCGTATGCCGGCTCGTGCCGCCAGTTCGCATCACTTCTCCCGTCAAACCTCCCAATCCAATTTTATCGGCAGGTTCAAAGCGTTCGCCCGTGCGAAATAGCGCCGTTCCCCCAACTAACGGGAGTTCCCGGTCTTCCATCAGATACACCCGGATGCCATTTTTCAGCTCGAAGCGAGTGTATTTAGGCAGTTTAATTTCAGCCAGCGGCGGAAATGTTAATTCGTCGTAGTGTTTGGGTGCCGCCGCAAAGGAAGGTAACAAATTAAACGTGCCAAGTGAAACAGTAAAAAAGCAAAGCGATAGCAGAAATAACTTTACTTTTTTCAGTCTCAATTTAGTCCTTTTCATTCTTTCTCCAATGTTTCCTAATTTGACAATTCGAGGCAGAGCCTCGCGGATATGCGTTCCCAGGCAGAGCCTGGAAACGACTGTTTATTCCCTCTTTCTGCTTCCCTCTTTTTACCCTGAGCGAAGCAGAAGAGCCTTCTTCCTTTTTCCTTCTTCCTTTATTTCATAAGTTGACAATTCGAGGCAGAGCGTTGCGGATATGCGTTCCCAGGCAGAGCCTGGAAACGAGTCTTCCTTCTTCCTTCTTCCTTCTTCCTTCTTCCTTTTTCCTTCTTCCTTCTGGTTACAGTGGCAAAAGCTTACCAATCGTGCGATTTTCCGGGCGGAAAGTTGCCTGAGCGACACGCTGAATGTCAGCGGGAGTAACAGCCGCGATCGCATCCAATTCCTTGAACAAATTTCGCCACGAACCGGTATTTACTTGATAGTCCACCAGCGCAAATGCCATGCCCATATTAGAATTGAGCGATCGCAACAAATCGGCTCTCGCCTGAGTTTTCACTCGCTCCAATTCCAAAGCAGAAACCGGCTCTGTTTTCAGGCGATCGATTTCCTTGCTCAAAGCTGCAGCTACTTCATCAACGGTGCGGCCCGGAGCAGTTTGAGCGTAAAATAACATCAAATTCGGATACTTTTCCCCCGGATAACCGCTGAAACCTTGAGCCGCCAGCGCCAATTGCTGCTCTTCTACCAAAGATTTGTAAAGCCGAGAAGTGCGGCCATCGCTGAGCAAAGAACCAATCATTTCATAAATCGCATTGTCGGGATGATTCATCGCCGGTTTGTGGTATCCTTCCAAATACCAAGGTTGAGTTTTTAATTGCAGCGTGACTTCCTTAGTTTGCGTTTGGGGAGGTTCGACAAGTTGCAATTCTGGAGGCGCTGGTGAAGCCTTGTAACGGCCGAAATAAATTTGAGCGAGTCGCTTCACCTCCGAAGCTTTCACGTCTCCTACCACCGCCACAGTCAGCTTGCTGGGGACATAGTGAGTATCGAAAAACTTCTGCACGTCGCTGCGGGTGAGGTTTTTAATGTCTTCACTGTAGCCAATTACAGGGCGGCGGTAGGGATGAACAGAGAAAGCTTTGTTGGCAAAAGCTTCAACCATTTGTCCGATCGGAGAATTCTCAGTTCGCAGCCTGCGCTCTTCTAAAATTACCTGTTTTTCTTTGTAAAATTCCCGAAATACTGGTTCTAGAAATCGCTCTGATTCCAGCGACATCCACATTTCTAACTTATTAGCTGGAAGGCTGTAAAAATACATTGTGGCGTCGGTGGAAGTAGCAGCATTTAGTCCGACTCCGCCGGCTTGTTCCACTATTTTGCCGAGTTCGTTGCGCTTGACAAATTGCGAAGCTTCGGCTTCAACTTTGTCAAATTCTGCTTTTAATTGGGCGACTTCTTCAGTTTTGCCGCTGGCCTTGGCTGCTTGCATTTGCTCGAAGAGTTGGTCTTGTTTTTCTAGCAGCGGCTTTTCGGCTTGGTAGTCGGTAGTGCCGATTTTTGGCGTGCCTTTGAAGGCTAAATGTTCGAGATAGTGAGCGACACCTGTTTGACCGTCGGGTTCGTTTGCCCCACCCACATCGGCGTGAATCAGAAACGATGCTACGGGAGCTCTGGGCCTTTCGAGTACGATGAATTTCATGCCGTTGTCGAGCTTAAATTCGCTGACTTGGCTGATTACTCGATCGAGCGACGGTTGAACAGAGACTGCTTGGGAGCCGCTAGCGGGGTTGGGGCGGGCGAGGGCGATTTCGGGAGAAATGCCCCACCACAGCAGTACAGCGGCCAGCAGGGAGGCGATGAATCGAGTTTGGCTCACGGGCGATTCCCTACGGGATAGCTTCGCCGCGCGTGGTTGTTGGAACTGCGGGGTCATTCGATTTTAGATTTTAGATTTTAGATTTTGGAGTGTCAAACAAAAAAATGTTTGTGCTCGGTGGCCAGAGATTCTTTTTTAAGAATAAAGATTTTTGGAGGCATAAGCGATCTGTTGCGCCCCAGATGTTAGGCTGATACAGCAAATCTCAAAAAAGGTCTGGGGCCAGGCGACGAGTTTTAAGTTTGGGATAAAAGCCGCGCACAACTTAAAACTTAACATTATTTAGCCATTCCGTCCCGATCCCGTAGTTACAAGTCGCAAATTACCGATTGCAAAGCCATGCGAATTTTTAATCAGTCTCCTCCTTCTGAAACAGAAACCAAGAAGCGGATTTTACAAGCCGCTCAGCGGTTGTTTGCCCGCAGCGGATACGACGGCACGACAACTCGCGATTTAGCAGCGGCGGCGGGGGTGGCCGAGGGTACGCTATTTCGGCATTTTGATAATAAAAAAGCGATTTTGATTGAGGTGGCGACAGAAGGATGGGTGGAGTTGCTGACGGATTTGCTGACTGAATTAAGCGAAATGGGCAGTTACAAAGCAGTGGCTCAGGTGATGCGGCGACGGATGCTGAATATCCGCGAGAATAGCGACATGATGCGGGTGTGTTTTTTGGAGGCGCAATTTCACCCGGATTTGCGCGACAGAATTCAGTTGGAAGTCATCGGAAAAATGAGCGATGTTGCTGAGGCTTTTTTTGAAACAGCGATGGAAAAAGGAGTTTATCGGAAGATGAATCCGAAGATTGTCGCTCAGGTATTTTTGGGAATGTTTGCAGTTGCAGGTTTCAGTCAAAATACGATTATGGAGCCGAATGCTTCACCGCAGGAAATGCAGGAAATGGCTGAAGGACTCGCAGATATTTTTCTGAATGGGGTTTTGCAGAAAGATGAATAATTACGGCAACAGGGAAAACTTGTTATGAGCAAAGTTTTGCACTATTCTATTCGGCCGCTAACGCAGGAAGACGAGCCTTTTCTCTGGCAAATGCTGTATGAAGCGGCGCACATGGCAGAAGAAGGTGAATCAACGGTGCAAGCTGTTGTCAATCATCCTTTAATTGCGAAATATGTCCAGAATTGGGGACGTGCAAGCGATTTGGGCTTCGCAGCAATCGAATTGAACGGGAGCCAGCCAGTAGGAGCCGCCTGGCTGCGTTTGTTTACAGAGGATGACAAGGGGTTTGGCTGGGTTGACGATACTATCCCGGAATTGGCGATCGCCGTTCTTCCAGAATATACAAATCAGGGTGTAGGAACGCAGTTGCTCGATCGTTTGTTGTCAGCAGCAAAAGTCTCTTATCGATCGGTCTCCCTGAGTGTCAGAAGCTCAAATCGGGCCCTGAGTTTGTACGAGCGCTGTGGATTTAAAGTAATTGACGGAAGCGAGACAATTAACCGCACAGGAGGAACATCCTTCACAATGAAAGTGAATTTTGATTAAGTGAATTATTACTCTATAAATTCGTACATCTTTTGCACCCACTTCTCCCGATAATCCTGCCAGTCATCCGTCACTACTTCCCAAGTTGTATTGCTTTCAAGTTCCAGCAATAGACTTGATACTTCTTCCAGAGTCGATGCTATATGACATTCTTCTACCCAACTTTCACGGATCATTTTCCAGAGACTTTGTACTGCTTCTCGCTGAAAATTTGATTCTAATTCAACTAGCAATTTGGCTAGGTGTTTTTCGTCACTTGCTGCTGACACCTCGCTCATCCAACAGTCGCGACGTTCTTTCCATTCTTCCGTCACTGCGTCCCTGCTTAGGTGGGCTTGAAACTCTAACAGTAATTGGTTTAGTTCTACCATATTAAATTTGGTATTGTTTGCAGTTTGTGCTATGATTGTACAAATTTTAGTAATTTAGAGTGTGGGTTTTTTATAAGGAGATATGTGGCTGAGGCTTTCTTGGGAAACGGCGATGGAAAAACAAGTTTATCCAAAGACGAATCCGAAAATTGTCGCTCAGGTATTTGTGGGAATGTTTTCAGTCGCCCCCTTCAGGCAAAATACTATTATGGAGCCGAATGCTTCTCGGCAGCTACAGGAAATGGCTGAAGGACTCGCTGATATTTTTCTGAATGGGGTTTGGCAGAAAGATGAATCTTGACTCATTAGTTATGAGAAAATTTTAGAGCCTGAAAACGCATATCTACAGGCTCTGACTCGTCGCAACTACTGCTTCAACTTGTGCATTTCCTGTACCCATTTCTCGCGATTCTGCTGCCATTCATCGGTCACCGCTTCCCAATTTGTATTGGTTTCAAGTTCCAGCAATAAACTTGATACTTCTTGAACAATCGATGCTCCCAGACATTCTTCTACCCAACGGTTCCGACGCTCTTGCCACTGAATATCTACCGATTCCCACTGCAAGTTAGATTCCAATTCTACTAGCAATTCTGCTAGATATGTCAGGTTAACTGATGCTGCCACATCGCTAACCCAACTTTCCCGGCGATTTATCCATTCTTTTGTCACTCCTTCCCATTTGAGGTTGTTTTCAAACTCTAACAGTAACTGATTTAGTTCTACCATCTTAAATGTTTAATTTTTTGTATTTTGCGCTACAATTATACCAAGAAGTTTACTCAACAGAGTGTTAATTTTTTTTTAAGATTGCCGTTGCAGTGAAACTACAGAATATATAACTGAATAATGAGCGATGAATTTACTTTAGATATGCTAGACATTCCCAGCGGCTGGAGGCGGGGCGAAGGTGACTGGACAGGAGTGGCGGCGGCTCTTGCTAGAGGGGAAACTGTCGAAGTAATTCAAGAAGTTGGTTCTACTTTGTGGCAAAACAGTCTGCCAGAAAAACATTCTTTGTATTGGGATGGGGAAAATCTATCAACTATCAAAGCCAGAATTTGGATTAGTTTCACGCAGAGAAGATTTTCGCCCGAATCTTCTTTGCCAAAGGTTCAGTGGCATCCGAGAGTGTTGTGGATAGGGATAGGTTGCGAACGCGAAACAGGGCGAGAATTAATCGAAACTGCGATTAAACAAGTATGCCGTGCTTATCATTTAGCCGAAAGTGCGATCGCAGGTATTGCTACAATAGACACTAAAGCAGGTGAAGTCGGCTTGTTAGAACTTTGTCAAGAGCGAAATTGGCCGTTAAAAACTTTTGCGGCTGAAATTTTAAGTTCCGTAGAAGTCCCCAATCCTTCAAATATTGCAGCAAAAGCAGTCGGGACGCCCAGCGTAGCAGAAGCTGCGGCACTTTGTGCAGTTAGAAAAGAAAATTTAACCGCAGATGAACGCGAATATACGCAGATATCCATCAATCATCAGCGTCCATCTGCGTTTATCTGCGGTTCAAATCCCCTCTTAGTTCCTAAACAAATATTTCGCAGCAAAAATCCCCCCCTTTCACAAGGAGGGGTTAGGGCGGGTTCTGCGGTAACAGTAGCGGTTGCAGTTTCCCCGATCGAGTATCTGGGATAATGTATTACTGAGACAAAGTATTGGCATTCACAAATCGACCAATCAACCCAGAAACGAATGACAAAACAATCGAACCAAACAAAGCCGGCCAAAAACCGTTAACCGCAAAGCCAATATTGAACGCACCCGCCAACAACGAAGCCAGGGAAAGCGAAATTGCATTCACAACGAATAAAAACAAACCTAAAGTAATAATGGTCAAAGGTAGCGTCAGCAATGTAAGAATCGGTCTGACAACCGCGTTCACCAATCCGATAACAACAGCAGCCACCATCGCCGCCGGAAAGCTCACCACCGAAATACCTGGTACAATGTTAGCGGTAATGATCAGCGAAACTGCTGCTACTATCCAAGTTAAGAAAAAACTTAGCATATCTTTTTTTCCATCTCCATCACTATTAATTAAGATTGTAACTGTTTAGTCGATCGACCAAAGTTCGGGATACACTACGAAATACCCACCTTGCGAGAATATCAGACTTATGAAAATCCGGCAACTAGCAGCATTCCTTTTGGCGCTAACTTTCTTCATCCTGCCGCGGCCAGCGCTGGCTCAATCTAAATATTACGCTCCGCCGTTGTCCTTTAGCAACGCCGAACTGACAAGACGCGATTTTTCTGGTCAAATGTTGCGCGCCGCCGAGTTTTCTAACGCTAATATGGACTTGACTAATTTTTCTAATGCCGATTTGCGGGGAGCAATTATGAGCGCTTCGGTGATGACTCAGGCGAATTTGCACGGTGCCAATTTAACTAATGCAATGATAGATCAAGTTAAATTTACTAATGCCGATTTAAGTGATGCAATTTTAGCGGAAACAATTTTGCTGCGTTCTACTTTTGAGGGAGCTGATATCACCGGCGCTGACTTTACTGATGCAATTATGGACGGATCACAAGTTAAAGAATTGTGCACAAAAGCCAGCGGTATTAATTCCCAAACTGGGATTTCTACTCGCGATTCCTTGGGCTGCCGCTGATATCATCTCCGGTCAATTACTGATGATTGTTTGTTGGGTGGGGGCGGGTTTTTGAGATTGTTTGTTTGGGGCGATTATAGTTGGTGGAACCAGCCCCTACAAAATATGGTTTCGTAGGGGCTGGTTCCACCAAAAAGATATAACGATTACCAACAATTTAGATAAACCCGCCCCCACACCACCAATAATTCACTTTGCTTTTTTCTGAGCAGCCGCATAATGCTCACTCATTAACTGATTAACTTCTGGATTGTAAATCCGCAGATAATTCCAGTAATTCTCAAACACCGATTTTACGTATCCTTTCGTTTCAGGAAACGGAATCTTTTCCGCAAAAGCATCCGGGTCACTAAAACTAAACCTCTTCAACCAATCTGCTACTGCATTCGGCCCGGCATTGTAACTCGCCACAGCTAACATCGAGTTATTCTTGTACTCGTCGTGAGTGTGATCCAAATACCACGTACCGAGTTTAACGTTGTCGTCCACATTCTCCAATGAATACTTTTTGAGGCTGATTTGAGCGGCAACCCAAGCTGCGGTTTCCGGCATTACTTGCATTAAACCGGTAGCGCCAACTGATGATTTGATGGCGGGCATAAACCGCGATTCTTGCCGGATTAATGCTGTTACTAATACTGAATTTAGTTGGCGTTCTTGCGACCATTTGACAATGGTTTCTAAGTAAGGAAAAGGATAAAGTGCTTGCCAATAAATCGGTTGCTGTCTGAGTTCCAGGTATTGGGTTCTATCATCGGGTTTATCGCGCTGCCGCAAACTACCAACCATCCACAAACCGTCTAAGTTGTCTCCAACTCCTACTCGCATTAAACCGTCGGTAAACTGTTCGGCAATACTTGGTTCTACGCGGTCGATAAATTCTACTTGCCACAGCGTCCAAGCATCCCTATCTTGACCTAATTGATAGAGTTCTTTCAACGCAGGAGAACCGGCGGTTGGTTCGGGGCGCTGAGGCGGCCGCACTACATTGGGAGACAAATCTCGGACTGTTGTAAAGTCGCCTACGGGCCAGCCGAGAAGTACAGCCGATCGCCATGCAAAATATGATTCTGGATAGCGTAATATAGTGTAGTCAAATGCAGTCTTGGCGTCTTGTTGGCGGCCGAGTTGCTGTGCCCATTTCCCGACCCAAAATGCGGCTTCGGGAGCTTGTTCGCTGTCGGGATTGTGGGTGGTTAATTCTCTTGCCCACTGCCAAGCTGATTTTAAATCTCCACCTTTGGCAAACTGCTGGGCGATCGTCCACCGCAATTCGCCTGCCTTATCAGAATTATTGTATTTTGTCAAGAGCAACTTGCGGGTATCTGAGGCGGATTGACCGCTGCGTGCTTTGTCGAGAAGTTGGGATTTATCTAACAAAGCTTCGGGGGCATAATTGGGAAATTTGCTAATAACTCGATCGAGCAAAACGATCGCTTCTTTCGGTTCGCTCAGCCGCGATAGCCGAATTAAACCCAAACCAGTATCTTCGGCATCGGGAAACTCCCGCACTAATTCTTGATAGGCAATTCTCGAT
Source organism: Microcoleus sp. AT9b-C3 (assembly GCF_036705485.1). Lineage (NCBI taxonomy): Bacteria > Bacillati > Cyanobacteriota > Cyanophyceae > Oscillatoriales > Microcoleaceae > Microcoleus > Microcoleus sp. AT9b-C3. The sequence goes on along the minus strand of NZ_JAUBUR010000010.1, from coordinate 82,876 downwards.
TCCGGGATTTTTCCGTCTAGCCACAAACCGCGAGCTTTGCGGTAAAGATTTTTGGCGTTGCGGGGAGCTTTCCCGTAAGCAATAGCTCCTTTGCCGTAATCTTGTTTTTCCCAATAGCCAAAGGCAATGTGTTCCCAATCTTCCGGTTTCAAAGCGGCGCTGTTTCGCTGCACCAGTTGTTCCAAAATTGTCCCGTAGTCTTTGACATAATGACCGTGTTTTGCTACGAGCAGCATCAACTGCGACTGATTGGGATTTTCTTTTAACTTGCGGAGGGCAATTTCTACGCTGCGGGGATGACCAGGAAATTCAGTAATTGCCTGTTGCCAATATTCCGGTTTTGACTTGCCTAAAACATATAAAGCTTCCGCTGCTACGGGGTCGTTTGGATAGTTTTTGAGCAGTTCCTGCCAAGCTTTTTGGGCTTTGCCTTTGTCGCCGGTCAATTGGTAGGCTTCCGCTCTTTTTAGGGCAATGTGAGCAGCTAAAACCGGATATTCTTGCTCTAATTTGTCCAATAATTTTAATGCTTTGGCCGCATTTCCTTGCTGGATTAAATCGCTGGCCAGCAGGTAGCGGGCGCGGCTTTGAGGGGAGATTTGCTGCTGCGGGTTCGTACTTTCAGACTGACTGGCTGCGAGTTCAACTAATTTTGCCGATCGCTCGCTCGGTGACAGCGATACCAGCATCTTGACTTCCGATTCGGAATTCGCTGCATTCAGGGGCTGCTGAGCCTTCTGGACAGAGCCAAAACCCATCCATTTCATCGCAGCAACCAAAGAGCCGATCGCAATAACGCAAACTGAAACGCTGATTAAAACAGAAAATCGGGCCCGGCGTCGTTTTAACATGGGAAAATTTAAGAGAATAAGATATAGAGAACTGATCGTTTGTCCAGAGCTATCACAGGCAGGATGGGTGTTCCACGCCATCACAGGCAGGATACCTGTTCAACGAGAAATAAATGTTAAGAGTGGGGCAAAAACGGACAGCCGACCCCCAAACAGATGATTGAGATTGGTGGAAGATCCGATCGCAGGCGGACTTGGCTGATATAGTAGCAGAATTTATTTTGATGTGGAGCGGAAAATTTGTGCGATCGATCTATTTACCCGCACCAACGAAAAACCACAAACCACCCACTACAAAGTAAAATCTAAAATCTAAAATCTAAAGTGTAAATCAAAACATGGAATTTCTAGTCACCGATACGCCCCGCTCTGTTTGGACGGGAGACGCCCTGGCAATTGGTCTATTTGAGGACGCCCTGGAACTCACCGGCGATCTGGCACAATTAGATGAAAAGCTTGCAGGCACTTTGAAAGAGCTGCTACTGGAAGTAGATTTTAAGGGCAAAGTGGGCACGAGCGCCATCACCCGCGTCGGCGGCAATAATCCCATTCGCAAAATTGCGCTCGTCGGTTTGGGCAAAACAGAGGACTTAAAATTAGACACCGTGCGGCAAGCTGCGGGCGTTTGCGCCAAGCTAGCCAAAAAAGAGAAATGCAAAACCCTCGGAATTAGCTTTCCGGTGTGGAAAAACGCGCCGGATGTTACAGCAAGCGCCATCGCCGAAGGTGTAGAACTCTCCCTAAATCAAGACAACCGTTTCAAATCGGAAAAGGAAGACAAAAGCCCGCAACTCGAACAAATTCATTTGCTCGGTTTTGCCGGTACCGAAAGTGCGATCGCCCGCGCCCGCCAAATCACTGCCGGAGTCATTTTAGCACGCGAATTAGTCGCAGCGCCGGCAAATTTTGTCACCCCGATTACAATGGCAGAAACCGCTCAGAGTCTGGCTGCAGAATGCGGTTTAGAATTAGAAATATTGGAGCAGGAAGAGTGCGAAAAACTCGGCATGGGAGCCTTTCTTGGCGTTGCCAAAGCATCCGACTTGCCGCCAAAATTCATCCACTTAACTTACAAACCCGAAGGCACACCGCGCCGCAAAATAGCAATTGTGGGCAAAGGATTGACCTTTGATTCCGGCGGTTTGAACATCAAAGGTGCCGGCAGCGGCATTGAAATGATGAAAATAGATATGGGCGGCGCTGCGGCTACTTTGGGAGCGGCAAAGGCGATCGGACACATCAAACCCGATGTAGAAGTTCACTTTATCAGCGCCGTCACAGAAAACATGATTAGCGGCCGCGCCATGCGCCCTGGAGACATCCTTACAGCTTCCAACGGCAAAACAATTGAAGTCAACAATACCGACGCTGAAGGTCGTTTAACCCTGGCTGATGCTTTGGTATTTGCTGATAAATTGGGAGTTGACGCGATTGTCGATTTAGCAACTCTAACCGGGGCCTGCGTAATTGCTTTAGGCGACGATATCGCGGGTTTGTGGAGTCCTCAAGATAGCGTCGCTGCCGAAATAGTCGCCGCATCAGAATTGGCAGGCGAAAAATTTTGGCGAATGCCGATGGAAGAAAAATATTTTGAGGGCTTGAAAGCATTGCACGCCGACATGAAAAATACTGGCCCACGTCCCGGCGGTTCGATTACGGCGGCGCTATTTTTGAAACAGTTTGTAAAGGATACTGCTTGGGCGCATTTAGATATTGCCGGCCCGGTTTGGACTGACAAAGAAAATGGCTACAATGGCCCTGGGGCTACCGGTTTTGGAGTTCGGACTTTGGTGCATTGGGTGCTGGGCGGTGCTTAATTCTGGATTTCCAGCCCAAAAATTGAGATTTTCTCTGCCTTAAAAGTCTGCTAGTCCATCTGTGAGCCAGAGGTTTTTAACCCCTGGCTCACTGCTTAAGTAATCTAAAAGAAAATTTAATAGCGCTCATTAACAATTTAAATGTTTCTGAATCAAGAGGTAGGCGAACCTATATATTCCGTTACAGGGAGCAACCTAAGCGTTGCTAGCCGTGACGCTCACCATTGCTCATACTTGCGATAAAGCTTCGTTCCCAGGGCCCAACCTCGACAGTTTTGACATTTCCTGAAAAAATAGCTGTTTCATAAAAAATGAAAAAAGTATATAATTATGTAAATATTTCCCTAGCCGAAATCAAATAATTAGATTTGATCGGATTTGCATTGGTACAGATAATTTTTTTCTTGAACTTTATGCAAGAACAATTAACAATTTTTTTTTCCACACTTGCTGTATATTCTACACTCGCCTGCAACGTGGTGCCGGAGTTGCGATTGTACGCTGTTTTTGACTCGCTGACGGCACTGGCTTATTGCTCGATCGCCCTATCTTTAGTTTATTTTACCCGCCAAGGTTCTCACCGCAAGATTTTCCGGGTATTTGCCGTTGTTTTTTTTGCTTGGGGCGCTGCTAAATTGACGGAAGTTTGGACGCTGTGGCACTCGATATATTGGCTGTCAGTAACTCTCAAAGCTGCAAGTGCTTTGATTGCGTGGTTTTTAGTCGCAGTCGCCCTTGCCCTCATGCCCAAAGCACTTGCCGAGTCTGGTTTCAATCAAAAAGAAAAACTTCAACAACAGTCGTTAAAACAGGTAGAAAAAAATCAGCAGCAGCATGATATAGAGACAGGAGAATTGGCAAAAAAAGCGCTCCATTTTTACCCTTCGGATACTATTGTCGATCGCGCTTTAGCTCTCAATTCGCTTAATGAACAGTTAGAAAAAGAAATTGCCGATCGCCACCGAGTTGAGGAAAAGTTGCAACTGACTCAGTTTGCGATCGACCGATCGGCAGATGCGATATTTTGGATCGGGCCCGACGGTAAATTTTTGTACGTCAACGACGCTGCTTGCACTTCCTTGGGATATTCTGCAGCAGAATTGCTCTCGATGACAGTGCACGACATCAATCCAGATTTTCCCCAAAGTGCTTGGAGTTTGCACTGGAAAGTCTTAAAACGCTGCGGTTCAGTTAATATTGAAGTTCACCACCTCACTAAGTACGGTCGCATTTTTCCGGTAGAAATTACGATCAACCATTTGGAATTTAACGGCAAAGAATATCAGTGCGCGTTTGCTCGTGACATTAGCGAACGCAAGCGGATTGAGGCAGCTTTGCGAGAAAGGGAAGAAGAATTTAGGTCATTAGTTTCTAGCATTCCCGGTGCAGTTTACCGTTGCAGTGCTGCAGGGCGATCGAGCCTAACTTTTATCAGCAGTGGCATAGAAGCTATTTCCGGCTATCCTGCAGCTAACTTTATGCAAAAACCAGTGCAGGCTTTTCTGAGTATAGTTCATCCCGATGACGCCCAGCAGATCGAGACAATTATCGATCGGGCTATTAAGACAAAACAACCTTACATCATCGAATATCGCCTGATGCACTGCGACGGAAATGTGCGGTGGGTTGCAGAGAAAGGTCAAGCCCTTTTCAACGCAGACGGTGAAGTTTTATCCCTCAACGGTGCCATTTTTGACATGACAGAGCGCAAAGCAGCGGAGGATGCTTTGCGACTCTCCGAGGCGATCGCCAACAACAGAGCCCAGCAGCTAGAAATCGCTCTCAAAGAACTTCGAGAAACTCAAGCTCACCTAATTCATACCGAAAAAATGTCAAGTCTCGGTCAAATGGTAGCTGGAGTAGCTCACGAAATTAATAACCCTGTCAGTTTTATCTACGGCAACATTTCCTACGCCAGCCAATATATCAGAGACTTGTTGCAGCTTGTGAAACTTTACCAAAAACATTATCCTCAGCCCGTGGTAGAAGTTCAAGAATGTATTGACAATATCGATTTAGAATTTCTGACAGAAGATTTACTAAAAATATTATCTTCGATGAAAATGGGAGCAGATCGCATTCGCGAAATAGTTCTGAGTTTGCGAAACTTCTCGCGTTTAGACGACTCAGTAAAAAAACCTACTAACCTTCACGAAGGCATAGATAATACCCTCTTAATATTGCACAACAAACTCCGAGCCCGAGGCGATTATCCAGAAATAAAAATTATCAAAGATTACGGTCAGCTCCCTTTAATAGAATGTTATGCTGGTCAGCTCAATCAGGTATTTATGAATCTGCTTAGCAACAGTATTGACGCCTTGGAAGATGCTTGCAACCAAAAAAGGCGATCTGCAGCCGACGGCGACGATTGGAAACCAACTATTAGGATTCGCACAGAAGCCCTGAACGAAAATAGTATTTGCATCCGCATTGCCGATAATGCGATCGGCATGACAGAAGACGTGCGGAGTCGATTATTTGACCCGTTTTTCACGACCAAACCGATGGGAAAAGGCACTGGTTTAGGGTTAGCCATCAGTTACCGAATTGTCGCGGAAAAACACGCCGGAGCCTTGAGCTGCAGTTCCACCGTAGGAGAAGGTACGGAATTTGCGATCGAGATTCCTTTATAAATTAGTGCGACGGAAGCATCAAGACTTTGGCAGAAGTTATCGCTCACTATAAATTGTAACGTGGGGTGTAAAAAACTTTCAATTTTCCAGAAAAATTCCAAAATTGGCTATAAATTATCCAGCTAATGCTCAACAGGGCAGTGAAATTATAAATTCTGTACCGCGACCTAAAGTTGAGTTGACTTCGAGCATACCAAAGTGTTGATCAACTACAATTAACCGTGCGATTGCCAATCCTAATCCCGTTCCTTTCCCTACGGCTTTCGTCGTAAACAAATGATCGAATATTTTCTCTTTGACTGATTCACTCATACCCTTTCCATTATCAGTAATGGTAATTTTTACCTGGTTATCTTCTAGTGAGGTTGTAATTGTAATGCGGTTGGGATTCGCCTGAATTTCCGCAAAACTTCGACCAGTATTTGATTCATCTAACGCATCGATCGCATTGGCTAGAATGTTCATAAACACCTGGTTAAGCTGTCCGGGGAAGCATTCGATCGCCGGAATATTGCCGTAGTATTTCACTACTTCAATGGCGGGTCGCTCATCGTTCGCTTTCAATCGATATTTGAGAATTAAGAGCGTACTATCTATGCCCTCGTGGATGTTGAAGGGCGCTTTATAGTCTTTGTCAGCTCTAGAAAAGGTGCGGAGCGAAGTGCTGATACTTTTAATGCGATCGCATCCCAGTTTCATGGAGTCAATCATTTTAGGCCAGTCTTCGATGATATAGTCTAAATCGATATCTTCGGCATGGTCTGCAAGCTCTGTTTCTGAGGCGCGAGATCGATAGAGATTGAGATGCTCCACTAAGTCTTGCACGGTTTGCTGGGTTTCATTCAAATTGCCCCAAATAAAGCCGACGGGGTTATTGATTTCATGAGCAACACCTGCTACCAGATTTCCGAGTGATGCCATTTTTTCGCTTTGCACCATTTGCAGTTGGGTGTTTTGCAAATCTGCCAGAGTCTGTTCGAGTTCCTGTGATTTTTGAATCACACCTGCTTCTGCTTGCTTGCGATCGGTAATATCAATCAGCATTCCATCCCAAACGGTTTCTCCGTCTTCTCTACGTTCTGGCTGAGCAGCGGCTTTCACCCATTTCACTTTCCCACTGGGAGTAATAATCCGCCACTCATGTTGAAATGGGGTGAGCGTTTGAGCGGACTCGATAACTGCCCGAAACCCCTCTGCTCGATCGTCGGGATGTTCAAAATCGCGTAGGCTGTATTTTCCTAGCATCACATCCTCTGCCGCCACTTCATAGAGTGTTTGACATCCAGAACTGACGTAGGGCACTGAAGCAGAACCATCGGCTTGAATCCGAATCTGATAAATCAAGCCAGGCACGTTATTGGCAAGTTTCTGAAAGCGGGCTTCACTATTCTTTAACTCTTCCAAAGACTCTTCTAGCTGTTGAGCATAGTTCTGAGATCGCTCGTAAAGTCGAGCATTTTCTAAGGAAATCGCCGCTTGAGCGCAGAGTAAGTTAAGTAGTTCAACGCGATCGCTGGTAAACGCCCCCGTTGCTAAATTATTCTCTAGATATAAAATGCCCATCAACTTACCTTGATGCAAAATCGGGCTACACAAGATACTCTTCGGCTGCTGACGCATGATGTATGGGTCATTGGCTAAAGTAGGATCGGTCGTCGCATCAATCAGTACAACAGTTCGCCTATCGTGCTTGACTTTGTAAATTAGCTTCAGAGGAATTTCTTGACTGTCTTCAACCAGAAGGCGCTGCAACACGACTGGCTCCATCCCCACGCTAATTGACCCTTTGATTAGCAGGCGCGAGTCTTGCAAGAGCATTAACACGCATTTATCAGCCCCCGCATTTTCGATGACGATTCTCAGCAACGATGCCAGCAGTTTTTCCAATTCGATTTCGGCAGAAAGAGTTTGGGAAGCTTTGAGAATCGCAGCTAAATCTAAAGCTACAGAGACACTGCTACTGCTGGAACTGGGAGAACTGGTGGAGGTGACACTTCCCAATGTGAAGATAGTTTCGTGAGGGGAGAGGGGAGAACGGGTTTGCTGGAAAAGGGGAGCCAGTAGTTGAGGATAGCGTTTTTCTAAGTCGGCGACTTTGGCTTTAGCGCCCCAACGAGCATAGCCATAGTAGGCGTTTGTCATGTATTCCTGGGCAATGCGCTGTTTACCCCAGTCGAGGTAAAAGTTGGCGGCTAGTTCATTGGCCAGTGCTTCTTCTTGGATGTATTCGTTGGCTTTGGCTCCAGAAATTGCCTTGTCGTATAGCTCACTTGCTTCTGCTTTGTGTCCTAACACTCGACATTTTTCTGCCTTGATTAAGTCAACTTTATGTTGGTGATTCATGGGGGCATGATGCGCCCATTGAGTAATATTCGTTTGATGAATTTCCATCCTGCTAAGAGTGTTTGCTTGCTCAATTTCTGACTCCATAGAGCATAGTGCCAGGTAGGTTAAGCCAGCATAGAAATGAAAAACAGGAATTTGAATCATTCCTGTCGCTCCCATCAAATAGCGGTTAGCTTGGGTAAGGTAGTCTAGGGCATTGGTGTAGTTGCCAAAAATATAGGCAAGCATCAGTTTATAGATATAAACAACAGCAAGGACAGTGAGTTCGTTATTTTGATACTGCTTAGGAAACATCACAGTTTCATCGTAGGCAGTACCGATTAATAAATCCGGTTGCTTGACAATTTCCGTCAAGTTCTGCGCCGTCTGTTGTGTTGCCTTTAGGTAAGCCAGAGGAGAATCTTGCTTCAGAGTCGCTAAGACAACACAGTAATTTTTTATTTCTAGTACCCAATCGTCCAGAGCCACTCCACCGAATAGATGATCGTAAAAACAAATAGCTATACTGTAGCCAGCATTGAGGAAATCACCTGTTTCCATCCCCGCTAAATAGCTATCTTTGAGAGTTGGTATTACTGCCCTCAGTGGTTCTTGACGATGCTGGAGGAAAGCGCCAAAAAACAGTAAAGCGGAGGACTTAAATTCCCGTACATTCAACTGATTGACTAAGTTCAGTGCCAATCGCCCGAAATCATAACCTGTTTTTACTTCTCCTAAAAAAGCAGATAACACCAGGCCATAACCTACATATCCGATTGTTGATGCGGGCGCATTTCCAAATTGGAGAGATAGACTCACCATTGTCGAGCAATACAGAGGTAGCAAGGCAGGAGAGGCTGAAAAAATCGCTGAAAACAACATGGCTAATAGTTGCATCGCTGCAATTGTCTCTGAGTCGCTCATCGCAGGGAGGTTAATCAGTTCTGAAATCTGTTTACCCTGAAGGCGAGCGCCAAGGGTTTGTAGTGCTTTGCCTGTCAACGCTTCATCAGGTTCAGATGAGAACTCAACCCCCAATTCTACCAGCGCATTTTTGCCGACAGATATTGCTTCCAACATCTGACTCTGCGCTGTCAGTGCGCTGATTTGGATCTCATAAATTTTCACTCGGTGTAGTATGGTTTGAGCGGATCGCAACACCAGTGCTGCCATCTGTTCCATTTCCTCAAAGTCACCATTCAAATAGGCAACTTCAGCCGATGCCACATACAGATTCAAAGTTAATTCATACTGATGTTGCCAGCAGTTAGCTGTCAGTAACTCAATTCCAGTTTGTAAATAAACTCTTGCTGCGGCGTAAGCTGTGGAATTTCTCGCCTTCACTCCAGCTTGTAAATTTAGTTGAGCTAATGCTTGCCGTTCTCTTGATTGAGCAATTAACTCCATTCCTAAATTCAAATGCCCTACAAGATCGAACAGTTTTTCCTCAAGCTGAATCTCCGATAAATTTTCGAGCAGTAACCGTCCAATTTTGAGGTGAGTTGCTGTTTTTTGCTCATCGGGAATCAGAGAATAGGCAGCTTGTTGGACGCGATCGTGTAAAAATCGATAAGTCGGATTAGCAGAATCATTAAAAACTTCCTCGCTATCAGATTGCGTAAAGAACTTATAGATTTCGGTAGTAGGAATTACCAAACCTTCTTGCAAGGCTTTCCATAAAGCTGTGGCGCTACTGTCTGCTGATTTCTCACTGACAATTGCTATGGTATTCAAATCAAACTGCGCCCCTATACAAGCCGCTAGTTTGAGACTATCCTGAGTTTCTGGTGGCAATTTCTGTAATTGCAATGCCATGAATTCAACGACATCATCAGTAATTGCTAAGGCCTTCACTTGGGCAATATCGCATTGCCAATATTGAATCTCGCAATCAAAGCTAATTAACTTGTCATCATGTAATGCTTTGAGAAACTGAGTAGCAAAAAAAGGATTACCTTGAGTTTTTTGAGAAACCAATTTTGTTAAAGGCTGGGCTAGAGATGATTCACAATTCAGTGTATCTGCCACCAACTGATTCATATCAGGTTGCCTTAAGGGTGGTAAAGTAATTGTATTCACCGTTGCCCCAGTTTTGACAATTTCATCCACTGTTAAAATGAATGGATGTACGGGGGAGACTTCATTATCTCGATACGCACCTAATATTAATAGATACCCAGCATCTTGCATCAATAATTTAAGCAAGTTCAGTGATGCGGAATCTGCCCATTGCAAGTCATCTAAAAACATGACTAATGGATGTTCTTTACTGGTAAACACTTGCACAAATTTTGGCAATAAGAGATTAAAGCGATTTTGGGCGGCTGTTCCCGATAATTCAATGGCGGCTGGCTGTTTACCGATAATATTTTCTAACTCAGGAATTACGTCAATTAAGACTTGTCCGTTGTCTCCTAATGCAGTTAATATCTGGCTTTTCCATGTTTCTAATTGCCAATCTGATTCGGATAGCAATTGCCCCATTAAATCGCGGAATGCTTGCACAAAGGCGCTAAAGGGAATGTTGCGCTGAAATTGGTCATATTTCCCTTTGATAAAATAACCCCTTTGCCGCACAATGGGTTTATGAACTTCGTTGACGACGGCGGTTTTCCCAATTCCCGAAAAACCTGCTACTAGCATCATTTCGGTGCTACCTGTGCTGATTCGCTCAAAGGCAGCTAATAGGTGATTAACTTCTTTTTCTCGACCATAGAGTTTGTCGGGGATGAGGAAGCGATCGCATATATCCCGCTTTCCTAATTCAAAGCTTTCAATTTTTCCAGTTTCTTGGCACTGCTGCAAACACTTTTCTAAGTCATGTTTCAATCCCCTGGCACTTTGATAGCGCTTTTCCGCATTCTTCGCCATCAGCTTCATGACTATATCCGAAACCACCTGCGGGATTTCTTTGCTGTTTATTGCAGGAGGTTTTTTCGCAATATGGCAGTGCACCAACTCCATCGGGTCGTCACATTCAAATGGCAGTTTTCCTGTCAGCAGTTCGTACAAAGTAACTCCCAGAGAATAAAAGTCAGTGCGGTAGTCGATGCCTCGGTTCATTCTTCCGGTTTGTTCGGGAGAAATATAGGCGAGGGTTCCTTCTAAGACGTTGGGATTTTGAATTTCTTGAGTTTCTCTCGGCAGTAGGGAGGCGATGCTAAAGTCTATGAGTTTAATTTGTTTGGTTTTGGGATGAATCAGAACGTTAGCTGGCTTAATATCTTTATGAATGACTCTATTTCGGTACAGTCCGTCAAGGATCTCAGTTATTTGAATGGCAATTTCCAATATTTCTGCTAGAGTCAGCGAGGCTTCTTGGGCGTAGTCTCGCAGAGAAATACCGCCAAAATCCTCCATTACTAGGGCATAGCTGTGGCGATAGGATTCCAAATTGTAGGGTTCAACGACTCCCAGCAGACGTAGGTTTTTGGCGATGGTGTACTGGTTGCGGAATTGCAGCAGTTCGCTGAAGCTGGGATAGTCTCGATTTAATAGTTTAATGACAACTGGAAGCCGATCTGTTTCTCGGATGGCTCGATAAACTACGGTTCTCGAACCGCAGTATAATTGCTCAACCAGATGATATCCGGCAATTCGGTTTGTCAAATCCACTGCGGTACTCCTCTGGATTATTCCATCTCAGACATTGACTCTTGTAACTAAGTATACACTTTTCTTTGTCGAGTCTGAGGAAAATAGAACTGCGATATCCCCAGGCAACAGACTCTACCGCTTGTATTGTTTTTCACTTTAGAATAGAAAGATGGCGCTCTATCAAGATAGTCTTATCCTTTCATTGGCAATAAAATTGTAAACTCCGTCCCTTCTCTCAATACAGAATTTACCTCGATTGTACCGCCGTGTTTCTCAACTACAATCTGCCGTGCGATCGCCAAACCCAATCCCGTGCCTTTCCCTACTTCCTTGGTAGTAAATAACTCATCAAAAATCTTTTCTTGCACCGTTTTACTCATGCCCACACCGTTATCTTTAATGGAAATTATCGCTTGTTTTTTGTCCACAAAAATGTCTGTTTTAATGGTAATTTCATTAACAATTTCTGCATAATCTCGTCCTTGATTTGATTCCTCCAAAGCATCGATCGCATTACCTAACAAATTCATAAATACTTGATTCAACTGTCCGGCATAACACTCCACTTGTGGCAAATTACCGTATTCCTTAATCACTTTGATTTCTGGACGAGTTTCGTTAGCCTTGAGGCGATGTTTCAGGATCATAATGGTGCTATCGAGGCCATCGTGGATATTACAAGCTACGGGATAGTTAGTATCAGCACGGGAGAATGTTCGTAGACTGGTACTAATATCCCGAATCCGCTTCACCCCTTCCCGCATCGAACTGACTAATTTCGGTAAATCTTCCCGGATGTAGTCAAGATCGATGTTCTCGATTTCCTCTTGAATCTCTGGATCGAGTTGGGGATATTTTTGTTCATACAAATCGAGCAATCCAAACAAATCTTTGATATAATCTAAGGCTGGTTGAATATTACCCACCAGAAACCCAACCGGATTATTAATTTCGTGAGCAACCCCAGCCACTAAGTTTCCCAAGGCTGACATTTTTTCGCTTTGAACTATTTTTATTTGTGCTTGTTTGAGATCGGTTAATGCTTGTTGAGATTCTTTATACAAACGGGCGTTTTCTAAGGAAATAGCAGCTTGAGAAGCCAGCAGATTTAGCACTTCAATGCGATCGCTAGTAAACGCGCCTACGGTCAGATTATTTTCCAGGTATAAAACTCCTATCAACCGCCCTTGATTAAGAATTGGAATACACAGAACACTTATCGGCTGGTGCTGTTCAATATAGCGATCGCTCGCAACCTGGGAACTTACCCTAGCATCAACTATTACCAAAGGTTTCAAACTACGCTTGACAGTGTTAACCAAACTAATTGCTACATCCTGACTTGATTCTAGAGGCATTGATGGTAATAGCTGAGGTTCCTGTCCCTCTGCTACAAGAGCCACTACCTGTAAATACTGTTTTTGTTTGATCAATAAGACACACTTAGTGGCGCCAGCATTCGCGATCGCTATTTTTAAGAGAGTAGTCAGGAGTTTATCTAGTTCAATCTCGCCCGAAATGGCTTGAGAGGCTTGGATCAGAGTAGGCAAATCGAGAAATTCCGAGTTGCTGCTAGAAGAGTGAGTAGAAGTAATCGTTCCCCGGGCGATCGTTTCCTTAAAGGAACTAAAGGATTGAGGTTGCTGAAGGATTATACCGAGTAGGCGAGGGTAACGTTTTTCCAAATCGTCTATTTTGGCTTTAGCTCCCCATCGGGCATAACAATAATATGCTTCAATCATGTAGCCTTGAGCTACTTTTTCTTTGCCCCATTCCAAGTAGAATTTCGCTGCTAGTTCGTTGGCAAGGGCTTCATCTTGAATAAAATCACTTTTGCTGGCGGATGCGATCGCGCGATCGTACAGTTCAATTGTAGCTAATTTATCTCCAGAAACACGCGCCATTTCTGCTGACACTAGTTCATAGGCAGGGCTAAAATTATCCGGGCAGTTTTGCACCCAAACCGCTAATTGCTGTTGATAGGCTACCAATCTTTGCCACAAGTCAGATTGTTTTACATTTAAACTTTGATGATAACTCTGACACAACAACAGAGCATAGATGAAGCGATGTCTGGCATAAGGAAGTAAGCCCTGCGGAGCAACATTGACAATCTCATCTTCAGCTTTCTGGGCATATTCTAAAGCTTCATGGGGGCGATCGTAGAGATAAAGAATTTGGCTTTTGAGAATATGATAAATACAGATAACTTGCCAGTTTTTATGGCTTCGGCAGCGATCCAGATACTCAGCTTCTCTAATTTCCGACCAAGTTATCGTTCCTGTCAAGCTCGATACAAGCATTTGACCACCAGTCAGTAGATCGATAGCCCATTGATTTTTTTGATTTTTACTAAAAGCCAGAGAGTGATTAATTTCTGCCTCTAGTTGCTTCAGTTCTACTCCTTGATAAAAATGACAGTACATATGGTGTCCAAAAGCATAGGCAGCATATTGTAAATTACTTGATTCCAAACCAATTTGATATGAAATTTGGTAATCTTTGCTGGCTACCTTGAGAGGATGAGACCAATGGCGGAGAGAACTACCAATCATTAAATAGGCTACACTTTCGGCTGAAGAATTATTAAATCTTGGCATTAATTGCAGCGTTAAATCGATTAACTCACCTGTGTTTTGATAGTTATTTAAAGCATAACCACGTAAGCCACCGTAAGCTGGGTAAATATAGCCCACTTCAGGAGTATTACCATATTGCAAACACAGATTAACAGCCTTGGCACAAATGACTGACCACAGACGCTGGTGCGATCGATAGGTGGGGGGACCCATAGCAATAGCTAACTTTGTCGCCATTTTTTTCTCAGGATCGGTCATCATCGGTAAATCACTGAGAGAAGCGATCGCTCGGCTTTCTAAAATGGCTTGAGCTGTGGCAATTTCGCGATCGCGCACCAACTCAAAATCATCATCAGTAATATCAATTCCCAACAAAGATAAAGCCTGAAGTCCCGCAGCAATAGCTTTTGGATATTCAGCCAGTAGGGTGTATTGAATAATTGCCAAATTGTAAATTTCCGCCTTGTCTAGGGGTGTCTTTGCCTGTGCCAGAGTGCGAACACTCCAGATTTTGGACTCTTCAATATTGCCCTTCAAATACTCAACTTCAACCCGTTCTTTGTGGAGCGCAAAGCATAAGTCATATTGAGTATTCCAACTGTCTTCTCCCAATAATTCCATGCCAGTAGTCATATACTCGCAGGCAGCAGCATAGGCGGTGGAAGTTTTAGCTTTTCGTCCGACCACTAAGTTTAATTTGCTCAATTTTTCCTTTTCTTGTGTATCGTTTAATAAGTACCGACCACGATTTAGTTGGTTGACAATATCGAAGATAATTTCCTCACGATCTGCCAAAACAGTATTTTTCAAAAGTAGTTGACCGATCTGTAGATGTGTGGCTTGCTTGCGCTCGTCGGGAATCAACAAATAGGCAGCTTGTTGAACGCGATCGTGTAAAAATCGATAAGTTGGATTAGCTGAAGCCTTGAAAACTTCATTACTATCCGATTGGGTAAAGAACTTATAGATTTTGGTCGTGGCAATCACCAAACCTTCCTGCAATGCTTTCCATAAAGCCGTCGCCGTCATTCCAGCCGATTTCTCACTGACAATTGCTAACGTATTCAAATCAAACTGCGCTCCTATACAAGCCGCTAATTTGAGAACATCCTGAGTTTCTCTGGGCAACTTCTGCAATTGCAATGCCATGAATTCAACGACATCATCAGTGATCGCTAAGGTTTTGACTTGGGCAATGTCACACTGCCAATGCCGAATATCCCAATTAAAGCTAATTAGCTTATCGTCATGTAATGCTTTGAGAAACTGAGTGGCAAAGAAAGGATTACCCTGAGTTTTTTGATACACTAATTTTGTCAAAGGTTCGCCAAGAGATGATTCGCAATTCAGCGTATCCGCCACCAACAAATTCATATCCGGTTCGCTTAACGGTTGCAAAGTAACCGTATTCACTGTTGCCCCAGTTTTAACTATCTCATCCACTGTTAAGATAAATGGATGCACGGGGGAAACTTCATTATCTCGAAATGCCCCCAATACTAATAAATATCCTGTATCCCTCATCAATAATTGTAGCAAATTCAGGGAGGCTGAGTCCGCCCATTGCAAGTCATCCAAAAACATCACTAAAGGATGTTCTTTGCTCGTGAGAACTTGCACGAATTTCTGCATGAGCAGATTAAAGCGATTTTGGGCGGCACTTCCTGACAATTCTGTTGCAGGAGGTTGAGCGCCAATTATCCGTTCTAACTCAGGAATCACGTCAATCAATACTTGTCCGTTGTCTCCCACGGCTGCTAAAATTTGGGTTTTCCATGTTTGCAGTTGGGTATCCGATTCTGATAGCAATTGACCCATTAAGTCGCGGAAGGCTTGCACAAAGGCACTGAAGGGAATGTTGCGTTGAAATTGATCGTATTTGCCTTTGATAAAATAACCGCGCTGACGGACAATGGGTTTATGAACTTCATTGACAACGGCGGTTTTCCCAATTCCAGAAAAACCTGCTACTAGCATCATTTCCGTTGCTCCCAGGCTGACTCGCTCAAAGGCAGCTAATAGTTGCTCAACTTCTTTTTCTCTACCGTAGAGTTTTTCGGGGATAGTAAAGCGATCGCATATATCTCGCTTTCCGAGTTCAAATTTTTCTATCTTGGCTGTTTTTTGTAACTGAAATAAACAATTTTCTAAATCGTGCTTGAGTCCTAATGCACTTTGATAGCGTTTTTCGGCATTTTTCGCCATCAGCTTACTGACAATTTTCGATAAAATTAGGGGAACTTCTGGATTTATTTGATGGATTGGTATCGAGTGTTTAGCAAGATGGCAATGCACCAATTTCATCGGATCGTCAGAGATAAATGGCAACCTTCCTGTCAACAATTCATAAAAAGTCACACCCAGGGAATAAAAGTCACTACGATAGTCAATGCCTCGATTCATCCGTCCTGTTTGTTCGGGAGAGAGATAGGCTAATGTTCCTTCTAAGATATTGGGATTCTGGATTTCTTGGGTTTCTCGTGGTAGGAGGGATGCAATACTAAAGTCAATTAGTTGAATTTCTTTGGTGTCGGGATTAATGAGAATATTAGCGGGTTTAATATCTTTGTGAATGACTCGCTTTTGGTATAGATAGTGAATAATGTCTGTTAGTTGTATGGCGAGTTGGAGAAATTCTGCTAAAGGTAAAACTTGAGACGGTTCGGTTTCATTTGTTGCGGTTTTGAGATAAGTAGATAGGGAGACTCCGCCAAAGTCCTCCATTACTAGAACATAGCTATTCTGGTATACTTCCAGCGTCAGGGGTTTGACGAGGTGAGGGAAGTCGAGATTTTTGGCAATGGTATATTGATTGCGAAACTGGACGAGCTCGTTGAAGGTGGGGTATTCGTTTCGCAGTAGTTTGATGACGACTGGATATTGGTCACGGGTACGGATACCTCGATAGACTAGGGTACGTGTACCTATATAAAGTTGCTCTGTAATCTCATAACCTGACAAAGTGGCGATCCTATCCATAACTTATTGACCCTTGATTATACAACAGTTAAATTAAAACATTCCATTCTATTGTATTTTATTATTTGACAAAGATAGCGATCGCAAACTCTGCACCCTCGCTAGGGACAGAATTAACTGTAATTTTTTCCCGATGTTTATCAATTATTATTTGACCGAAATCTACTTAGCCACCAGTCCCCGGATTTATCTGTGTACCTTTGAAAAAAGCTCCGCATCCCGATCGCAAGTCCCGGACTCATCCGTGCGAGCAATCTCAAATATCAAATTTCAAAGTGCATGACGTGCGATCGCTAATCATAAATTAGTTCCTTTGCCTACGCCGCACTATTTGCGCTATGTTATGTATAGTATGGTTGCGTAAATTGTGATGCTATCAGAAAACAATAATTGGTAATTTTTAACCCCAAATATACGCAGATAAACCAGGAGATAAACTTGATACTATCTGCGTATATTTGCCTGCATCTGCGGTTGTATTATGCTTTATTCCCCGTAGTGGCCGCCGACAACTTTACCCCGAAACACAACATAATTGTAGATGTTGTAAAAAATCATAATCGGGAGCAGAACGCCCATAAACACAATCATAAATACCAGGGCGCTGGGCGAAGCTGCGGCTTGGTAAATCGTGATTTGCGAGGGAATAATGTAGGGAAACACAATCAATCCCAAGCCGATGAAAGTCAGCAAAAAAATCAGAATCGTCCAGATAAACGGCGTTCGTTCTTCTTTATTTGCGAGACTTTTCAGCAGCAGTCCCACCAACAGCACTCCCAACAAAGGAATCGTGGCAAAGATATAAACTAGCGGTTTCTCGAACAACCTGGCTCTAGCGCTTTCGTAAAAAATCGGAGTGGCGATCGTAATTAAAATCGCTCCGATTAAAGTTGTCACCGCCGCAATTTTAGCCGTGCGATAGTGATTTGTTTGCAGTTCGCCCTCGGTTTTCATAATTAGATAGGTTGAACCGATCAAAACATAGCCTTGAATCAGCGTCAAAGCCACCAAGATCGATCGCCAATCCAGCCAATCCCAAGTAGAACCCACAAAGTGACCAGCTTCATCAACCGCAATGCCTTCGAGCACCGCACCCAAGGCAAATCCTTGAGCTAAAGCTGCTAAAAAACTCCCAGCACCAAAGGCATAATTCCAGAGTAATTTGCGATTAGAATGCTCGCGAAATTCAAAGGCTACAGCCCGAAATATCAAACCAAAAAGCATCATGCAAATCGGTATGTACAGCGCTGTCAAAATCGTACCGTAAGCGAGGGGAAATGCGCCAAATAAAGCGCCTCCCATCAACACCAGCCAAGTTTCGTTGGCATCCCAAACGTTGCCCAAACTCGTCATTAAAATGCCCCGGCGTTCCTCGTCGGAAGCAGTCAGAGACAGGATGCCTACTCCTAAGTCAAAACCGTCTAGCATGACATATAGCAGGAGAAACAAAGCCAAAACTACAAACCAAACTTGCGGGAGAAAATGCTCCAAAGCTTGCATACCATCTCCTATTGTTGTGCTTCTACGGGACGTTGATCGGGAATGTGTTCTCCGGGTTGACTTTCAATTGCAGGTTCATTGTCTAAACCTGGCACAGGCAGACTTAAATTAGGCCCTTGGCGGATAATTCTGCTGCCAAAATACAAGGCACAAACAAACAAAAAGCTGTAAACAACGGCAAAGAAACTCAGAGAAGTTAAAACATTGCTGGCGGGGATGTTTGACACCGCGTCAGCAGTGCGAATTTGCCCATATAAAGCCCACGGTTGTCTGCCGACACAGCGCACAATCCAACCGGATTCTACAGCAATATATCCCAGGGGAGCAGCTAATACCCAAGCGCGCATCAGCCAAGGTTGAGTGCTAATATTTTCAGCAGAAAGTTTGCCTCGCAGCCACTGAATTATACTGAACAGCATCAGTCCGAAAAAGAAGAATCCAATCCCGGACATGATGCGGAAACAATAGTAGATTAAACCCACCATCCGGGGTCTATCTTCTGGCTTCCATTCCTTCAATCCGAGTACGGGTTCGGAGAGTTTTTGTTTGAATTCTAGAATGTATCCTAAGCCATTGGGTACGCTAATTTCCCAGTCATTTTTTTGGGCTTTTTCATTAGGCAAAGCTAGCAACGTCCAATCGGCTGACTCTCCCGCTGGTGAAGTTTCCCACTTAGCTTCGATTGCTGCTAATTTAGTGGGTTGATAGTGATAAACTTGTTCAGCGCTCAAATGTCCGATGTATATTTGCAAAGGTGCAACGGCGATTGCTGTCGCTATGGCAATTTTTAAAGACTTGGAAAAAAACGCTTGGTTGCGCTTATTGAGAATGTACCAAGCGCTAATGCCGCCAATGACAAACAGCGAAGTTTCTAACGTCGCAAAAAACATATGGAGAATGCTGTTTAATGCGAACGGGTTCAGAATTGCTTGAAAGTAATCGCTGACAATAAACTTGCCATTGACCATTTCTCCGCCCGCAGGAGTTTGCAGCCAAGAGTTAGCGACTAAAATCCAGACTGTGGATAGGTTAGCGCCGAAGGCTACCATGATTGTAGCGAAATAATGGACGATCGGGTGAACGCGCTCCCAACCAAACAGCATAATGCCTAAAAAGCCGGCTTCTAGCATAAATGCCATTGAAGCTTCAAAGCCCAAAATGCTGCCAAAAAAGTCACCAACTGCTTCAGAAAATGGTGCCCAATTCGTACCAAACTGAAATTCCATCGGAATTCCTGAAGCTACTCCAATACCGAAGTTGAGGACGTAGAGTTTAGACCAAAAACGAGCGTGATGGTAGTAGTCGGGATTGCGAGTTTTTAGCCACATTCCTTCAACAATTACCAGATAAATCCCCATTCCAGTAGTCAGAACTGGCCACAGCATATGGAATATGGCGGTTAGGGCAAATTGCATCCGTGACAGCGCCACCGTGTTAGATAAGATATCCATCGTTATATCCTTTGCTCAGTTCAAGAGAGGTTAGCTTGCACAAATTCCATAATGGACACTGGTTATAATGTAGTGTAAAAATTTGTGACATTTTGTATACTTGGCAATTTTTAAGGTTTTATACAGATTTCGGTTGTATTTTCTTGTATGTTAAAATAGGTAGATTATGATTTGCCGTTGGGTGGGGGCGGGTTTGTGAGATTGTGGGTTTTAGGCATTTATTGTCGGTGAACCCGCCCCTACAAGATTTATGTTCGGTGAGGGAAAGATTATCTTAGCGAACCGTGACCGTATAAGTCAGTTTAAAGGGTTTAAAATTAGCTTTATTTTTGGCTGTTCCGCTCAATTCAAGTTCGTAAATCCCCGCCTTCGGAAACACGATATCAGCTCCCGGAATCCCTTGATATTTTTCCGCAGATATGGCTTTTAAAGGCGGCTGCATCAGCGGCTTATCCCCCTCTTTACGATTTTTAGGATAAACCCCTAATTTGCAATTACACTGCTCTAGCGGGATAATTTGACCGCCCCTGCGAGTCAGCGCAAACCACACTTTCGCCGGCTGTCCGGCGCGGGGATTGTGGTTGGGTTCGAGGTGAAAGGTAGCGGCTACATCTCCCGATACTTCGATTTCGTGCGCTAAAACTGAAAGAGAGTTTAACGGCGGCGCACAGGGAATTGCTGCTTCAATTAGCAATCCCAAAAATACTAACAATCCTAAAGTTTTACTTTTGTTTGACAGGCGAAACATAGAAATTTTCGAGTGAGAAAACTGACCAAAAAAAGCGCGATCGCACAAACATAACTAATACCACAACCAGCGCTAACACCGCTGTCAGCAGTTGATTGTGCAACTTCCATTCAAAACCGCCGAGATAGTGGGAACCGATGAGTGCCGCGTGTACAGCGCACAGCAGAAAAGCTGGAACGCTTAACAGGTGAAGCCTTCGCCACAGCTTGCCTAAAAAATTTTGAATGCGATCGCAACTTGTAACCGCTGCCGGTAGCATCAACAGCAGCGACAGCATCCCAGCCGCCATTCCCAACTGATGTTGCGGCAACATGAAGGAAACAGCATCAAAATTCCATTGCAGCGTATGATCCAGCATATGAAACGTGTGGGCGACTGCTAAGACAAACGCGCCCACACCCAAGACGCGGCGATAGCGCAACAGTTGCGGCAAAAACTTGCTAACCGGACGCGCCAACAGTGCTAGCATCAAGCACAGCAGCGCTGCGTGGCCGGTAAAATCGACCATTTCATCGGTTCGCAGCAAGGTAAGAATCCCGATCGCCACCGTCACCCAACCACCCGCACGAAAAAGTTGACTGCGTTTGTCCGCGCTCAATCTGCCAGCAAAAAAACTCAATCCCAGCATCGTTGGCAGCGTGCCGAGTCCAAAAGCCAGCATCGTCGCCGCACCCAAAACCGGGTTTCCGGTTTCCGCCGCCTTAATCTGCGCGGCGTAGAGGAAACCGCAGGGAATCAAACCCCAAAGCAAACCCAAAGCAATCGGCACCCACCAGTTTTTTTTCGCCGAAAGCTTGCTGATTGCTTGTCCGACTCGATCGTGCGACAGCGGGTGCAATCGGGGCAATCCCGGCAGTAAGTTCGGTTTAATTTGCCCTACTCCGAACCAAATCAGCATCGTGCCCGTCAGAAGTGCGATCGCCCGCCGCAATTCGCTACCCGTACCAGCCAAAAGCCCGCCAGCAATTAACACCGAACCCAATCCGCCAATTGCAGCACCAACCAAAGCGTAAGCAGTAATTCTCCCCAAATTTAGCAGCAAATGAAAGCGGAAAGCAGCTAATTTATCGTTGCGGGAATTAGAAAGAGAAAACGCCATTGTCAGCGGGCCGCACATCCCCGCGCAGTGACCGAAACTGCCGAGAAATCCCAAAGCGCTAATTAGCAGCAGGTCTAACATTTTGAGTCATGCGATTTTAGATTTTAGATTTTAGATTTTAGATTTTAGATTTTAGATTTTAGATTTGTTTTTACTGCTTACCTATTACCTATTACCCAATGCCCAATGCCCAATGCCCAATGCCCAATGCCCAATGCCCAATTACCCATTTTGAATGCCGATCGCTAAAATTCCCAAAATTTTATCAACCTGATTCAAAAAATACTCCAATAAATCTATTTGAACTGATTGCCCTTCCAGCATTAAAAACTTCCAAATTTCTCCCGTTGTCACAACCCCATAAATCCTCGATACCTGATTTCCCTCCCGTTCGTTAAACAGTTGAGCTGCATACATTTCCGCTACGCACTGACCCAACCCAGCATTAATATTTTCCTTTTTAGCCTCAACGATTAAAATCGCCGGCGCGCTAATAATCAGGAACTCTACCGATCGACTGATCAGAAAATCGCAACTGCCGTTTAATCCCAAATCGCTGTCAACCGTAAAATCAACTCCCGAAAACAAACTAATGCGATCGGGAAACTGTTTGGTAAGTTCCAGTAAAATCGGCGTAATAATCATTTCTGAGCGTGATTTTTCCGTATTACTCGCCAGAGCAAAAGGAACATTATAAGCTAAAGTTTCTGTTAAATGATTGCTGCATTCTAAAGCAGGTACGGCCGAAAACAAATCTTGCCTCGGCGAAATCGTTAAATTCAA
The DNA here is from genome assembly GCF_036705485.1 of Microcoleus sp. AT9b-C3. Taxonomy (NCBI): domain Bacteria; kingdom Bacillati; phylum Cyanobacteriota; class Cyanophyceae; order Oscillatoriales; family Microcoleaceae; genus Microcoleus; species Microcoleus sp. AT9b-C3. The sequence goes on along the minus strand of NZ_JAUBUR010000010.1, from coordinate 60,511 downwards.
AGCTTTTTTGACGCTGGCCAAACTAAAATCGCTGTAAGCCATACATTTGGCACCTTTAATTTCGGGACTTACCCGGAGTGTTATGTCACACTTCAATCAATTTGTCTTGTGGTTCAGATAGCGAGTGAGTGCGAAAAAATTAAGGTTTTGGCTTCTGACGCACCCTACTTTTTTATATAACTCATCCATATCCAAAATGACAACTGTCAACTGTCAACTGTCAACTGGCTACTTTTCTTCTGGATGAGCCGCCGCCGGCGAAGCTGCACCCATTTGATTAATAGCAGCAATTAGCTGATAAAGCCGCCCCAAATCCCGCTGGTTGAAATGCAAAGTCAGGCGCGGCAGATCGAAAGTCACATCTCCAATTTCCGGCGGCAAAGCTTGACTTTTTTCAATTTTTCCGGTGACAACAATATCGCTAAAATCAGTATTTAGCCGATCGACATTATCATCAGAAAGCTCGGTTTTCAAGCGAATTACCAGTTTTTCGCGCACGTAGCGGCAGGAGTGATAAACCAAATAAAAACTACCGATCGCCTCGCAAGCGACATTTATATCGTCCGTAATCGTATACAGGCTGCGATCGTCGGGTGAAATCAAACCCCGGCCCCGCAATTGTTTTTGCACAAAATAATTCCAATCAAGCCAATAATCTCCTCCCGGTCGATCGATCAATACCACAGGAGCCGGCCCGAACTTGCCAGTTTGAATCAAAGTCAGACACTCAAAAGCCTCGTCCAGAGTGCCGAAACCGCCCGGAAACAGAGCCAAAGCATCGCTCTCCCGGAGAAAAAATAACTTGCGAGTGAAAAAATATTTAAAATTGAGCAATTTGGGATCGCCGGCAATGAAAGGATTAGAACTCTGCTCGAAAGGTAACTGAATGTTCAGCCCAAAAGAACGTTCAGCCGTCGCCCCCTCGTTCCCCGCCTGCATAATTCCCCCGCCGCCGCCAGTAATCACCATAAACCCCTGCTGGGCGATCGCCCGCGCAAAGTCTCTGGCCATCAAATATTCCGCAGATTCCGCTGACACCCTTGCCGAACCAAAAATCACAATTTTGCGAACGTGGCGGTAAGGATAAAACAGCTCAAAAGCGCTCTCCATATCTCGGAGCGCCGCCGCAATAATCTTCAAGTCTAGGCGATCGAGATCCTCAGAGGCCATTTGCACTATAGTAGAGAGCGATCGTTCGATCCACTCAGAGTGCTTCAACATTGGCAAGCGATCGAGCAAATCCATCACTTCAGCTTGGAGGGACTCAAAACCTTGACCAGAACCAGAACGAATCATGAATTTTTCCGAAACGATAACAAATTGTCGCTACTAAAAATTAAGGGGCAAGCTAAATTTAGAAGCTAATAGCAACCAGCAAAGTGCCCTGCTGGCAACTAATAACTTTTCCAGTAGCTTTGCCCCGGTTCTGAAGCGAGTGAGCTTTCGCGGTCCAAAAAGAACAGCGCGAAACCGCTCGCAGTTGGGTTAAATGTACTTTTCCAGAGTGTTGGCCAGAGTAGTTTTAGGAACTGCCCCAACCACCATATCCACACGTTGACCGCCCTTAAATATCATCAGCGTCGGAATGCTGCGGATACCGTATTGGCTGGCCACGTTAGGATTCTCGTCGGTATTAACTTTTACTACCTTGACCTGCCCTTCATATTGCTGGGCAATTTCGTCTACGACGGGCGCCACCATCCGACAGGGCCCGCACCAGGGAGCCCAAAAATCCACTAGAACTGGAACTTCGCTATCGAGCACTTCCTGCTTAAAGGTAGAGTCGGTTACTTGCGCGGCTGCTGACATCCCTAGCCATCCTTGTAAATACTATTTCTCGGATAACAAGTCTAGCAAAAAGTGTAACCACTTGCGTCAATCGATTTTAGATTTTAGATTTTAGATTTTAGATTTTAGATTTTAGAATTGACCCCACGGATAAATTCGGGGGGCAAGTTTCATCGGAGACAGGTTTTTTATTTCTCGGTCCTGAGTCTGCGCGTTGGAATGAATCTGGGGGCTTGTATCCTGGATGATGAAGGTGAACGATTTTAAGAGAAGGCTTCTGAAGGAAGAAGGAAGACGGTAGAAGGAAGAGGGAAGACGGTAGAAGGAAGAAGGCACAAGGTTTCTGAAGGAACAAGGCACTTATGTTTCCGAAGGCACTTATGTTTCCGAAGGCAGAATGCACTTATGTAGAAAAAAATTCTCCCACCCCCAGACTCTCCCACCCCCAGACTCTCCCACTCTCCGGAGCTAAAAGCCTCAGTTCTGTATCTAGTAAGCAAGAGCCAAGATTTCCGGCAAAAAAGGAACCGCCCGAACAGTAGTCCGGGCGGAGTGTGGTGTGAGGAGTGAACGGAAACATGCGTCTCCGCTTCTTCTATTGTGACATCTCCTTCTCGATAATTCCACAATATTCTGTAAATTTCGAGACTCTTGAACAAATTTTGTCAAGGTATGATGGTATTCGATCGGTAAATCTACTTACCCATGCCCAACTGCTGAGCTTTTTGATAGACTTTACCCTCCGTCAGCAGAGAAGGAGCAATTACCACTTCCACTTGCTGCATCTCCTTAATATCCTTAGCGCCCAAGGTACCCATGCTAGTTTTCAGAGCTCCGAGCAAGTTGTGCGTACCGTCATCTAGCACCGCAGGCCCCCGCAAAATTTGCTCCACAGTACCCGTAGTCCCCACGCGAATGCGAGTGCCGCGCGGCAAAACCGGGCTGGGAGTCGCCATCCCCCAGTGAAAGCCGCGGCCGGGAGCTTCGGCCGCCCTGGCAAAGGGCGAACCAATCATCACTCCATCGGCACCGCAAGCAATGCACTTGCAGATATCGCCGCCAGTAATTAAACCGCCGTCAGCAATCACCGACACGTATTTGCCAGTTTCGCGATAGTAGTCGTCCCGCGCCGCGGCGCAGTCTGCTACCGCTGTGGCTTGGGGAACGCCGACACCCAATACGCCTCTAGACGTGCAAGCAGCCCCCGGCCCAATGCCCACGAGAATGCCCGCTGCGCCAGTTTTCATTAAATTCAGGGCGACTTCGTAGGTGACGCAGTTGCCCAAAATTACTGGTATCGGCATCTCTTGACAGAATTGAGTCAAATCTAAAGATGAGATTGATTCAGGGGAAAGGAAAGCTGTCGAGACTACAGTAGCTTGCACAAAAAATATATCGGCTCCAGATTCAGCAACCGCCCGGCCGTATTTGCTCGCACCGGCCGGTGTACCGCTAACGGCGGCAATCCCTCCTCCTGCTTTAATTTCTTTAATTCTGAGCTCGATTAATTCTGGCTTGATGGGTTCGGCATAAAGTTCCTGCATCAGGGAAACAAATTCGTGGTTCCCGACACTGGCGATGCGCTCTAATATTGGCTGGGGGTCGGCATAGCGGGTTTGAATTCCTTCTAGGTTGAGCACGCCCATTGCTCCCAATTCCGACAGCAAAATGGCCATGCGGACATCGACTACTCCGTCCATTGCGCTGGCGATAATCGGGATTTCTCGATCGATTCCGCCAATCTGCCACTTGGTATCTGCCAAACTCGGGTCGAGGGTGCGCTGTCCTGGTACGAGCGCGATTTCATCTATGCCGTAAGCTCGGCGAGCACTTTTGCCCCGCCCAATTTCAATATTCACGCTGTTTCACTTCCACAATGTATTTAAATTAGAGTAACAAAATCGTAGCCTGTCGGCAGGTAGCGATCGCACAAATCAGTTTAAAAAGCCCGATCTTGATTGGATTTTATGAAATCGAAAGGCGTACTTTTCCTCAGCAACGGCCACGGGGAAGACGCGATTAACTGTCAAATTCTCAAAGCTTTAAGAGTATGTGGCGCGGATGTTGATGTTTCGGCGATGCCCATTGTAGGTGACGGGGCTGCTTACCGCCGATCGACCGTGCCCATTATTGGGCCCACCAGTCAAATGCCGTCTGGGGGAGTTTTTTACATGAATCCCCTGTTTTTCCTCAAAGATATTGGGGCGGGGCTGATTGCTTTGACTTGGCAGCAATTGCAGGCTGTTTGGACGCATTCGCGCCACTGCGATTTGGTGGTGGCAACTGGGGATATTGTCGCTGCGGCGATCGCCCATGCCAGCAACCGCCCCTATATAATTTTTCTATCGGCCCATTCTAGTTATTACGAGGGGCGAGTCGATTTGGGTTTAATCTTGTGGCAGTTGCTTTGCTCCGAGAAATGTCAGGCGGTTTTTACTAGAGATGCTTTGACTGCTGCTGACTTAAACCGACAGGGTTTAAAGAAAGCTCAGTTTGTCGGCAATCCTGTCATGGACAACCTCAATTCTACGGGCAAAGATTTGCAGTTAATACGCGGAGTTCGGACGATCGCCCTTCTCCCCGGTTCTCGCCTCCGGGAAGCCACTACCAACCTCGTTTTGCTGCTGGAACTGGTTAAAGAAATTGCTAGGAACTCTACTGTACCAGTGCAGTTTCGGGCAGCTTTAGTTCCGGCTTTGATGCCTCAATTAGATGAGATTGCGGCGCGATCCCGATGGCAACACCGATCGGGCAAGTTAATTTATCACCACATAAAATCACCGGAAAGGCACCCAAAATTAGGAGTTGAAGTGCTTTGTTATGCAGATGGTTTCGCCGATATTTTACAGCAGTCTAGTTTAGTAATTGGGATGACTGGAACTGCTGTCGAACAAGCTGTGGGCTTGGGAAAACCTGTAATTGCAGTACCGGGAAACGGCCCTGCCTTTACCTATAGATTTGCGGAGGCTCAAAATCGGCTTTTAGGTGATTCGGTGCAGGTTATTGGCAGACAACCAGCGAATTCTGATATTATCAAGGAAGCTGCTTTGGCAGTCGATCGCACTTTGCAAGATGATAAATATTTAGCCAGTTGCATTCAAAATGGTTTAGAGAGAATGGGGCAAGCTGGTGGCAGCATAAAAATTGCTAATTACGTGGCAAACTATCTGGGTTATTGATTGTGGTAGGGTGCGTCAATCGATTTTAGATTTTAGATTTTAGAGGCGATCCCACGGATAAATGCTCTTTCTTGAGGATTTTCGATTTGGGATTGATTCCACGGATAAATCACGTGGCGGCTACCACCTTTGAAATTCGCTTGTCAGGTTTGAAATTTTCAAGCGCCACGGAAAGTGTAATTTTGACGCACCATTTATTTCCTGGTGCGTCAGTATGAGATTGCTGATTTGTCGCGAAAATAATTGTGGCTGACGCACCCTACTGCTATTTTAACAACTCAGAAACAGTTTTAAACTCGTAACCTTTCGACTGCAAATCCTTGACAATCATCTCAGTTGCTGCTACGGTTTTCGAGCGATCGCCCCCGCCGTCGTGCATCACAACAATAGAACCCGATCGCACATTTGCAATCACCCGGTTTGCGATATCTTCTACCGTGTGTGTTTTTTCATAATCTTGAGAATCCACATCCCACATAATCAGTTTTTTGTGCATTTGGGACACCAAATAAGACAAAACTACAAATCGCCGACCCCAAGGCGGCCGAAAACTGATAGTTTCTTGTTTAACGCCCAACTCTTGCAAAAGTTTGTCGGTTTTTTCAATCTCAGACAGCAAAACTTTCCGGGGTTTAAACATCATATCTTTGTGAGAGTAGGAATGGTTTGCCAACTCATCGCCCCTCGCGATAATCATTTTCACCATTTCTGGATGTTTCTCAATATTGCGGCCGATTTCAAAAAAAGTTGCTTTAACTTGATAGCGGTCTAAGATATCTAAAAGCTGATTTGTATAGGGAGGATAGGGCCCGTCATCGTAGGTGAGGGCAACAACTTTCACTTCGGTATCAGCGCGGTTAATGCCGAAATAATTGTGAAATTTAGTAACTTTAATTAATAGCGATGCTGCGAAAAAGAACGCTATTGTGAAAAGCAGAAACTTTTGTAAAATTTTACCGATTCGCATAGCTGCACGCACTCGATCGAGAATGAAAGTGGATTGTTGTCAGATTACCACAATTGGGTAACTGAATTCTTAAGCTATTTTATCATTAATTATTGTCAGTTTCTAGATTTGTGAGTTTTGGCGATCGCACAGTAGCTAGACGGTGCGATCGCAATTACGGTTATACGCTATATATAGCGTAAGTAAGTTCCGATCAAAAAAGCAATAATAAAAGATCGGGAGTTGTAGGGGTCAGGCAAGGATTTATATTCGGAGCGAGTTTACTGTTGCTCTCACCCGCTCCTCCCCATGTTATATTTATTTGTATACTCAACTTTTTTAGGCAGCAATAATTCCCAACATGATTTCACTGCCAGATATCACAATTGTCAGCCAGATTTACGAAAGTGCTAATTCCCTCGTATACCGAGGCATCCTCAAATTAAATCAGCAACCTGTAATTTTGAAACTCCTCAAAGAGGATTATCCCACCCCAGCCGAACTCTACCGCTATCAGCAGGAATACGAAATCACTCGCTTTCTCAACCTAGAGGAAACGATTAAAGCCTACGAACTGCGAAAATACGATAACACACAACTCATGTTGTTGGAAGATTTTGGAGGAGAGTCCTTAAAAATCCTGCTGGATGGCCGTCCCTTGGCATTACCAGAGTTTCTCCACCTAGCCATCCAAATCACAGATGCGTTAGGCAAAGTTCATCAAAAAAATGTCATTCACAAAGATATCAATCCATCTAATATTGTCTTGAATCATCAAACGGGACAATTAAAAATTATTGACTTTGGCTTATCTACTATCCTATCCCAAGAGAATCCCAGCCTCAGAAGTCCTAATCTTCTAGAAGGGACATTGGCTTATATGTCTCCAGAACAAACAGGCAGGATGAATCGCTCACTAGACTATCGCACTGACTTTTATTCTCTTGGCGTTACTTTCTATGAACTGCTAACAAACCAGTTGCCTTTTGAATCCGTTGATACACTTGAGTTAGTCCATTGCCATATTGCAAAACAACCCACTGCACCTCATGAAAATAATCCAGAAATTCCCTTGACTGTCTCAGAAATTGTCATGAAGTTAATGGCAAAAAATGCGGAAGATAGATATCAGAGTGCTTGGGGAATCAACGCAGATTTAAAAACTTGTATTGCTCAATTCAGAAATGGTAAATTTCAAGCTTTTTCCTTGGGATACCAAGATATTTCTCCTCAATTGCAACTTCCTCAAAAACTGTACGGGAGAGAATCACAGATTGAATCCTTATTGAGTGCATTTAATCGTGTAGCGTCGGGACAAGAAAAACAAGTAGGGGCTGGTTTAGCAAATAACCTGAGTAACCCAACGACAACTCAGTCACAAAATCTGCCCGTAGAGACACAAACTGAACTCATGCTAATTTCGGGATACTCTGGTATTGGTAAATCAGCTTTAGTTCAGGAACTGTATAAGATCATCACTCAAAAAAGCGGCTACTTTATTGCAGGTAAATTTGACCAGTTGCAACGCGATATTCCCTATCAAGCTTTAGTCGCTGCCTTCCAAGAATTGGTGCGACAATTGCTCACCGAAACTGAACCTCAATTACAACATTGGCGAGAGAAGATTCGACGTGCATTAGGAATCAACGGACAAATTATTATTGATGTCATCCCCGAAGTGGAACTGATTATTGGCAAACAGAATCCCGTCCCCGAATTACCTGCAACAGAAGCAAGAAATAGGTTTAATTTAGCTTTTCAAAATTTTATTCAAGTTTTTTGCCAAAAAGAACATCCCCTCGTCCTATTTCTAGACGACCTTCAATGGACAGACAGCGCTACGTTGCAATTGCTCCAGTTGATCGTGACCGATTTTACTACTCAATATTTGTTTGTAATCGGATCTTATCGAGATAACGAAGTCAGTGCAACTCATCCTACTATGCTGATTTTATCTGAGATGAAAAAACAGGGAGTAGTAATTAATCATCTCTCTCTTTCACCATTGAATTTAAGCCAGGTTAATGAATTCATTGCGGATACGCTGAAAACCGAGTGCGTCCCTACGCAAAGATTAGCCGAGTTGGTTTGGCAAAAAACTTATGGAAATCCCTTTTTTATTAAAGAGTTTCTCAAGTCACTTTATACAGAGCAATTGCTGATTTTTGATTTGAATGCTGGGGCTTGGTATTGGGATTTAGAGCAAATTATAACTAGGAATATTACTGATAACGTTGTTGAGTTCATGGCCGATAAAATTCAAACATTATCAGATTCAGCACAAAAAGTTTTACGATTAGCCGCTTGCATTGGCAACCAATTTGATTTAGAAACGCTTTCAATTATTAATGAAACTTCTCCAACAGAAACGGCTGATGAATTATGGAATGCTATTCAAGCAGGATTGATATTACCCCTTGGAGATGATTACAAATTCCTTAAAACAGACCGAGATACAAAGGAATTAAAAATTACTTATAAATTTGCTCACGATCGCATCCAGCAAGCGGCCTATTCCCTAATTCCCCCAGACGACAAGCAAGCGGTTCACTGGAAAGTTGGGCAACTGTTGTTACAAAATACACCACCACAGGTACTCCAACAAAAGATTTTTGATATTGTCAATCAGCTCAACTTCGGTATTGAAACAATTGACGTTCAGTTAGAAAAAGATAAACTTGCTGAATTAAATCTGATTGCTGGCAAAAAAGCGAAGGCATCAGCAGCTTGGAAACCGGCCTGGAATTACTTAAGCATTGGTATAAATTGCCTGAGTGCAGATAGTTGGCTTCGTCAGTATGACCTAAGTCTAGCACTGTATGTGGAAACAGTAGAAGCTGCTATCTTGAGTGGTCACGTTGAGGAAATGGGAAAATTGGCTGACATTGTGCTTCAACAAGCTACTTCATTGCTCGACAAAGTGAAAGTCTATGAAGTCAAGATTCAAGCCTATACAGCACAAAACAAAGCGTTAGAAGCGATAGAGACGGCACTTTCAGTATTAAAGCTGTTGGGGATTCGCTTTCCCAAGAAGCCAAATAAATTAGATATTATCATTGCACTCGCCCGGACAAAAATCGGGCTAACAGGGAAACGAATCGAGGACTTGATCGACCTGCCCGAAATGACTGATCCTGACAAGATAGCGGCCATGCGTATCCTATCAATTATGTTGTCTGCTGCCTATTTTGCCACACCCGAATTGTTTCCGCTGATCGTGTTTAAACAGGTGAATTTATCAGTAAAATATGGTAATACTTCGGTGTCCTCCTATGCTTATGCTACCTACGGACTAATTCTTTCTGGAGAAGTCGTAAACGATGTTAAGTCCGGCTATTTATTTGGAAAAGTAGCTCTATTGTTAGTCGATAAATTCAAAGTTGAAGAACTTAAATCTCGGACATTATTTATCTTTAATTACTTTATTAGACATTGGAAGGAGCATATTAGGGAAAGCTTAACCCCTTTGCTAGATGCTTATTTGATTGGACGGGAAACCGGAGATTTAGAATATGCGACTTTTTCAGCCGGCGCCTACTGCTACTATTCCCTGGTAGCGGGCCAGGAACTGACAAGGCTGGAACGCGAGATGGCTATGTACAGTAACGCTTTCCGGCAATTCAATCAAGAAACATTCTTTTATTACAATCAACTCCAGCGGCAGGTCGTATTGAACTTAATGGGTCGGGCTGAAAATAAGTGTCGTTTAATCGGTGAAAGCTATGATGAAATAAAAATGCTACCCATTCATTTGGCGGCGAATACTACAAATATTTGTCACTCCATCTATTTTTTTAAATTATACCTCGGCTATCTTTTTCAAGACTATCAGCAAGCCCTGGAAAATGCCGCCTTGGTTGAAAAAAATATAAACAGTGCTGTGGGATCTGTTCCTCTTTCTCATTTTTACAATTCCCTTACTCATCTTGCTATATATTTTGATGTTTCTAAATATGAGCAAAAACAAATCCTGAAAAAGGTTGAATCCAATCAGAAAAAGATCGAGAAATGGGCGAGATCAGCTCCGATGACTCACCTCCATAAATTTTATCTAGTGGAGGCAGAGCGATATCGAGTTTTGGGTGAAAAGGCTAGGGCGATCGACTACTACGATCGCGCCATTGCCTTAGCCAAAGAACATGAGTACATCAACGAAGAGGCTTTGGCTAATGAACTGGCTGCCAAATTCTACATCGCTTGGGGAAAAGAGCAAGTGGCTAAAGCCTATATGACAAATGCTTACTACTGCTATTTACGTTGGGGTGCAACAGCTAAAGTGACTGATTTAAAAGGACAGTATCCAGAACTTTTAAAGCGTTTTACCACAGCCGATTTCTCCGATCAATCGCGCCGCAACCTGTCTGATACATCTAACAGCACTTCCGGTGAACTCCTGGATTTGGCAGCCTTGATGAAAGCATCTGGGGCAATTGCCAGTGAAATTGAGTTGGATAAACTCCTCACGACTTTGATGAGAATCCTGCTGGAAAGCTGTGGTGCACAAACTGGCTATCTAATTTTAGAGTCTCAAGGACAACTAAGAGTCGAAGCGTCAGGTGAGGCTAACTCAAATCAAGTGATGGTGTTGCAATCTACTCCTATAGAAAGCTGTCTTCCTTTGTCGATTATTCACTATGTTGAGAGGACTAAACAAGGACTGATTGAAACCAATGTTGCCCGTGAAGGGAGATTTACTCAAGATGCTTATATCAAAACACAGCAGCCGAAGTCTATCCTTTGCGCCCCTCTGCTCAATCAAGGGCAATTAATTGGCATTGTTTACTTGGAAAATAATTTAGCAGATGGCGTTTTTACACCCGATCGCCTGGAAGTGATTCAATTGCTTTCAACTCAGGCGGCGATCGCCCTTACCAACGCCAGACTCTACACTCAGGTACAATCGACACAAACTCGCCTGAATAAATTCCTTAATGCCATTCCTTTTGGCATATCCGTTCACGACGCCAAAGGACAACTGGTTTTCGCCAATCCAGTTTCACAGCAGTTACTGAATATTCAAGATTTACCCAAAGCCGAAATCGAGCAACTCTCAAAAACCTATCACATTTATCGGGCAGGCACAGGCCAGATGTATCCAGTGGAACAGCTACCTTGGGTGCGATCGCTTGGCGGTGAAAAAACATGGGCGGATGATTTAGAACTGCACTACAGTGAGCGAATCGTTCCCTTAGAAGTAACTAGCACGCCAATTTTTGATGACACGGGTAATGTAGAATATGCGATCGCAGCTTTTCAAGATATTAGCGATCGCCAGCAAGCACAGATTACGCTCATCGAAAATGTCCGTTTAGAACAGGAAATTCGCGAACGCAAAAAAACAGAAGAGGCTCTGCAGCAGAGCGAGGCACGCTACCTTGGTATTCTGGAAGACCAGACCGAACTCATTGCCCGGTATCTGCCAGATGGTACCGTTACCTTTGTCAATGAAGGCTTCTGTCGATTTTTTGGACTGACAAGGGAACAACTCATCGGGCATCACTACGAACCTGTCGTGTTTGAGGAAGACCGCGAATATGTAATCCGAGTCGTCAATTCCATCAGCCAAGAAAATCCCGTTGTCACAATAGAAAATCGGGTGATTGTTAGCTCCGAATTGCGTTGGACGCAGTGGGTTAACCGAGGGATATTTGATGATTCCGGTTGCCTTGTTGAATTCCAGGGGGTAGGACGAGATATCAGCGATCGCAAAAAAGTTGAAGCAGAACTCGAACGGGCAAAAGAAGCCGCCATTGCCGCCAACCTCGCCAAAAGCACTTTCCTTGCCAACATGAGCCACGAATTGCGAACTCCCCTGAACGCCATTCTCGGTTTTTCTCAACTGATGAATCAGGATACAAATCTGTTAACTGAACAAAAAGAGAACCTTAACATCATTGAGCGCAGTGGAGAGCATTTATTATCTCTAATTAATCAGGTGCTTGACCTTTCTAAAGTTGAAGCAGGAGGCATGAAGCTATCTGAAAATAATTTCAACCTTCATCAGTTTTTAGCTGAAATCGAGGAGATGTTTGCGTTGAAAGCTACCGCCAAAAGCTTATACTTACGATTTGAATGTGCGGCTGATGTTCCTATATATATCTGCGTTGATGAAGTTAAGTTGCGGCAAGTGCTGATTAATTTTATCAGTAATTCCGTTAAGTTTACCTCTTCTGGAGGGGTGTCTTTAGAAGTAAAAAATAAACAGGTAAAAGCCCAAAGTGAAGCCGGAACAAAAACAACCAACAACCCACAATCAACAACCATTACCTTTGAAGTAAAAGATACGGGAGTTGGCATTGCGGCAGAGGAACTAGAGAATCTATTCAAACCCTTTGTGCAAACAGCATCCGGTCAAAAAGTGGAGCAAGGAACCGGATTAGGGCTAACGATTAGCCGTCAATTTGTCCGCTTGATGGGAGGTGAAGTAACAGTCATTAGTGGCGGTAAAGCTTTCACCCCTGGAATGCCTCTCAAGGAATTTTTAGAAGACACAACGGGCACAACATTTAAATTTGACATTCCTGTGGGCATCGCTGATGCCAGCGCCATTCAAAATCAAACCCACAGTCGTCGCGTCGTTGCCCTAGCGCCTAACCAACCCCAATATCGCATCCTAGTGGTGGACGATCGAGATTACAATCGGCAACTGTTAGTTAAACTCCTCAAACCTGTGGGTTTTGAAGTTGAAGAAGCGACTAACGGTATTGAAGCCCTTGAAATTTGGGATTCATACTCACCCCATCTCATCTGGATGGACATGAGAATGCCAGTTATGGATGGGTATGAAGCCACGAAACGCATTAAAGGCACCCTTAAAGGTCAAGCTACTGCTGTTATTGCTTTGACTGCTAGCGTGTGGGAAGAAGAAAAGGCAGTTATTTTATCCGCTGGTTGTGATGATTTTGTACGAAAACCGTTCCACACAGAAGCCATCTTTGACATCATGGCTAAACATTTGGGAGTCGGTTATATTTATCAGGATCAAGAGCTACCGTCTTCCCCTTCTAATGTGACTGGAGAACCGTTAAATTTCACTGATTTATTAGCCGCGATGTCACAAAAATGGATAGTAAAATTATATGAAGCCGCTATTGACGCGGATTCGGAATTAGTTTTTCAACTCCTTGAAGAGATTCCTGAATCTCAAGCTTGCGAGCTTCAAACTCTCAGAAATTGGGTGAATAAGTTTCAGTTTGAGAAGATTCTCGATTTAACTGAACCCTTGATTGGTGAATCTTGAGACAGCAAATTGCAGGTTTATCAAGTAAACTCTCGATCGATCACCCCTAGCCCCCAGATCCCCCTAACCCCCCTTAAGAAAGGGGGGACAAGAGTATTCAAAGTCCCCCAACAACCAGGGGGAGCGAGACTCAGCTAAAAGCGAGAGTTCTTGGGTCAGATTGCGTAAGTCCCGTTTATGCTATTTGATAACACGCGGTTGGTTCTGTTCAATCATTGACTTTAAGGCCGACTGTTTTAAGTCTGTAAGATCGCGGATGGTAATTGAGCAACCGTCTGCCAATCTCACAGCAGTTACATAATAGCATTTGTCAAGGGAATCACTTTCTAGATGAATCTCTCCTTCAAGCGATTCTCCAGTCTCAACAACTTCTACTAATAAATCAAACAATCCGGGACTCAATTGATTAAGCAGTTTTTTCAGAACGGGTTCGCCCGCGAGTTCTGTTCGTTTTTTTCCTAAGAGTCGGGCAAATACAGGGTTAACTACCAAGCAGCGAAAATCTTCAATTTCTCCAGCAATATCCGCCCTCACCGCCTGCACTGCGGCTATTCCATCCAGAGATGAGTTTAGCAAATTTGCCAACAGGGTGCGAGATTGGTAGGCGATTTCTGCGGTTTGCTGGTGTCGCTCGATTGCTTCTTTAAGCTGGCGTTTTTGGTGCTGGATAGTGACCTGAGTTTCGAGGCGAACTAGCACTTCTTCCGGCTGAAAAGGCTTAGAGATGTAGTCAACTCCCCCTACCTTAAAAGCTTTGACTTTATCAAAAACTTGATCGAGCGCGCTTAAGAAAAGAATCGGAATTTCTGAGGTCTTTTCATCTGATTTGAGGGCTGCGCAGACTTGATAGCCGTCCATGTCTGGCATTTTAATATCCAGCAATATAGCATCGGGCGGATAATGGCGAACAGTCCTCAAGGCCATCGAACCATTGGTGACGCAGCGAACTTTGTACCCCTCGTTAGTGAGAATTCTTGTTAGAAAACGCAGGTTCTCTTGGATGTCATCAACAATTAAAATGTTGCCTTTGTAAGTTTCTAATTCATTGATGTCACTTTCTCCTACCGAAGCCATCGTCATAGGTTCGCCTTCGACTTCGGCCTCGACGATCGCACTTGTGGTGTTTTGTTTCTCTAGCAGAGAGCGGAAGTTATTCTTAGTAACTTTTTCTCCCATTACGTCTGAAAGCCGGTGCCACAGGATGGCAGCTAAATCTTTGATATGTCCTATGCTCAGGTACAAGCTGTCAGCAAGTACACTATAAGTTGCGTTTTCCCAAGCAGCTTTTAAGATTTCTTTTTCCAGCAAACTTAATGTTTTACTGGTCTTGGACTCTAAGGCTGCTTCGATAAATTCTAGGGCTTCTTCAAAAGTCATGTACTAATCAATCTCATCGGGTAAGGTTTTTCAGTTTTGCACCCTAGCTTTGAGTTATACACCGCAGTAAGTCGGTGGAGAATTTCTAATAGCTATTATGACAGACTTATTGACAATTACGCTCCGGGGCGATCGCCCCCGATCCTGATTTCACCTTGTCGAAACCCGAAAAAGAGGATCGCGGCCGCCTAATTCTTTTTGAGGGCGATGGCTTAAACCCTTTAATTGCAAGGCTTTTAAGTTGTTTGTCTCCCCCCTCAGCTTTTTGAGTTTGTTCGCTTACATTTTTGCCAACCTCTTTCTTCACCAGTCTTGGAGGCACTCCGACTCTCAGAAACCGGGTTTTTACCTTGGGTGCGGGCTGCAAGCTGTGTATTTTCCTCCATCAAACCCGGTTTCACCGGCCCCATGCGTCAGTCCTATTTACATAACGCTTCAAATGATCCGACTTTTCCGACTTTACGATCCGACTTTTCCGACTTGCTTTATGCCGATATGCCAAACATACTATTAATAGCATCTACCAAAAGACATAGAAGAGTACCACTCCGGCTGTCGATCTGCTCTATCTAAAGATAGATAGCAAAACCAGGCCGTCCGACTTTTCCGACTTTCCGATCCGACTTTCCCGACTGACAGGGGCGGCGGAGGGCAGCCCTGATACAGACATGGAAAGGATGCAGCCTCAAAAAAAGAGCAACTGAATCCAATCTTTATCCGCATAAATACTGAGACCACACTCAGCTAGATGTTTGCGGGATTGGGGTGCAACGAAAAAAGCAACAGAGGAATGTTCCTTCACATCTATCTTTCACCACCTTTAAAATCATGTCATATTCTCAATCCGTTATTGCAACAGACATTCGGTGTTGTCCAGAAGATATAGAGAAAGCATTTTGGCAGCTATGGCAGCAGAATCGAGATGATTTTTACCGTTGCTGTCTCAGGTGGATGGGGGGGAATCCGGCTGATGCCGAAGAGGTGCTCAGTCGCGCCATGCTCAAAGCTTGGGATAAATTGCCAGACTATGCCGAAAAAATCACCAACCTCCGAGCTTGGCTGCTTCGCTTAACCCATAATCTATGTATAGATATACACCGAGAACGCCGCCGGAAAGCAATGCAGATCGAGGATATTGAAGAAGTAGCTGCTACAGGAAGCTCATCAGTTATTTCTTGTTTGAACTCTCCTGAAGAGACACTTCTGCATCATGAGTTGGGAGAGTACATTCGCCGCGCTATTGATACTCTTCCTTCTCGATTACGCAATCCGTTTATCCTGCGTTACTGCCACCAGATTGCCTATCAAGATATTGCCCAAAAACTTGCTCTCTCGCTCAATAACGTTTACAAGCGCATTCAACAGGCACGAGAAATTCTGCAAAAGCGTTTGAGCAGGTATTTGTCAGGGTTGGATGATGGTTTGTTAGATTCCTCCGAGTCCTCTAAAAAGGGGGACGTTGCCTTGAACAAGGATGATTTTGCCGCAGGGGTAGTTCCCCAGTGCCTACCGCCTCAAGATTGTGGGGCGATTCCCTACGGGATAGCTTCGCCGCGCGTGGGTGGGGCAACCACGGGGGGATTGCCCCTACAATCCGATGAAACGATCGCATCCGACTCGATCGCCCCGATGACAGAAAACATTGGCGAGACAATTAATTATCAGGTAACAGCAATATGTCTAGAAACACTGCACTCCGGGTGGTATCCCTCACTCAGTCCTCTGGGGTGGAGTTGAATGCTTACCTAGTTTTAGACGAAAAGCCAGCCCGAATTGACCAGAAGCTAAAAACATTAATTGAGTACGTGCAGCAGTATCCTTCGGGATGGAAGAAACGGTTGGAATTGGCGAATCTGCTGTATGCAATGGGTCGTATTGAGCAGGCGGTTGAGGAGTATCGCCAAGTAATCGATCGGCAGCAACCATTGATTGGCGTGCGGTTGCAATTGGGGAAACTCTTGCAGCTTATGGGACAAAAGGCTGAGGCAGTAGCGGTTTATGAAGGTGCCTTGGCCCATGCACGCAATGAAGCGACTCGGCAGCATATCAGCGGATCGATCGCACTCTGTAGAAATGACACTCAGGCAGCGATACTGGCTTTTGAGTCGGCGGTTTCCCTAGAACCAAATAATGCGGCTCACTGGCTGGCGTTGGGGCAAGTGCAGGTGGGGAGAGGGGATGCGGTTGCAGCTTTGCGATCGTTCGATCGGGTTTTGTCACTGAACCCGGATGATATTGTAGCGCTGATTTACAGCTACGACGCGAATCAGGCGGTGGGGAACGTGCGCCAAGCGCAGCGGCGGTTGAGCAAAGTGCTAGAGCTTGCTCCGGGTGATTTCCGCGTACTCAAACGACTGGCAGATACTCGTTGCCGGATGAGATTGGTATCGGGTGAGGAGGGGAAGCAGACTAAACAGATGATTAGTTCTGTGCTGCAACTGGCTCCTGATGCGGCGGATGCCCGCGAGTTGCTGGCATATTATCACCTTTTCCGGGGGGAGTCGGCTAATGGGGTTGGGGTGTTGGAACGGTTTACTGAGGAACACCCGAATCATCCTAGGGGTTGGTATTCCTATGGGCGTTACTTGTTCCATACGGGGGAATATCAGAGGGCGGCTGAGGCAATGCTGAAGGCTTATCGTCTGTATCCCCAAGATTGTGAAATTTATCGGGCGTTGTGCGAGATTTTGCCTGCTGCGGGGATGACTTCTTCCCCAGCCCCTCTCGATCCCCCCCAGCCCCCCTTAAAAAAGGGGGAGCCAGAGGAGGCAAAGCCTTCTAAATGCAGGGGGGAAACTCCTCTGGAAGTCCCCCTTGTTAAGGGGGATTTAGGGGGAGCCAACCGTGAAATAACCCTTACATTAATAGTAGAAGAGATGCTCGATCGTTTTCCCGATCGCTGGAATGTTTGGACGACGGCGGGGCGGGTGTTGGTGGAAAGTTTTCAGGAAATCGATCGGGGGTGTAGTGTCTCTGCGAAGGGGACGCAACTTGAACCGCAGTTACCTGATGCTTGGTTTGGTCATGGGCGGGTGTTGGCGCTGGCTCTTAAACACCGGGAGGCGGTGGAGGCTTTGGCGCAAGGATGGCAGTTGTTACCGGAAGATGGGGGTTATCTGCAATCTGTATCTGCTGCGGTGTGGCTGGGGGAGAGTTATCGAGGGCTGGGGGATGAGGTGGCGAGTCGGAAATGGTTGGAAAAGGCTTGTCAGTTTGCTCAGGAATTGATGGAGTTTGACCCGGCGATGGCTGGTTACTGGCAAGGGAGAGCGTTGTTGGGGTTGGGCGATGTGACGGAGGCAGTGGAGGCTTATCGAAGTGCGATGAGTCGGCGGTTGCTCTACCCTTTTCGCGGTGAGGTTGAGGAGGCTGTGAAACGGTTGAAAGGTAAGAGGCGAAAGGGCGATCGGGCTAAAGCGTAGATCCTTGACTTCTTAGGGAAGTCGGGGCTCTGAACCTCTCAGAGTGCATTAAGTTAGGAAAAAACACCCCCTAACTCGAAAAATTCAGAAATTGACCTCTGGATTCGTCTTATAGGTGTAGAGACAAAAATACAATTTCGTCTCGACTAAAAACCAAAATCAAACTAATCTAAAAAGAGGCTAATTAGGATGTTTAGATGGCGTTTCTAAAACTCATATTTTTTTAGCAAAACTACATTGTTAAGCTGATTAAATGTGATTGAAAGATGTAGGGTTGGCCTTCCCACCCTACATCTTTTGTTGCCGACCTTAATTCAATGACAAAATCTGGTGCAATGGGTGGAAATTAGAGTTCTCGTGCTTGATGCTGGTTTCATGGGTGGATTGAGTTAGGGAAAAACTGTGGCTAACTCTAAAAATTCAGAAATTGACTTTGGGAATCGTCTTTAAGGTATGAAAGCCTAAAAAGCTATTCAAATTAAACGATTTTAATCAGAGGTAAAATGCCAGCTCCAACGTACCTAAACTGTAACGGAAATAACACTAATCAAGCCCAAAAAGCATACAATGAAGTTCGCTTATTATTGGGTAAGGCTAATAGTGCTTTAGTCAATTTGCAAAAATACAGTCCCGCACAAAGATACGAACAAAAAGATTAACAGGAGGCAGATCGTTTTGTCAAGTGGTTCGGAGCAGTAAATGCAGCAAATTTAGCGACCGTCCGCGATCATGTAATTTATCCTATGGTCAGGCAATTAGAAAATAACTCTGTAACAATTGAATGTGGAGGAGTTAGTTGCGACCCAGGAGATTTTGCTTATGTCACAGCACCAGGTGCCGGCTTAGGTGTTGGAATCATAATTAACCTGTGTCAGCAATTTTTCACAGCACCCTTATATGGTACTAACTCCCAAGTAGGTACACTACTCCATGAAATATCACATTTAGTGGGGAATACTAACGACCATAGATATGGTCAGGATCGATGCTTGGAATTAGCACGAATAAACCCACCTGAAGCTATGAACAACGCTGACAATTATGAGTATTACCTAGAATCATTCCATTACTAGGTTGACGCAATTAGGGCAGGGAAGCGATCGCGAGTCTTTTTGGTTGAAAGAAGGCGCTCGCTTGTCAAAATTATTGGTTAAGTAATCAGAGGGGCACTTGTCCCTCTTTTTCATTTGATGGAAGTGCGATCGCCCCCTTTGCTGCTTCTCCTGATTGTTTCCTAGCATCAAGTTAGAAAAAAACGCCTCTAACTCTAAAAATTCAGAAATTGACCTCTGGAATCGTCTTATAGGTGTAGAACAGAGACATTGGTTCCCTTTTCTACATCGTTTTACTTTACAGGGAGATCGACCACCTATGACTGCAACATTTACACTTCACACTGTTCGGTGCGAAATTCCAAGTTCTGGAGTTGATAGCGGTTTGTTACAACAAATTGGCGGTTATGTAGAGCAAGCATCATCTGTAGCAAAACTCTTACCAGGCGGTCAAGTTGTCGGGGGATTTTTTACAGTCGGCGAAGCTTTGCTGGGTGTGCAAAACGTCTTAAAACAAGCGGAAGGTTTGACGGGCGTTCTTACTTCTATTGGACAAAAGTTTGCCGATCAGTTGTACATTAAGCGCGGGGATGAAAAAGTATTTCCCACAGACGAAAAATATGTCGATATCTCCAAAGAACAGGAGATAAAAACCGATATATCTTTTAATTTTGACAACGAAATTAAGCTCACTCTTTGGGAGTGGGATGCGATAAGTAGTGATGACTTTCTTGGAGAGTTAGTTGTCTCAGAAGAACTTGCTCTCCAGGAAGACACGCCTGAAGCAAAGGCTAAACAACGAGTAGCTTTAAAGGAAGCATTGGCTAAAATTCCTGATGACGCACCCGACTACGAAAAACAAGAGGATGAGGTGCGTCGGAAGCTTATGAAACCAAAAATTAATACCTATGTGATGAAGAACGACTCGGAGGGGTGTATTTACACGCTGGTTTACTCTGTTACTAAGGCTTGACATCTTTTTGAGAGAGAGAGACGGCGATCGCACTTTGAACCCTTCCACATATTTGCAAAGCGCAACAAGTTCGAGGATAGCTGTTTGTACTCCCTCTAGCTGAAAGGCGATCGCTCCTCAACACGATCGGGTTCAGGAGTCGGGAGAGCGATCGCCTTTTCAATGAGAAAGCAACAGTTCGGTTATCAGTGGCTTTTTAGGCTTTAGTGCTTCTTGAGGCACGTAATAAAAAGGAGGAGACAATGCCAAATACAAAAAAAGTATCTTGTTTTATCTTCCTAATGCCAACACAACCCTCTCAGACCTCTTTCCGAAAGGAGACTTAGGAAATCAGGCGTCAAAGTTTAAACATTTATGAAATCTTAGTGTTAAGAGGAAAAGCGATGGTCTGGATTTTATTGCACAATAATGATGATCAAGGCAGGGAGGCAACCACAAGGGCTAGAAGAGTTAAACTTGAATTCATTGAAGTCGTTCTACCTGGTCCAGCGGCGGAGCCTTCAACAAATTACGCTATGCTGAATGCTTTCCAAAGTGCAATACAGCAAAATAATTATCACGGTGTCATTTACAGTGGTCACGGTGCAAATAGTGGTAGTGTCTTCTTATCGAGTAGTGGGAAAGAGTTAAATACTGACCATTTTGCTACGTTGCTAGGGCTGGCACAGCCAACTCGCGTCATTGTCTTTAGTTGCTACGGTGGTAAAATTGTGGAAAACAACTTGCAGCAGTTTGGGGCTGTGAACAATATCTCAGTGCCGTTAGTGAATAATGCTGTGGCTTCTCTTGATGGAACCTCAATCGAAGGACCAAAGAGTAAAATTGAGGGCATGACCATTGAAGCTGGCATGAGGAGCTTGGTCAACAACGCTATGGCGGAAATCTATACGACAAAGCGAGGTGATTTCAACACAGTGCTTGGAAGACTTTGATTAATAACAGAAAGGAATGCATCATCTTTCATAAATTTGAGTTCGCTCCCTAGCGGACAACCGTATAAGTCAGGGTCAAGCCTTGCCTTATGGATAAAGAAAAGGCTTGATACCTTTTATTCCTATAAATTAAAAATATCCGCCGATTAGCACAGACACTTCGATTAATTGTCAGTATTATTACCGATGTCTTTTAGTGCGTGATATTGTAACCAGTCACTCAAAAATATCTCAATTAGGCAAAGATCCGACTTTTCCGACTTTACGATCCGACTTTTCCGACTGACAGGAGCAAGGTAGGGGAGCCATGATAGAGACATGGAAAGGATGCAGCCTCAAAAAAAGAGCAACTGAATCCAATCCAAACCTGGATAAATGCTACCTCAAAGTATAAATCGTGCCTGTAGACAAACTCCCATAACTCATGGAACTTATTTGGTTCTTTAAAACCCTCAACAAATACATTGCCTCCTACAAAGGGCAATTCATTTTACTCTTTATCTGCCTGATATTCGACGCCGCATTCGATTCAGTCTTCCGAGCCAGCTTAAAATTTATCATCGATGCCGCCATCGTTCCCCAAAACTATAGTCTTCTGGTTCTAATCCTGTCATTGCTAGTTGTCGGAGCAATTCTATATGCTTGCATCGGTTTGCTAGGAATTTTCCTAGGAGCGCGTTTAGGCATTTTAATCACCAACAATATCCGACACTCTCTATTCGAGCATCTCCAAAGCCTTTCAATGGAGTTTTTTGGACGACGTTCAGCCGGGGATATTGTCAATTGTCTCATCGCCGATGTCCAAAAGGTGGAAAATGGTGTAATTACAATGGGGCTGACAGTCGTTGTTTTAGAACTGTCTAACTTCCTATTTTCTCTGGTTTTCCTCTTCTTCCTCAACTGGCAATTAGCCCTGCTGAGTTTAATCGGTTTAACCCTCTGCACCATTGCTCCAGCAAAAATTGCCAGCCTTGCCACCGAAGTCGGCTATAAGTTGCTGCAAAAAGAAGGACAGATTGCCAGCGTCGTCGAAGAGAATATCCTCTCGCAAACCGTTGTCAAGATATTCGGGCTGGAGAACCAAATGACTGAGGATTTTTCCATCGATTTGAATGACTTACAACAGGTTTATGTCCGGGCAACCTTTCTGTCCTACTTAGTGCAGAAAGTTCCCATGATTGGTTTTGTCATGACGCAGCTTATCGTTTTAAGTATTGGTGCAATGATGACCTACAGGAATATAATTTCTGTAGGAACTCTTACCTCCTTTCAAGTTTTAATGCTAGGGTTGAATCTCAATATTCTTGGTTTAACTTCGTCAATACCTGCATTTATTGATGGAGTGGCAGGGCTGCAACGCATTAGCGATATATTATCAGAAACCCCTGCCATTCAGGATGCACCGGATGCAATTGATTTACCTCACTTTTCCAGTGAAATTTACTTTGACGATGTTACCTTTAGCTACTCCCAAGATAGAGGCGGAGTTAAAAATCTATCCCTGAAAATTAGCCAAGGAGACTTTGCCGTATTTGTCGGTCAAAGTGGAGCAGGCAAAAGTACAATTGTCAACTTGCTGACGCGATTTTACGATCCAGATAAAGGACGCATTCTGTTTGATGGAATTGATTTACGTTATACAACAATACGCTCCCTCCGTTCTCAAATTGGACTGGTTTCTCAGGATGTAATTCTCTTTAATTGCTCGGTGCGAGAAAACATCCGCATGGGCTATCTAGAAGCCACTGACGAACAAGTCGAAGCCGCAGCCAAAGCCGCCGAGATTCACAAATTTATTTTGTCCTTACCCCAAGGCTACGACACACTCGTTGGTGACAGGGGCGGACAGTTATCAGGGGGACAACGGCAAAGAATTGCTTTAGCCAGAGCGTTGGTGAGAAATCCAGCCATTCTAATTCTCGATGAAGCCACATCCGCCCTCGACCCCGCCACAGAAGCCGAAATCCTAGCCACCATCGAGCGCATCACCAAAGAACGCACCGTGATTTTGATTACCCACCGCATGGCTCATGCGTTGCGTGCGGATGTCATGTACGTGCTGGAAAACGGCAGCTTGGTTGTTAGCGGTTGACACACAGATTTGACCTGTACTGAACATTTTGGAGTTAAAAATTATGACCAGCACAAATGATTACAAATGGCTAATTCCCTCTTCTCATGGCCTGGGCTCGAAATCTATTGAAGAAGAGAAAGAGATGTGGGATAAAAGCCACGAAGATTATACCAACACCGCTTTCAGCATCACCCAAGACCCCAAAATCTGCAAAAACTTAATCCGTCCAGAGCGTTCTCCCGGCTACGATATTCCCAACTCGCCTGACATCAAAGTCCTAATTCCAGGTTGTGGCTCGGAAATTTATCTTCAGAAAACCTTACTAGAATTTTGCCCCCAAATTGGACAAATCTACTGTACCGATTTTTCCAAAACAGCCATTGAAAAAGCACAAGCAGACTGGAAAACAGCAGATGGAGATTCCCGACTCAACAATCAGCAAATCGTGTTTGAGCAAGTAGACTCCACGCGAATCACCGAAGAAAAACCGGAGTGGAACGAGAAATTTGATTACGTCCTCCTTGTAAATTCCGTGGTTTCCAGTGAGGATAAAACCAACCGCGATATGATTCGGGAGTTTGGGAAAGTTCTCAAGCCAGGTGGCAAGATATACGGATATTTTCCAACTACCTTATGCTTCTTAGAAATTGCCTATTTCAGTCGCAAACACGCTCACTGTGTTACAGAGGGATTTATCGATGTCTACGGCAATAAAGTTTGGGATGCTGAGTGGCAAACTGCCCAGATTTATTACACTCCCTTGCGGTTAAATCGCATCTTTAAAGAAGCGGGATTAAAACAACTCAGTTTGGAGATGCAGTTTTTGGACTATGAGCCTTTTGTTTCCATGTTTAAACAGATGATCGATCATGACGACCCGGATATCTTTCTCTGGCATCTTCTAGCCCGTTATGAAAAATAGGACTTAGGAATTTGGGCGACGCATCTCGCTTGATGCTTCGTTTCAGTCAGGATGACACATCGGCTTTTCGTAAGTAGGGACACGGCATTGCCGTGTCCTTCTTCGTATCAAAAACTAGGTTAAACCCGCAGTCCGGCAAGGGTTGAAACCCCTGCCTCAAAGCTAAAGTCCTCTGAAGAGGACTGAAAAACTCATTAGTCCTCTTCAGAGGACTTTAGCTATAAGCCCCGTGGAATTCATTCCCTGGGGGTCTGGCGGACTGGCGACTGTCAGCGGCGGGTTATGGTTGAGGTAAAACTCTAGAATCGGGAAATTAACAGAGGCGAGAAGTACGATCGCGCGTTTGAAGAGAAATGTATCGAAATATAAACGCGATCGCAAATTTATTTTTTATACCCTCCGATAACTCCCCACCTCCAGATTGCTTCCCAACTACGCTTCAACTATCAGAGTAATGTTGTCAAGTCTCACGACGCGAACAACTTCACCGGGTTGCAAAGTTATTTCTCGAACGCATTTGGCAGGCCACCAACTGCTTTGAAATCGCACGCTGCCGGACTGATTCGGTTTAATTTCTTCTTCAACGATCGCTCTTTCCAAATGGCTGACAGTCATGATTACTTTCTCCTGATTCTAGGTTGGCCTGAACATTGGGATGCTATAAACTTATAGCGAGTCCCTAACCCCTTGATTTATAACGACGCTTCAACTATCAAAGTAATATTGTCAATTCCGACTACGCGCACCACGTCACCAGGCTCAAAAGTCATCTCTCGATCGCACTTCGCAGGCCACCAACTGTTTTGGAAACGAACGCGACCGGACTCATTAGGTCGAATTTCTTCATCCACGATCGCTTTTTCGGAATTGTCAAAATTCATGATTGCTTACTCCCGATTGTAGATTTGCCTTAACTTTCAGAATTGATCGCAAACGACGCTGCAACGATCAAAGTAATATTTTCAATTCCCACAACGCGAACCACCTCACCGGGTTCAAAAGTCATGTCTCGATCGCACTTCGCCGGCCACCAACTGTTTTGGAAACGAACGCGGCCGCATTCTTGAGGGCGAATTTGTTCATCCACGATCGCTGTTTCAACATCGTTAATAGACATAGCTGCTTGCTCCTAAATATAAACTCGACTCGATCTGTGTGTAAGTTAGAAGCTTGTATGTCAACTTCCCCTCCACACTCAACAGTATCCCCTGCCAACCTCGGCCGTGTCAGTCGGTAAAAGTCCATACAAGTTCACTGTTTGAGGGTGTAAGCGAGTCGGAAAAAGTCTGTTAAAGTTGTCTCAGATGGGTAACGCTAAACCTGGTGACTAAATGGAAGCCGATCGTGCACTGGATTTTACCAACTCGTTACTTGTGGCTCGAAACCTGAAAACTCTCGATAACCTTGACAGCGCGATCTTTCGCGAAGCTTGGCAAGGCGTGCAAGGCAGGACGTACCAACAGGTTGCAGATAGTGAAGGGTATGGAGTAGGGACTGTTAAGGACGCTGCCTCTAATTTGTGGAAGCGACTTTCAGCGCTGTTTGGAGAAGGCGAAAAAGTCAAAAGAGACAACCTTCAAGCGGTTGTAGAGCGGTATTGGCGCAGCTACTCGAAACTTGAACCGCAGTCGGGACAAACTGTTCCGGCCCAAGTATCTCTCGGAGTTGATGCGGATTTGGAAATCGAAAACCCGAATTTTTTGGGCAGAGTCGGGGCAATCGAAGATCTCAATACTCTTGTCGCCCAAGGTGCAAAAGTGATTGTCATCCAAAGTGCCGGCGGTATCGGCAAAACAACTTTGGCCAGACAGTATCTCAAATCTCAAGGGTTCGATCGAACCATTGAACTGTTGATGGCAAAAGAGACAGAGAACATCACAGCCTTAGAAAGCGCGATCGAAGAATGGCTCAAGCAAGACTTTCAGGAAGAACCAGGGCCCGACTTTGGCGTCACCCTGGGGCGGCTGAAGCGGCAGCTTCAGACTCACAAAGTCGGCGTATTGATTGACAATTTGGAAGCCGCACTCGACGGACAAGGTAAGTTTATTGAACCGCACCGGCTTTACGTGGAACTGTTGCGAGTTTTGGCCGACGCAGCCGTGCAGTCAGTAACGCTGATTACCAGTCGCGATCGACTTTGCGATTCTGATGTCACCGTCGAACACTACTTGCTTCCGGGATTAGAGGTGGAAGTTTGGCGACAGTTTTTTAGCTGCCGCAACATCAATATAGATGATGTCGCCCTCAAGGAAATGCACAAAGTTTACGGCGGCAATGCCAAAGCAATGGGCATTATTTGCGGCACGATCCGAGAAGATTTTGACGGAGATATGGCGGCTTACTGGCTGGAAAACAGCGACCATCCGCTCGTTGAAACAGACTTAAAAAACTTAGTTACCAGTCAATTCAACCGCCTCCTCGAACTCGATTCGGAAGCCTATCAACTCCTCTGTCGCTTGGGCTGTTACCGCTATCAAGACGTGCCGACAGTCCCTACTGACGGACTTTTGTGTTTGCTGTGGGACGTGCCCGAAGCCGGACGCCGACAAATCATTAAATCGCTGTTGCACCGATCGCTAGTCGAGTCTCAGAAGGGCGAATACTGGCTGCATCCCGCAATTCGGGAAGAAGCGGTCGATCGGCTCTCGCCCGGAGACTGGGAAACTGCAAACCGCAAAGCCGCCGAGTTCTGGAGCGAGAGTGTTGAAAATATTGAAACGGTAGAAGATGCGCTGAAAGCTTTTGAAGCTTACTATCATTATGTGGCAATTAGTTGTTTCGAGCAGGCCGCGAGCGTCATCCTCAAAAAAATCAATATCCAGTTTGCCAAAGATTACAAGCTGGGTAGAGCGCTCTACAAATTAGGTTTCTTGCAGCCAATAATTTCAGCAACTACTCGCATCGTCAACAATGTGACTTCTGATTATTATTTGAGTGGCTTATACAGTATTTTAGGTATTTGTCACCGGATATTAGGTGAAATAAATCAAGCGATAGAATGCCATCAAATATCAGAAATAAAAGCCACTAAATCTTTGCAAATTCTAGCGAAAAGCGGCGACCCGGAAAACGGCAAACAAGCTAATCTGGAATTCTGGAAAGTTAACGCTGCAATTAATATAGGTTTTTGTCAAATAGAAATGGGCGAATTAGAATCAGCTAGGGAGATATTTGTCAAGCTGAAAACTTCGCGGGACGAAATCGAGATTAACAGTTATTCGATCGATGTCGGGTTAGCTTTCCTCAACTCCTGTATCGGAGCCAAAAAAGAGGCGGAAGAGCTCGCCGAAAAACTTTATGCCGATCGGGAAAACAGTCATTTGGTGGGTACGGGATACAAGTTAGTTTTTCTCGCCGCCACCTATCAAAACCTGCCAGAGACAGAGAAAGCTTTGAGTTTGTACCGCCAAGCGATCGCCCAGGCCGACCAAAACCAGTACAGCACCATCAAAGCCAAAGCTCTCAGCGGTATAGCAGCACTGTACCGAGAACAGGGAGAATTTGACCAAGCCCTGCAGCACCATGCAGAAGCAATAGAAATACTCGATCGAGCCAGCGCTAAATTAGACCGAGCCGAAGCTTGCTATCAACTAGCACTGACAGAACAAAAACTTGGTAACATCGAGAAAAGTCAAGAAAATTTTGAGCGCGCCATTCAACTGTTCAGCGAAATGGACGCCCGCAAACAAGTAGAAAAAGTACAGTTAGCCGCCACAAAAAAAACAGAAAAAATACCTAATTAATCGAGCAAAAAATCAGAAAATAGATACAATAAACGAAAGAACAACCGTAAACTTTGTAGAGATGAAACTAAAACGATTGGGACACGTAGCCGTCTGCGTGCAAGATATAGAGAAGTCTGCTGAATTCTACCGCAACTTGGGTATGGAGTTAGTCTGGAAAGATGCAGACTGGGCTTATTTGAAAGCAGGAGAGGACGGATTGGCGCTGTTGAGTCCGAGTTACGACCAAGCAGGGCCGCATTTCGGGTTTGTATTTGACGATCGTACCGAAATGGAATCCGCCTACGAACAACTCAAAGCCGATGGTGTTTCCGTCACCCACATTCACGAACACCGCGACGGTACTGCATCTTTTTACGGCAGAGATCCAGATGGGAACGGCTTCGAGTACCTTTACGAACCGGCGTGACAATCATAGTTCGCGATCGAATCTGGGTAAGGTGCGCACTGCGCACCCTACAGATTAGTGTGTCCGCGCACTCCTACCCAGTTGCTTACGGCCCGGAACATCGCTACAACTCCCCGAATAATGTGAGGTACTCACACCGACGCTTCTAAAGTAAGGTGCAGACTCTGAATCCGAAATATATCCACAACTTCCGAAAATCGGCTCGATAATCTAAAATCTAAAATCTAAAATCTAAAATCCTCATGTTGCAGAGAATACAAGTCAGAAACCGCTGGAAATCAATCTTCAAACCCTGGGAAGAAGCAGACCCTTGGCTGTTTGGCGCTTGCATCGCCCTTACCATCTTCGGCGGAATCATGATCCGCAGCGTCGAAATCAACCAGGGACTGATCGACTGGTGGCGGCACTGGGTAACTGGCGCAGTCGGTTTGTTCCTCGCCATCATTATTTCCCGCTGTCGCTACCAAATACTGCTTGAGTGGAAATGGCCGATTTACATATTAATCAATTTGTCGCTGATCGCAGTGCGTTTTATCGGTACTACAGGGCTCGGTGCCCAGCGGTGGATCAACATCGGTGGCTTCTACCTGCAACCGTCAGAATTTGCCAAAGTAGGCATGATTGTCACTTTAGCAGCTCTCCTGCACGAGAAGAGTGTCCCCACAGTCCGGGATATGTTGAGGATGCTGGCGATTATGGCTGTACCCTGGGGATTGATATTTGCCGAACCCAATTTAGGTACTTCCCTAGTGTTCGGCGCGATCACAATGGGGATGTTTTACTGGGGTAATGTCAATCCCGGCTGGCTAATATTGCTATTCTCTCCTCTGATCTCAGTTCTCTTCAATAACCTGTCTACACCGATTTGGATAGCTTGGGTAGTTGTTGCGGGTATTATCGCTTGGCGAACCCTGCCTTGGCCCTGGTTGGGGACTTTCGGTGCTGTGTTGGTGAACGTTGTTTCTGGACACCTCGGACATCTTTTTTGGAATGTGCTCAAAGATTATCAAAAAATGCGCCTGACAGGGTTTTTAAATCCAGAGAAAGATCCTTTAGGCAGCGGATATCACTTGATTCAATCTCGGATTGCTATTGGGGCAGGGGAACTGAAGGGCCGGGGCTTGTTTCAGGGAACGCAAACTCAGCTTAACTTTATTCCCGAACAGCATACGGACTTTATCTTTTCAGCTATTGGCGAAGAATTGGGTTTTATTGGCTGTATTAGCGTGTTGTTGGTGTTCTGGATAATTTGTTTCCGGTTGGTGACGATCGCTCAAACTGCTAACGATAATTTTGGTTCTTTGCTCGCGATCGGCGTACTGTCAATGTTGATTTTTCAGGTGTTCGTAAATATTGGGATGAACATTGGCTTGGCTCCGGTTACGGGTATTCCGCTGCCTTTCCTAAGTTACGGGAATGCGTCGCTGCTGAGTAATTTTCTTGGCCTGGGGCTGGTGGAGGCGGTAGCAAGCCAGCGACAACGCAAGAAGCGTTGGAATTAGGTCATTGGTAATTGGTAATGAGTTTTGGGAATGCGATCGCGCTTTTGATTTCTTTCGAGAGATTCTGCGGGCGATCGCATTTTTTGTCGATCGACCTAGCCACATCTAAATTTTACGATTCCTGAGCCGAGCCTTGATGACTGTCAAGTTTGATAAAATTCTTGTGGGTGCGCGCTAGAACCCGCCCAAAAATAAAATTTAGAGGCCAAACAGCTTAAGTATATCAACTTAATTAAACCACTCCTGACGCAAACAATAAATGGTTTTATGCGCTATGAGTAAGCCACTCTGTGTGCAATGGACGCCCTACTGAGGACGTGAGCAATGCCTGAAACCCTTGCTATTATTACATCTTTTTTTCTTCTTCCTGCTTCCTGCTTCCTGCTTCCTGCTTCCTTCTATCCTTTACATCCGTTACATCAGTTACATAATCCGTTGCCGAACTTCCTGCTTCCTTCTATCCTTTACATCCGTTACATCCGTTACATAATCCGTTGCCGAACTTCCTTCGCCTCTAATTATTCGTTCATATTCTTGTACGTAGCAACAGCCGAAGGCGAACTCCGGTTTAAATAACGGAATATCCAATACTTAAATACCGTATCCAATATCACTGGAAACGTTGCAATGAACAAAAATATGAACTGCCTATTTTCTGGCAGTCCCAAATGCCTCGATAAACCTTCGAGAATTACTTCCCAACCATGAGGCGAGTGGAATCCGACAAACACATCTGTAAACAAAATAATTACGAAAGCTTTCGCACTGTCGCTGAGACCGTAAATCACATCGTCCATGAAAGACTTTAAAATCTCAATTTCTTTCTTGTTAGTGACGATAATAGCGGCAAAGGCAATGACTGAAATCAAATCGGCAAAAATATTTTTAATAGCTCCCCCACTTTCAGCGCGGTATTCCTCCGCGAGCTCAACTGCTTTCTCGGAAATCTTCTTTTCCATTTCCTCTAAAGAAAGCGACGGAGCAGTGCCTATTAACCTTTCAAATTTCAGGTGCTGCTCAAATCTCTCCAGTTCTTCTAATGCTTCTTCTTCCAGGTTAACATTTATGAAAACTGGGGCATTTTCTTGACCTCTAAAATGGTCAACTATCGGTCCGACTAGAAAGTTTTTGGAGATTTGATTCGTCAACAGCGGAACTAAAATCAAAAGCAAAATAAATCTGAGAGAAATAATTGTTTTTACTTTGGAATTGCGAAAATTTTTGACTACTTCTTTTTCAGCTCCAGGGTCTAAATCTTTAGTGATTCGATTCAAAGTTCCCAAAAGCGATCGCGGTAATAAGTTCACTTCTTCATAGTTAGTGTCAACCTCACCATCGTGAATTTGAACCGAATTAGCTGAACCTTTATTTTTGGGGTCAGGTGGAGAACTGTTATTTGTTGTAGATTTTGCCTGCAGATTTACTGAGCTGACAACCGGAACAATTGCCGTCGATCTACTATTATTAATATACTTGTCGATGACTCCATCAATAAACTCTAGCTTCTCAAATATAAGGGAGTCTCTATCTTTATGGTTGAGAGGTGATCCGTGCTGGTGAAGCTCAGCGCTGTGTCCCGTTTTCGGTTGTGCCCCCACTCGTTCCGGCAGTTCCAAAAAAGAACGGCTAGCATTAAACTCAACCATTCTGGTTTGGATGACCTTGAGGTATTTTTGCAGTTCGGATTTAAAGTAAGACAAGGTGCTTTGTCCGTACTCTCCAGATCGCTCAGAGATTCCTTGACCGCCAAAATGCTCGTCTTCGATCGCCTTAATTGCTAACGCAGCATCGTAGGCCTGTTCTAGAGCCCTCTCAGGCGTTTCTCGATACCATTGGTGAAGGCTGTAGAGATATTTTACAATCCTGTTCCACGAAAAAGTATTCATAGCTAAAGCTGGTTAGTTGGCTGTAGACATTAGTGATTAAAGTATTCACGGTATGGTAACAAATTTACATGAACTGAGAACGGCCAGCGAGGATTCAATTTGGATTGTCGGATCTGCCCGCAGTGGCAAAACCACTCGTTTAGTCGAGCAGTTCTGCATTTGGAGCAAAACTGTCAAGCCCCTGCCCACAAAAGTTTCAGGGCGATCGATCTCCGGGCGGCGGCGGGCTGGACAAACTGCCCCAGCAATTTTAGTCTTAGCAGCTAACGGAGACAACCGGCTAGAATTGGCCGATCGCATCGCCGTCGCTACCGAAGGAAAATATACCTTTCACTCCACAACGCCCTTCGGTTTTTTTGAGCAGGAGGTATTGCTATTTTGGCCCCTGCTAGTTCAGTCGCTGGATGTGAGGGCTCAATTTCCCCTGCGGCTGCAACCTGAAACAGAACTGGAACTTGCCACGAGACTCTGGCGTCGCGAACTAGACGAAGGCATTTTGCAACAAACAGGAGTAAGTCCAAACCGAATGGTGCGTCGAACACTAGACTTATTACAACTTGCTGCTGTCAGCGGTACGCCCAGAGAAGAGATTCCCAGCATTCTGGAACAGGGATTTGCTGGGGAGGGTGGCTCTAACAACCTGTGGCATAGCATGGGAGAGTTGCTGGAAAGGTGGCGGGAATGGTGCTTGACGCGGGGGCTGCTGACTTACGGGATTGTTTGCGAACTCTACTGGCGCTATTTGTTGCCGGATGTTAGTTACCAGCAGCATTTAGCCTCTAGATACCAAGCTGTGATCGCAGACGATGTTGACGATTATCCGGCGATAAGTCGCCATCTGTTCGATCGAATGCTCGACCAAGGTGCAGCGGGGGCGTTCTCCTACAATCGGGATGGAGGAGTGCGTTTGGGCTTGGGGGCTGACACGGAATACCTAGCCCGACTCGAAGGCCACTGTCAAAGCGTGGAAAATTTGGACGCAAAAGCCGGTTTAGCCCCAGAGATTGGAGATTTAGCGGTAAGTTTAGCAGTCAATTCTGACGGTTTTTATCCTTTAGGCTTGAGTTTGCCCGGATCGGTTCGATCGCTCCAAACCACTTCCCGGGCTCAACTGCTGCGAGAAACCGCCGAAATCATCGTGGATGCGGTGAAGTCACAAGCCGTGGAACCGCAGGAAATCGCCGTAATTGCCCCTGGGATGGATGCGATCGCCCGTTACAGTTTAACGGAAATTCTGGCGCGAGATGGTATTGCCGCCGTATCTCTCAACGATCAGCGTCCCCTCTCGACTACCCCAGAGATTCGAGCTTTACTCACTTTGTTAGCCTTAGTTTATCCGGGACTCGGCCGTTTAGTCGATCGAGACGGCGCCGCCGAAATGCTGGTAGTGTTGGGCAGCCAGAAACACCGTTCATTGGAAACAGAAGCTTCTAACTCGACTTTCAATCTAGAATCTCAAATTCACAATCAAAAATCGATCGACCAAGTGAGAGCAGGTTTAATCGCCGATCACTGTTTTTGTCCAAATCTCGATCGACCTCAATTGCTGCCAATTACAGCCTTTCCCCGGTGGGACAGAGTGGGACACCGAGCCGCCGCAGCCTACGAGCAGATTGTGGAGTGGATCGAACAACAGCGGTCGCAACAGCAGGAGCGGCTGTTGCCTAGTCCAATAGCCCTGCTCGATCGAGCAATCCAGAAATTTCTCATGAACGACAGATACCTCCCCTACGATCGGCTAGCAGCCCTGCGCGAGTTAATGGAAACCGCCACCCACTATTGGGAAATCAACGGGCGAATGCAGCGCGTAGAACCAACAAACGGCGGCGACTCAGAGACGATCGCCCGGTTCATCCAATTGTTGCGCCAAGGAACCGTCACCGCCAACCCCTTTCCAGTGAGTCCAGAAGGCCCAGCAGCCAGAGCCGTCACCCTCGCCAACATCTTCCAGTATCGCAGCAGCCGCCGCGCCCACAAATGGCATTTTTGGCTGGATGCCGGCTCGCCGCTGTGGCTGAGTGGCGGTGCGGCGACATTGTTTGGCGCTCCTTTATTTTTGCGATCGCAACAGGGGCGTCCCTGGGAAACCGAAGAGGAAACAGCGGCCGACCAACAGCGGCTGCGGCGAATTCTGCTAGATTTGTTAAGTCGCTGTTCCCTGCTTTACCTTTGCCACAGCGAACTATCCGTCAGTGGACAAGAACAAACCGGGCCACTTCTGCCCCTAATTAACAGCTCTGTTTCTTGTCAGCAGTCAGCATAAGGCCTTCGCTTCTGCAAGCCTTATGCACATCTGTATTCAGCATTCGACATTCGGAAAGAACAAATTATGACTGCAAAGATTTTTATTTTTTCTGCTTTTGGATAAATACATCAGGCTGACTCGAAGCCCGACTTGTAGGCTGGATCAAAATGCGGCGATGTTAAAGTATACCCAACATAGGCAGCAAAACGTGCAATAATTAATATTTTGATATCAAAAGATGCGGGGCTTAAAAAATATCCATAGCCGTTGCAGTTTTGATTTAGTATGCTAGAAATGATCGGGATTATTAATCAATTTTAAGCCAGATTTGTGCCAAAAAACTGATACTAATCAGTTCTTAAAGTTAATCGGGATCGTCGTTTAAAGGAGCCAAAATAATGCCAAGTGCAGTGCCAGTAGTAGTTATACCAACACCAGAACCCGAAACCCCAACACCAGAACCCGAAACCCCAACACCAGAACCCGAAACCCCAACACCAGACCCGCCGACGCCAACACCAGACCCGCCGACGCCAACACCAGACCCGCCGACGCCCACTCCCTCCGGGGACGACACATTTGGCGGCATAGACGACACAGTGGGCGGAGGCCAAGGTACCTCGCCCGGAATCATCGGAGGCGTAGTCCGCGGCGGAGAAACCAACGACTCCTTAGTTGGCAGTCCCGGCCCCGACGTGATTTCCGGGCTGCAAGGCAACGACAACCTGCAAGGAGCCGACGGCGACGATTTAATATTCGGGGCCGACGATGACGACGTGCTGTTCGGCGGGCCCGGCAACGACGTTCTCGATGGCGGTTCAGGACTCGATACCCTGTACGGAGGCAAAGACAACGACTCCCTCGACGGGGGAAATAACCCTGACGTGCTTTACGGCAATGACGGCAACGACACGGTAATCGGAGGCGAAGGCAGAGACACGGCTTACGGCGGCAAAGGCAGTGACAGCTTGCGTGGGGGTTCTGGCGACGATAGCTTTTTGGGCGATCGAGGCGACGACATCGTGTGGGGCGACCAAGGTAACGACTCGCTCTTCGGCGGCGATGGCGAAGACTTGGTATTTGGCAACGAAGGAGGCGACTGGCTTTACGGAAACGCCGGCGGGGATACATTTTTTTCCGGCGACGGCGACGACATCGTATTCGGCGGCGATGGTGATGACATCGTGGACGGCGGTGCTGGCAACGACGTTCTGTGGGGCGAAATAGACAAAGACATAATGGCAGGAGGCGAAGGCAGAGATGTCTTCGTCATCGGTGCCTTTAGTGCCCCCAGTGGCAGCAGCGACGGCACTAACGCGGCATTTCTCACCACAGGCGGCCCAGATCTCGCCGATGCCGACATTTTCACAGACTTTCGCCAAGGCGAAGATTTAATCGGGTTAAGCGGCGACCTCAAGTTTGAAGATTTGGTAATCTTCCAAAGCACTGAGACCAAAGCCGGCAGTACGATTATTCGCAACGGCGTCAGCGGCGACTTTTTAGCAGTATTGCCCGGAGTAGACAGCAGAACCCTAGGGCGAAGCTCATTTGTAATTGCCCCCAGAGTTCCCGGCAGCGCAACTCCGCTTCCCCTGCCGACGCCGACAGACAGTCCGACACCGACAGGAAGTCCGACACCGCCGACACCGCCGACACCGCCGACACCGCCGACACCGCCGACACCGCCGACACCGCCGACACCGCCGACGCCAGACGAGCCGGTGCCGACGTTCCCGACGCCGAATTTGCCGACGCCGACAGGAAGTCCGACGCCGCCGACACCGCCGACGCCCATCTTTAACCAACCTCCAAGAGCAGTTAACGACAACTTCACCACGGTGGCGGGTCAAGAACTCAGTTTCAACGTTCTGTTGAACGACACTGACCAGGAACAAAGCGCTCTGACTGTCACGACTTTTGCTCCAGCAAGCAAAGGGAGTCTGGTTCCCGTGGGCGGCGGCGTATTCAAATACACCCCGAATCCCGGCTTCTCGGGTACTGACAGCTTCAGCTACTCGATCTCAGACGGCAGCGGCGGCACAAGTAAGGCGGTAGTAACCATCAACGTCAGTAGCCCGCCGCAGCTAATAATTAACGACGGTGTGGTGGTTGCCAAAAGTAATCCTACCCAGACAATTACTGCAGCGGAGTTGTTAGTCACAGATCCCGACAACAGCCCCTTGGAAATCGTTTACACGATTACTAAAGCCCCCGACGCTACCAGAGGTTTTGTCCAAAGGGGCACCACATTTCTCAACGTCGGCGGCAAATTCACGCAAGACGATATCAACAACAACATCGTCAAATACAACTTGCTTGCAGGAGGTGGCAGCGACAGTTTCACGTTTACAGCCTCCGACGGCTCTGGAACTATCGGGCCGGCATCCTTCAGCATCACGGTGGTAGATAATATTGTCGATCGCAGCGCTCTCCCGGCGAGCAGCTTTACAGGCAGCAACCTCAGCGACTTCATCCTCGGCGGGGCCGGCGACGATACCCTCTCTGGGGGCGACGGCAACGACCTCATCGATGGCAGCGGCGGCAACGATGTCGTATTCGGTGAAACAGGCAACGACTCGCTGGTGGGTGCGATCGGCAACGACATCCTCGACGGCGGACTGGGCAACGACACCGTTGACGGCCAAGACGGCATAGACTCGCTGATCGGCGGACTGGGCAACGACCTGATGTTCGGCGGCAATGACAATGACAACCTCTTGGGCGGTGACAACAACGACACCATTGACGGCGGAACAGGCAACGACTCTATGTTGGGAGAATCCGGCGACGACTCGATACTTGGAGGCAGGGGCATCGACACCTTACTTGGTGGCATTGGCGACGACTCCCTCGACGGCGGTGCAGGCGACGACATCCTCGACGGTGGACTGGGCAGAAACTTGCTCGACGGCGGTATCAATAACGATTCCATCTCCGGCGGCGACAACGATGACACGATTTTGGGTGGAGAAGGCACCGACACGGGACTCGGAGGTTCGGGCAATGACTACGTGTTGGGCGAGGCCGGCAGCGACTCCCTCGACGGCCAAGCGGGCGACGACACTCTCGACGGCGGTGCCGGCAGCGACTGTCTCAGCGGCGCCTTCGGCAATGACTTGGTATTGGGCGGCGAGGACAACGACTCGCTTTCCGGCGGTGCAGGCAATGACATTTTGGGTGGCGGTGTCGGTTCTGACTTGCTCACGGGCGATGCTGGCAATGATTTCTTCTACTACGAAACTCCCAGCGAAGGCGTGGACGTGATTGCTGACTTTAACGCTAACGGCAGCGAGACCGACAGATTTTTGTTCAGGTCGTCAAATTTCGCAGGTTTAACCAACTCGGGAACTACCCTCGATTTCACCAGTTTTATCGTCAGGAATATCGGGTCTAGCGGCGACGACATCAGCAAGCAATCAGTCATTTTGTTTGAATCTAAATTTGATAACGCTCAAGCAATAAATGCAGTGTTGAAGAATCAAAAGGGTTCGAGCAAAACGGGAGCTTTCTTCGTGTACCTGAATAATACTTTTAACAAGTACGTTCTCGGGTTTGACCCGAATGTGGCAGATGACAGTCTCCCAGCTTTCGATTTGGCAGTGTTGAATTCTATTCCTACAGTGCCCGGAGCGCTCAGCACCGTCATTACTGCATCTGACTTTAAGTTTATTTAGTAGTTTTTGAGTAGCGTCGCAAGGAGTCGGAACAATGCCAAGTGCAGTATCAGTACCTTTTCTCGAAGGGCGGCTACCTGATGAGAACGAGGATAGTTTGGATAGCGGTACGGTGCCGCAGCCTACGCCGTCGTCGGGAACGGAGCCGATGATGACGGGGACGGAGCCGATGATGACGGGGACGGAGCCGATGATGACGGGGACGGAGCCGATGATGATGGGGACGGAGCCGATGATGATGGGGACGGGCCCGGATATTTCGGTCACGCCTGTGCCGCGGCCACCTGTGACAGTTCCCACGCCTCCCCCAGAGCCACTTTTTGTCGATGGCTTAGTTGTCGCAAATGACGGCAGTAACTATTTAATCGGCAGCTTGTTCAATGACACGATTTCCGGGGCAGGTGGCGACGACACGCTTCTGAGTCGGGACGGGGACGATCTACTCAGGGGCGAAGACGGTAACGATTCTCTCAACGGCGGCGCTGGTAAAGATATCGTTGAGGGCGGGCGCGGCAATGACACGGCGCGGGGCGGCAAAGAGGATGACTTGGTTTCTGGCGACGAGGGCAGTGACACTGTTTTTGGCGACCAGGGCAACGATCTTGTCTTGGGTTCTGAAGGCAACGACTCGCTGTACGGCGGTAAAGGCAATGACTGTCTGCGCGGTGGTGGGGAAGACGACCTGATTTTGGGCGACAAGGGCAGTGACACTGTTTTTGGCGACACAGGTAACGACTGCCTGCTCGGCGCTGCTGGCAATGATATTTTGTTGGGCCAGGAGGGCGGGGATGTCATCACCGGCGGTGTTGGTAATGATACTGGTGACGGCGGCGAGGGTGATGACCTGCTCTTCGGGGGCGACGGCAATGATTCGGTGTCGGGAGATGCTGGGGATGATATTCTTTCTGGCGATCGCGGATCGGATACTCTCACAGGAGGCGAGGGATCGGATATCTTTGTTCTCGGTAGGGTGGGCACGTCGGCTGGCAACGGGTTTCTCACTACTGGCGGCCGCGACATCGGCGATGCTGATGTAATTAGAGATTTTAATGCCGGAGATTCGATCGGTCTGGCTGGAGGTTTGAACTTTACAGAGTTAGAAATTTTCCAGGGCCAAGGCTCGAATTCTAGCAACACGATTATTAGGGACAGGCAAACTGGGGAATTTTTGGCGGTGTTAATTGATGTTCGATCGAACTCGCTAGATGAATCTCGGTTCACTACAGCTCAAATACCGCGCGTAAACGACAATCCCTTCACCATTGAGGGGACAACTCCTTCTAGCGGCGGGACAGGTACTAATAGCGGCGGGACAGGTACTAATAGCGGCGGGACAGGTCCTGCTAGCGGCGGGACAGGTCCTGCTAGCGGCGGGACAGGTACTAATAGCGGCGGGACAGGTACTAATAGCGGCGGGACAGGTACTAATAGCGGCGGGACAGGTCCTGCTAGCCCTGCCGGGACAGGTCCTGCTAGCCCTGCCGGGACAGGTCCTGCTAGCCCTGCCGGGACAGGTCCTTCTAGCCCTGCCGGGACAGGTCCTTCTAGCCCTGCCGGGACAGGTCCTTCTAGCCCTGCCGGGACAGGTCCTTCTAGC
>NZ_JAUBUR010000010.1:0-21450 GCF_036705485.1 Microcoleus sp. AT9b-C3 | reverse complement strand
CCCGGGACAATAACGGAGCCATTGCCGATACAGGTTCCGGGTACGAGTCCGAGTCCGAGTCCGACTCCGACTGCGGGCGGGACAACCCCAAGTCCGAGTCCTTCGATCGTCCCGACTCCAACTGCGGCGCCCCCAACTCCTCCGCCTTTGGGCGGGGGGCCGACTCCGCCGAGTTTTACATCTCCGACTCCTAACCAGCCGCCGATCGTGGAAGCTGGCAAAACGGTGACTGGTTTGCAGAATTTGCCTCTGTCTCTGAGCATTTCGGCGCCCAGCGACCCGGAGGGCGATCCACTGTCGATCGCCGTAGTGGGACTTCCCAATCCTACTTTTGGTCAGGTAACTACCGGTACGAGCCCCGTCACCGTGAACCAAAAGTTAACCGTTCAGGATTTACTTGGGCTGACATTTCAACCGGGAACAAACGTGATCGGGCAAGCCGGTTCTTTCAGCTACAGCGTAGCTGACGACCAAGGCGGGACGGCAGCAGCCTCAGTCGCAATTAACATCAATTCTTTTGATACCTCCGTAACTGTTCCAACTCTCCTGCCGCCAATAGTTGTGGATGACGGCATCGTATTTACCAATACGAATAATTTGCTGCCCACTTTTATCGACGTACTGGCGAACGATTCCAGCCCGCAAAAAGGGACGCTCAGCATTATTAATGTCAGCACACCGCAACTGGGGATAGCTGTAAATCTTGTCTCTCAAGTGCAATTCATCCCCGGCAACGTAGCGGGTACAACTGCTTTCACCTACAGCGTCAGCGACGGATTCGGAACAATTCCGGGCGTAGGTACTGTCACCGTTCAAATCTTGCCTGCAGATAGCGGGCCTAACAATTTAGTTGGGGGTTCTTTGCCGGACAATTTGGACGCTTTGGCGGGCAGCGATACTATTGATGGTCAAGGCGGCAACGATACGATTAACGGCGGTGTGGATAACGACGTGATTGTAGGGGGCCTCGGCGCTGATACCATGACAGGGGGCGGCGGCAGCAATCAATTCCGCTATACCAGCCCTGCACAAGGTGGCCCTGCGTTTGATGCGGCTTCTTCGGCGGCGATCGAGGCTGCGATCGCGGCGGGCGGATACGATGTGATTACTGATTTTAGCGGTCTCGGTGTGCCGATCGCCGATCAGTTTAATTTTGCCCCCGGATTCCCCAATCTCAGCAATGGCAGTCAAGTTCTGCTGAATGTGCAGACAACTGTTTCTGCAAATATTCTGGGAGGAAGTGCTTTCTTGTTTGCCTACGATTCCGGCGGCAATACTTACATCATTTATGACGGCAATGGCAATAACCTCACCGGCAGCGATTCTCGCATTTTGGCGAAGTTAAATGGTGTAACTGGGGTTTCTTCTCTTTCGGGATTTGACTTGACGTTTATCTAGAAAGATAAGAGGTTTGAAACCGCAAATTAACGCAGATAAACGCCGATTGTGTTGGCTTTATCTGCGTTAATTTTTGTTTATCTGGGGGTAAAAAAGTAAACCTGATTATCTTTAGAAAACAAGCCCCACAAATGCCAGAGAATAGCACCGAAGTTTGATAAAAATCCGAGGTTTTAAACTGGCAATAAACGCAGATAAACGCCCATTTGTAGGCAGTTTATCTGCGTTTATTGGCGTTCATCTGCGGTTTTAAATTAAATCTGATTTTCGTCAGAAAAAAGTCCCAACAAAGGGCCGAGAATAGCGCCGAAAACAAAGCCTCCGGCGTGGGCCCAGTAGGCGACTCCCCCGGATTCCATGCCGACACTTGCCGGGGCATTTAAGGAAGCCAGGCCGCTCAATGCTTGCTGTGCAAACCAAAATCCTAGAAAGAAGAAAGCGGGGACTCTGACGGTGGTAATAAAGATTCCCAAGGGTAGCAATGTCAGAACTTTGGCTTGGGGATATCTGAGAATGTAAGCTCCCATCACGCCTGCGATCGCGCCGCTAGCACCTAGGGACGGAATGGCAGATGTTGAGGAAAAATACCACTGAGTTAGTGATGCTAAAACGCCGCAAGTAAGGTAAAATATTATAAATTTGACGTGTCCTAAACGGTCTTCTACGTTGTTGCCAAAAATCCACAGAAATAACATATTTCCGGCAATGTGGAGAAAGCCTGCGTGCAGGAATTGGGAGCTAATTAGTGTCGTCCATTCGGGAAATGGCGAAACTGGCAGAGCAACCTTACACATATTGCTTAACTGGCAAGGAATTACGGCCCAAGAGTAGAAGAATTGGGTTAATTCTCGATCGCCCAAACTGAGTTCGTACAAAAATACTAATATGTTTGCGGCAATCAGCCCGTAGGTGACGTAGGGAGTGATAGTAATGGGATTTTCATCGCGTAAGGGAACCACAGCCTTTTTTTCCTCATCAAAATATTGGCAACACAGTAGCGCATTTATTGCCCAGGTGTCTCCTGTCTAAAGGAAGAGGGAACAAGGCAATCGATTTTAGATTTTAGATTTTAGATTTTAGATTAGAAGAAAGCGACTTTACGGATGTATGCGGGGGCTGGTTATCCGATACTATATTTTTTATTTCTGCAGGGATGAATAGGGGGGCTTGTACCGCCCCCGGATGCCGCAAGCTTCCTTCAAACCCGCCATGTTCCGCTGAAACAAAAATAAAACCCTCCACCTTGCAGTTAGTTGAATATCTGCTTTTTAGTGTTGGGTTTTATTTTACCGCAAAGGGGTATATTGTAGGATTGCAGAGCAAGTTTGTAGTTGCGATATTGGTGCAGGTTTTCACCTCTCACAAAAACTCCAAACTTATTTATCCCCTTGCTGATTACATTTTGACAGCAGGGCTAGTCGAAGGTTTAGGCGACTTAATTTCCTGGGAAACTGCACGGGCGCGGTAGAGTTTAGCAACGACTTGTTCACACTTGGACAAATCCGATTCTATCTCTGTCAAAATAGCGGTTGATACCGGATCTGTGAACTTCACCCGCAGGTTGTTGACATCGACAACACCGGTTTGCAACTCACCGAGAGTGCTCCGCAGCAAAAACGTTTCATCCGTTCCTTGCATCGAGGTTTTTAATTTAGCGTATTTGTCAGCAATTTGGGCAGGAATTGAGGGCTTTTCACCGAAATCGTTGAGGCGTTTTTCGAGAGCGAGGATGTGGTTCTGTTTGTTTTGAATCATTTCTCTCAAGAGCGATCGCAAATCGCTATCTTGGGTTTTTTCCGCATAATTTTCAAATGCTTCGCAAGCATAGCGTTCCCCTGCGAGGGCGGTATTCAAACCTTTAACAATGTCGCCTTGTGTGGAGCCTCCCCAACCATTAGCTAATTTCCACCATTCTGCATTTGTGTCAGTTTCTTCTGGCAAACCGACTGCTTTTCCGCCGTAACCGAGGCGAGCCAGAATTGCCGTGGTAAATATTGCTAAATCTCCCGGTTGGCGGGAAGTAATCAAGTTGCCGTCAACTACTAAAGCTTCGTTAATGTAGTTAGCTCCGGCATTAATCATGTCTGTTTTAATTGCCAAGAAACCCGTCGCATTTTTGCCTTTCAGCAAGTCGGCTTCAATCAAAACTTGCGGGCCATGGCACACAGCAGCGACGATTTTTCCTTGCTCAAATGCTTCTCGTACAAAACGTACTGTATTGGGATTAGTCCGCATCATATCGGGAGCCATACCGCCGGGAATTATCACTGCATCGAATTCTGCGGGTACTGCTTCAGTGGTAGTTCCGTCAGCCTGCTGGGCAACTTTTCCTTGTTTCCCTGCATACTTTTCGTTTGTCCGCGAACCGAGGACAACTACATCAAAGTTTGCTTGTTTTAAGGCGTTGTAAGGAACTAGAAATTCCGAATCTTCTACTCCATTTTCGATGAGTATGGCAACTCGTTTGGTGTTGGTGCCGTTATCTGTTGTCATAATCAACTTTCCTCAGATGGTCTTTTCATCTAACATTAAGTCATTTATGATGTTTTTAGCGTCTTGCTAAAGTGATAAATTAGTTTGTTTTAAAAGGTGTCAGCGTGAGCCTTGAGAGGTATTTTACTGAATTGTCTCAATGCACGTAAGAAGCTCCATTAATATCGATCGTAGTCCCGGTAGCGTGTGCAGCTAAACCCGACGCTAAAAACGCGATAACATTGGCAACATCTTGAGGAGGAGCGATTTTGCCGATCGGGATATCGCGAATAATATCAGCTTCACCGAACTCCTGAATAAACTGATCAGACATTTCTGTACTGACAAATCCCGGTGCAACTGTAAAAGCCAAAATATTATCAGCCGCAAACCCTCTAGCAATACTGCGAGTTAAAGCAACAATAGCACCTTTAGAAGCCGCGTAGTGCAGATAATTCGGGTCATCGCCGCGAAAAGCAGCGCGACTTGCTATATTAATAATTGTACCGACTCTGCGAGTTTGAAAATGCAGAATAGATTCCCGGCACAAATCGGCAACGGCAACTAAATTTACTTGTAGAGTTTGCTGCCAAGCTGAAGACCAAATATCGAATTTGTCCTCGATACCCGCTGACTGCATAATCCCGGCATTATTAACTAAAATATCAATATGACCGCGCCATTTTAAAGCATCTTGCCACAAAGTCGAGGCCGCGTTTTCCACCCTCAAATCCGCTGCCAATAAATAACAGCGATCGCGCGCAACACTTGCTGCGATCGCTTCAGCTTCTTTCTGACTGCGAAAGTAATGCAAAATCACCTCAGCCCCAGCATTAACCAGAGTCCGTACCGTCACTGCACCAATCCCTTTCGAGCCACCAGTTACTAAAATTACCTTTCCGGTTAAATCAATCATTTATGTCTCTCTTTTCTCTTTCTCTGTGACCTCTGCGCCCTCTGCGGTTAATAAAAAAATAAATCCCCTTCACGCCAAAAATATAATTGCTATATGATACAGCACATTCCATCTAATGTATATGCCATTTCCTCATGCTGATAGATATCTGCAATAGGCCTATCCAAAAACTTCCCAAGCCTTTCACCTGTGGATTT
Organism: Microcoleus sp. AT9b-C3; assembly: GCF_036705485.1. Classification (NCBI taxonomy): domain Bacteria; kingdom Bacillati; phylum Cyanobacteriota; class Cyanophyceae; order Oscillatoriales; family Microcoleaceae; genus Microcoleus; species Microcoleus sp. AT9b-C3. Next base: position 16,467 of record NZ_JAUBUR010000010.1, on the reverse strand, counting down.
CTATTGGAAATATAGCAACTGCTTACAGCACTATAGCTTCTTTGTCATTAAACTCCCTAACTACAGTGGATTCGGCAGCAGAGGTCGAATTAACTCCATAATTCGGTCAGAATTAAAATTATTGATATAATCCGTTAGGGCGTTGGAAAAACTTGCTTTGGATTCGGGAATTTGTAAAATTAATTCGTTCATAACTTCCGTATCGAGATAGTAAGCGGCGTGATACATTTCTTCTAACCACTGAGGGGGCATCATGGATATATCTTCTACAGACACCGTTTCAACTAATTGTTTTTGTGGAGTTTGTTCTACGACTTCGTAGATATATTCCACTGCCAAATATTTAGCGATTTTGTCAAAGATGTCTCTCTGCTGAAATGGCTTGCTTATAAAGTCGTTAAAGCCAGTCATAAGAACTTTCTCTCGCTCTTCTTCAAAAATACTGGCAGTTAAAGCAATAATGACAGTTTCTTGGCTCAGAGGGCGTTCTCTAATATATTTAGTAGCTGTGTAGCCATCCACGATCGGCATTCGTAGATCCATCAGAATCAGGTGCGGCCGCCAACTTTCCCACAGTGAGAGTGCCTCCCCTCCCTGTTTTGCTTCTCTTACCTCAAAGCCAACCGAAGTCAGGATCTCGACTAACCAGCGACGATTTTCTTCTAAATCTTCAACAATAAGAATGCGGTAAGTTGGTTGTCCGGGAGCTAAACCAATTATTTTTTGATTAATTGATTCTGGGAGTAAGCACTCTGCTTGAGGTAACTCTACAGCAATTTCAAAGGAAAAAGTGCTACCTCGGTGCAAAGTGCTTTTAACCCGAATCTGACCGCCCATGAGTTTGACGAGTTTTTGACTGATGGCTAAACCAAGCCCACTGCCTTGACTCAAATTATTCCCAGCTTGGGCTTGCACAAATACCTTAAATAGGCTATCAATTTCTGTGGGCGCAATTCCCACGCCTGTATCCTCAACTTCAAAACATAGGTGACAGGATGTTTGGTCTCTTTGTTTTGCTCTTACCCGTAGGGTGACGCTTCCTTGATTGGTAAACTTAATCGCATTTCCGAGCAGATTGACCAAGACTTGATAAAGTTTTTTCTCGTCGCTATGCACAAATTGAGGAATGTCGGGAGCGGGATCGAAAATTAGTTGCAATTCTTTAGATTGGACTTTAACTTGGAACATTTCTTCAATAGAACCCAGCAAAATTGTCAAATCAAAGTCAGAAAGATTGAGTGTCATCCGTCCGCTCTCTATTTTGGATAAATCTAAAATATCGTTAATCAAGTCCAACAAATGTCTACCGCTACGATTGACAATTTGTAAACGTTCTTGAATAGAAGGAGCCAGATTTCTCTCATAGCTCATCAATTGCGTGAATCCTAAAATTGAGTTCAGGGGGGTGCGGAGTTCGTGGCTCATGTTGGCGAGGAAGACAGTCTTGGCTTGGTTTGCTTCATTTGCCTGGTGAAATTCCAACTCAGCTTGTTTGCGATCGCTAATGTCAATTAAATATCCCAAGATTTCTACTGGTGTACCTGAACGATCTCGAATTAGCCTAAGCTGACTGAGCATCCAGCGATAAACCCCATCCGACCGACGAAAACGGTATTCGTGTAAATAAAAATCATTAACGAATACATTTGCTAAGCCATTAACCACTGGTTCTACATCATCGGGGTGTAAGTGATTCACCCAAAATTTAGAATCTTGTAAAAACTCTCTGCTTTCGTAGCCCAATATATCTTTGATATTTTCGCTGATGAACGTTGCTCCATAATCGCCAGCAGGTTTACTGCTAAAAATGACGACGGGGCTGTAGTTGAGAAGAAAGTTGAGGCGATTTGTGGTAGCTTGCAAGGCTTGCTCAGCCAGTTTTAGCTCTGTTGCGTCCTCCTGAACGGCAACATATACAGTTCCGTATTCAGGATGCTCAAACCTGGATGTATGAACTCTGCACCAAAAGAGACTTCCATCTTTCTTTTTATTGTGGACTTCATATTTCGCTTCCCCGGTGTGTTCAATTTGAGTGACGATATTTAGAACGGTTACATCTGGTGTAACGTTTGTATCAACATAATTCAAGACACCAACGGATTGACCTGCTAGTTCGCCCTCTGTGTAGCCAAACATAGCGTCAAAGGTAGGATTGGTGTAGACGATCATGAGGTCTGAGGCTTTGATTAAACACACTCCTCCTGCCATGTTATTCATGATAACGCTTTGAAGCTCTAGCGTCTTTTGAGCTTCTTTTCGAGCGGTAATGTCTTGGAGCTGAGCAATAAAATGCAGTGGATTTCCCTGTCCATCTTGTACTAGCGAGCCATCAAGAATAATCCAAATAATATGTCCTTGTTTATGGAAATACCGTTTTTCCAGTTGGTAAGTTGAAATTGTTCCTGCTAATAGTTGATGTGCATAACTAAGATCCCCGTCTAAATCGTCAGGATGGGTAATGTCTTGGAAAGTTAACGCTAACAACTCTTCTGAGGAGTAGCCAAGAATCTGACATAAGGCAGGATTGACTTTAATCCAGTGTCCATCAAGTGAAACGAGCGCCATCCCGATAGAGGCATCTTCAAACGCATGGCGAAACTGCTCTTCACTGTTTCGTAAAGCCATCTCAATTTGTTGGCGATTTATTTCAGCTCGTTTGCGATCGGTGATGTCGCGTTTAATTACAGAACACCCAGTAATTCTGCCTGTTGTGTCCTTCAGAGGTGATACGGTACAAGATACGTGGATAAGCTGTCCATCTTTTCGGACACGCACGGTTTCATAGTTTTCAACCGTTTCTCCTTGTCGAATCTTTTCTAGGATTTGCTGTTCTTCGTAGGTAATATTGGGGGGAATTAGAATGGCGATCGATTGTCCTATGATTTCTTCAGCCTTGTAGCCAAAGATTTTTTCTGCTGCATTGTTCCAGGTTAAAATGATGCCGTCTAATGACTTGCTAATAACTGCCTCACCAGAGTATTCCACAATCGCTGCCATGTGAGCCAGTGATGCTTCTACTTGCTTGCGATCGCTAATATCGCGCATAATAACAGTAAATACCGTTTCGTCTCCCATTTCCAGCTTAGAAATAGAGGCTTCAGCCGAAAACTGCGTTCCATCTTGACGACGCCCCAAAATCTCGCCTCGTTCTCCCATCCTTCGCGCTCTGCTAGAAGAGTGTGCAAATTGTTTGATATGCTGCGGATGTGCATCTCTAAACTGTTCTGGCAGGAGTAAATTCAGTGGCTTCCCTAAAATATCCTCAAATTTATAGCCAAAAATCTTTTCGGCTCCTTGATTAAACAGGGTAATACGTTGAGTGCGATCGACTGAAATAATTGCATCATTGGCGATTTCTAGAATTCCTGCAAAACGAGCCTGCGATTTTTGTAAAGCATCTGTTCGTTCAGCCACAAGAATTTCTAAAGTTTCGTTAAGTTTTTTAATTTCTGCTTCGGCTTGTTGGCGCTGGTAATCTATCTGATTCAAAAATCGAGCCGTCCCCAAGATGAGAATTGAGAATGTGAAAACCATAACAGTTGAACGCAATGTATAGCCAAAATTAGCGTTATACCAGCCTAACTTTTGTCCCTGAAGAGTGAACCAGTTCAGTGTCACTGGAAAGATTGTCCCCCAAGGCAGCAACCACCGAACCATTACTCCGCCTACCAGGGGACTGGTTACTACTTGCATTAATCCTTCCTTGGGGCGGAGCAATAAAATTCCTCCATAGAGGATGAAAAAGGTGGCGATCGTGTTTACGGGTTGAGTCGTCGTAATTGTGACCAAACATTCAAGAATATCGACATTGAATAGGTATCCAAATAAAGCTAGTAGAGAAATTAAAGCTGCAACACTACTAAAAATCTGAGCCAACCAAGTGTCCCATTGGGAATTTTGCCCTAACAGTAACAGTGCTAGTCCCATCAGCACAAAATTTAGGGCGGTACTTACTCCCATTCTTCCCGGATAAAGAGTCGCTGAAGACACGTAATCTGGGAAAAGCCACTGATCAATACCCAGCTTCCAAGCAAAAATATATTGGCTCAGCGTCAGCAGAGTGATGATGATTATGAATCCTGCCATCCCTTGAGCGATGCGATTGTGCAGTCGGGTTCTTTGGTACTGCAACAATCTTAAAGACCCTCCAGCCAGCAAAAAGCAAATTGCCGTGTTTGCTTTCATGGTCGAAGTCATACCGGGAAAACCACTTTTGAGTAGGGAGATCTCAAATTGCCAACCCAGCAGCACGAGACATCCGATCGCAATGAGGAGTAGACTTGCCATGTGAGAAATGCGCTTGTTCATAAATCGGCTGCTTGGGTTGAAACACTCTTCTTCTGATGTTAGGCGAAGCGAAGAAGGGCAACCACGGGGGGCTGCCTCTAACCGAACTATTCAGATTTTGTATGGTTGCGCCCCCTTGCCAGCCCCATATCTCCGGGATCGCAGGACTTCTTTGTGGGTAATGTGACTTTTTTAACCGAATAATTAAACTATACTATTTGTGCATATGTTTATATTCCTCTAGCAAGAAACTAGGGAGATGAGTATGATTGTTGATAGAACTAGCGATAGGGTTAGCGATCGAGCTACAAACTACCGAGGCAATATTTTAATTGTTGATGATTTGCCTGATAACCTGCGTCTTCTCAGGGATACTTTGAGGGAAGAGGGTTATAAAGTTCGCAGTGCTATAACAGGGGCAATGGCGATCCGAGCCGCCCAATCTCCATCGACAGAGTTAATATTACTAGATATTAAGTTGCCCGATATCGATGGCTATGAAGTTTGCCGACAATTAAAGTCTGACGAGCGCACGGCAGAGATTCCAATAATTTTTTTGAGTGCGCTAAATGAAACTTTTAATAAGGTGCAAGCGTTGGCTGCTGGAGGGGTAGATTATATTGCTAAGCCATTTCAAGTCGAAGAAGTATTAGCTCGTGTCGAAACGCACCTAACTATCCGACGGCTGCAACAAAGCCTCCAAAAGCAGAACTTACGTCTATTGATAGAAATTGAACAACGGCAACGTCTCGAAGAGTCTCTCTTTGCCGAAAAGGAATTGGCTCAAGTGACACTGGAATCCATTGGCGATGCGGTCATTACTACTGATGCCCAAGGTAAGGTAAGATATTTCAATCCTATAGCTGAGCGGCTGACTGGCTGGAAAACTCATGAGGTTCAAGGAGTTCCTTTCTCTACAGTCTTCTTAATTGTTGATCTAGTAACACGAGAGCCAGTAGAGAATCCTATAAACAAGGCTCTATTAGAGGAGCGAATTGTGGGCTTAGCTAACAATACGATTCTGATTGGCCATGATGGAACCGAGTATCCCATTGCTGACTCGGCAGCACCGATTCGAGACCGTAAAGGTCAAATTATCGGGGCAGTTATGGTCTTTCATGATGTTACTGAATCGCGCCATCTCAGCCGTCAACTCTCTTGGGAAGCCAATCACGATGCCCTAACGGGGTTAATCAACCGTCGAAGATTTGAGGAGGAGCTAGTTAAGGCGATCGCCTCTGTTAAAGATAGCAATCACCAGCACGCTCTCTGTTATTTAGATTTAGATCAGTTCAAAGTCGTTAACGATACCGTAGGTCATATTGCTGGCGATGAGCTACTGCGCCAAATCACCATACTTATTCAACAGGGAGTCCGTGCTAATGATATGCTGGCTCGCTTGGGAGGTGATGAATTTGGCATTTTGCTCACTCAATGTTCGCTCTCTCAAGCAGCTCAGATTGCGGAAAATCTCAAAGATCTAGTGCATCAGTTTCGGTTTATTTGGAATGGCCAAACCTTTATCATCGGAGTCAGCATTGGAGTTGTTGCTATTGACCAAACCAGCCAAGATTTGAGGGAGCTTCTGGGAGCTGCTGATGCAGCTTGTTATGCCGCCAAAGCCAGAGGCCGCAACTGTGTTCATATTTATAGTCTGGATGATAGCGAACTAATTAAACAACGTGGTGAGAGGCAGTTGATTTCCAAAATCAGCCGAGCGCTGGAAACCAATCGTTTTTCTCTCTATTACCAAAAAATTGTCTCTATTACCTCTCAACCATTAGTAGAGCATTATGAGATTTTGCTCAGAATGGTGGACGAAAATGGAGAAGTAGTATCTCCAAATGAGTTTATTCCCGCCGCCGAGCGTTACGGCTTGATAACTGAGATTGATTGTTGGGTAATCGAAAAATTTTTCTCTAATTATCACAAATTGCCGGAGAAAGATGTTCTTAGTCAAGGCTTGTATACGATAAATCTTTCTGGGGCTAGCATTAGTAACAATCAGTTTCTGAGGTTTTTAATCGAACAATTTTATCGCTACAAAGTACCCCCACAAACCATTGGTTTTGAAATCACGGAAACCGCAGCAATCGCAAACTTTGAGCAAGCCAGATATTTCATGAGCGAACTCAAAAAGATTGGGTGTTGCTTTGCTTTAGATGATTTTGGCAGTGGGTTGAGTTCCTTTGCTTATCTGATGAATTTACCAGTGGATTATCTAAAAATTGATGGTGCTTTTGTCAAGAATATTAGTCATAATTTGATTTCTCAAGCGCTGGTTGAAGGCTTTAATGGTATTGCCCATGCGATGAATCTTGAAACTATAGCTGAGTTTGTCGAAGACGAGGCTATCTTAGAAAAATTGCGGGAGATTGGAGTAGATTATGCTCAGGGTTATGGGATAGGCCGCCCCGTGCCTATTAACTTTAATCCCTAGCCATCGCACGCTTGCCAGCGAACCCATTGCCTCACGCCTGCCCCTTGTCTGGAGGCATCCAAGAGTCGATCGCGCGCTGCTACAAGGCTAGCTCAATTTACTGTGTCACATTGAGATCGAATGTGCTGTAATTGTAAAGGATTGAGTGTTCTATTGGAAATAAACCGGAAAATTTGCCATGAAAGCAGTTGCGTTCGATCGCTACGGTTCAGCCGAGGAATTGCAATACCGAGAGTTGGAAAAGCCGATCGCCAAATCCAACGAATTGTTAGTGCGAGTTCGCGCTAGCAGCGTCAATCCCGTAGACTGGAAAATCCGGCAAGGACACCTGCAACTATTAACAGGATTTAACTTTCCTCGAATCGTCGGTTCTGACATTTCGGGAGTTGTGGTGGAAGTCGGCCGGGAAGTGACCAAATTTCAACCCGGAGATGAAGTTTATACCTTCTTAAATCCCATCAGTGGGGGTGCTTGCGCCGAATACGCAGTCGTGGCAGAATCGGATGCGGCAATTAAACCGAAAAACATCACTCATGCAGAAGCAGCAGCAGTACCCATCGCAGGTTTAACTGCTTTGCAATCGCTCAGGGATTTGGGTCAAATTCAAGCAGGAAATAAAGTATTGATTAACGGCGCTTCCGGCGGAGTCGGCACTTTTGCCGTGCACATTGCGAAAGCAATGAATGCGGAAGTAACGGGAGTTTGCAGTGCAAAAAATAGAGAATTGGTCAAGAGTTTGGGAGCCGATTTTGTGCTGGATTACGCAGAAATTGACTTTACTCAAAAAGCCGATAAATATGATATAATTTTAGATGCTGTGGGGACAAGAACATTTGCTGAATGCGAAAAAGTGCTGCAACCAGAGGGAGTTTATATCTCGACTTTGCCAAGTTTCGAGAACCTCGCACCGATGTTAACGAGCTGGTTTATATCGGGTAAAAAAGCTAAATTCATTCTAGCCAATGCCAACACCAGCGATTTAGGGGCTTTGCGGGAGTTAATAGAATCCGATAAAGTTGAGCCGATTGTCGATCGCACTTACAGCTTACAAGAAGTAGCAGCAGCCCACGCTTACAGCGAAACGGGCAGGGCTGTCGGCAAAATTGCGATCGTGATTGACAGTTAAAAAAATTATGTTTGACCGACACGACTCAGACATTATATGTGTTACGTGGCAAGAGTTCACCAAAAAATGCGCGGTTGGAGTTAAAGTTAAAAGGGATCTCGGGCTTAACTCAATACGCTTGGGTTAAGCCCGATCCCCCCTAACCCCCCTTAAAAAGGGGGGGACAAGAGTGATCTCAAAGTCCCCCTTCTTAAGGGGGATTTTCGGGAAATAAACAGTGTCAACCCAACCGTATTGGAACTTAACCCGGAAACTCGATTTTTGCACTTACCTAGCTCCAAGACTAATAAACGTAAAACTTAAATAAAATCACAAATACCTATGACTGTGCCCTCAGACTTGGAGAGATCCGAACAAGATTCCGACAACAACCTCGAACAAGTTATCCCGGAAAATAGCATTGCACCAATCGCCGATGATTTCGTGGGTGTCAGTAAATTAGAAGACGAAGAAGTTAGCCCGGAAAATAGCATTTCACCAATCGCCGATGATTTCGTGGGTGTCAGTAAATTAGAAGACGAAGAAGTTAGCCCGGAAAATAGCATTTCAACAATCGCCGATGATTCCGTGGGTGTCAGCAACTTAGAAGGTGAAGAAGTTAGCCCGGAAAATAGCATTTCAACAATCGCCGATGATTCAGTTGATGTCAGCAACTTAGAAGGTGAAGAAGTTAGCCCGGAAAATAGCATTTCAACAATCGCCGATGATTCCGTGGGTGTCAGCAACTTAGAAGGTGAAGAAGTTAGCCCGGAAAATAGCATTTCACCAATCGCCAATGATTCAGTTGATGTCAGCAACTTAGAAGGTGAAGAAGTTAGCCCGGAAAATAGCATTTCACCAATCGCCGATGATTCCGTGGGTGTCAGTAAATTAAAAGACGAAGAAGTTAGCCCGGAAAACAGCATTGCACCAATCGCAGGCGGTGCGATGGGTCCCCGCAACTTAGAAAACGAATTTCTCGACGAACTTCCCGATGAAGTTGAGATGTCTTTGTTCGAGCATTTAGAAGAATTGCGTCTGCGAATTTTTTACTCGCTAATTGCAGTAGTAATCGCTGTAATAGGTTGTTTTTTGACAGTTAAACCCATCGTGCAACTGCTAGAAGTACCGGCCGGGCCCGTCAAGTTTCTGCAACTAGCTCCGGGCGAGTATTTCTTTGTTTCTATCGAAGTAGCCGGATACAGCGGTTTGCTCCTTGCCAGTCCGTTTATTTTTTACCAGATAGCGCTGTTTGTTCTCCCCGGTTTGACTCGCAAAGAACGCAGGTTGCTGGGGCCTGTGTTTTTCGGATCGAGTTTCTTATTTTTGGGCGGTTTAGTATTTGCTTACATCGCTCTGATTCCGGCGGCGCTCAACTTCTTTGTTAGCTATGGGGCGGATGTTGTAGAGCAGTTGTGGTCGATCGACAAATACTTTAAATTTGTGCTGCTGTTAATGTTCAGCACCGGCTTAGCTTTTCAAATCCCGATTCTCCAAGTATTGCTCGGTGTTTTGGGCATAGTTTCTTCTAAGCAAATGCTCTCCGGCTGGCGGTATGTAGTCTTGGGAGCGGCAGTTTTGGGAGCGGTTTTAACGCCTTCTACTGATCCTTTAACGCAAAGTCTTTTAGGAGGTGCGGTGCTGAGCTTGTATTTTGGCGGGGTTGGTTTGGTGAAGCTTTTAGGGCGCTAAAAACTCCACAGAAAGATTGATCGACTCCCCACAAAAAAATATAGAGACGCGATCGCCCGCGCCTCTATAATTACTAAAAGTTAAAATTCCACACCAAAGTTTTGTCAAAACTGTGAACCCGCGTAAAAGCAGGTTAAACCCCGCGACTTAAGGAGTGGAACACCCAAAATTTTAGACTAAGTTTCAAGCTCTCAGATTCAATACAAAAGTAAATCTAAAATCTAAAATCTAAAATCTAAAATCGACTGACTACATTCGGAACTGTTCGACTTCGGGAGTATAGCCGATCGGCAAAACGTAATCCAGATTCTCGTGGGGACGAGCAATTATGTGATACGATAGCAACTTTCCGCCATCGACCTTTTTAACTGATTCAACTCCAGCAGCCACTGCTGCTTGCACTTCAGAAACATCTCCTCGCACTATAATTGTCCAGTAGGCGCGGGTTATTTTCTCATAGCGAACTAAAGTAACACGGGCTGCTTTCACCATTGAGTCCGCAACTTCTACTGCAGCGGGAAATCCTAAGACTTCAACCATTCCCAGTGCAACACCCATTACAACATTCTCCTAAGTTTCACAAGATATCTGACACTCATTGTATGTGAAATTGTTGACAGAAATTGGTTCCGATGATTTTGGTAAGCTAGAAGTCCGATCGCCCAAAATTAAAAAAGCCCCTAAAAAGCCCCAGAAACTGTTGCGGCATTTAAATCCCACAGTTGGGGGCGCGCAGCAAAGCCCGCCACACAAGACTTTGAATCAAAACACCTGTGCAAATTAGATGCGCCACAGCTTAGTTTCTCACCAGCGGCAAGTCGTAGGACAAGATCGCCGATCGATTTTCGGGACTTTGGGCTCAACTAATCGGGTCGCGGCGCGACACAAAACTTTAGGGAACTCCCCGAGATCCCGGCTGTGGAGTCAATCGATTTTAGATTTTAGATTTTAGATTTTAGATTTTAGAATTGAAGCATTGACCCCACGGATAAATTCGGGGGGCAAGTTTCATCGGATACAGGTTTTTTATCTCTCGGTCCTAAGTCTGCGCGTTGGAATGAATCCGGGGGCTTGTATCCTGGATGATGAAGGCCAATCTAAAATCTAAAATCTAAAATCTAAAATCGACTGAGTGATTCAAAACTCGTCTACCAACCACTCCGAGGCTCTTTCACCCAAATCTAGGGGAACGCTGACAGCTTTACCCAAGCGGGGGCGATCGCGAGTAGTTACGATATATTCTCTCACCTGTTCTGTGCTCCCCCAGCCGTTGAGGTAATTGGCCACCGCATCCAAATGCTCGAAATAATCCGCCTCCGTCATGGGAAAAGATGCCTGTTCTAGATATTTCCACATAACTTGCACAAAAATCTTGCCCCGTGTTCGCCGCAATCTGATATCGTAAGACTTTCCCCATTTTTCTAGCAGTAGCTGGTGTAAATCCTTGCCCGTCATGGTTGCTCCTGAGTTAATCCATTAAACAATAAAAGACAAAGTTCAAAAAATGTAATAATACTCTAATAAAGGCTGGAAGGCGCATTCTTAAAAGGAATTTTCGCGGCCTAAAATTTGTGCGAGCAGATTAACGGCAATTATCCTCCTTCCTCTGCACGTACAGGTTCGCTAACAGCTAACAGCTAACAAACAAACGTAACTTAAAACCGTAAAGGCAGGTCATGGCTCAATCTTCTGCTGGAAATCCCGATGTTCCCGATATGGGGCGTCGCCAATTTATGAATTTGCTGACGTTCGGTACAGTCACAGGTGTGGCACTGGGCGCACTCTATCCCGTTGTCCAATATTTTGTTCCTCCGGCGAGTGGGGCAGTTGGCGGCGGAGTGACAGCTAAAGATGCTTTGGGTAACGACATCATCGTTAGCGAATATTTGGCTTCGCACCCGGCGGGCGATCGCACCTTAGCCCAAGGTCTCAAAGGCGACCCCACTTATCTTGTGGTGAAAGAAGACCAATCTATCGCCGACTACGGCATCAATGCAGTCTGCACTCACTTGGGTTGCGTCGTGCCTTGGAATGTTAGCGAAAACAAGTTTATCTGTCCTTGCCACGGTTCTCAATACAACAATGAGGGCAAAGTGGTGCGCGGCCCAGCGCCTTTGTCTCTGGCCCTGGCCCACGCCACTGTCGCAGATGACAAGATCGCTCTTACCCCTTGGAAAGAAACAGATTTCCGCACCGGCGAAGAACCTTGGTGGTCTTAAACTATTTTGGATTTTAGATTTGAGATTTTAGATAGGGGGTGAATGGTGAAAACCACAGATAATTGCATCCCTAAAGCAGTCTCATAATCCAAAATCCAAAATCCAAAATCCAAAATCCAAAATCCAAAATCCAAAATCCAAAATTGTCTGACCTTTGAGATTGAATACTCTAATGCCACAAACTAATTTATCTGCGATATTTCGCCGCAGTGCCAGGACGATCGCGAAAACAGCCTTAATTGCGATCGCAGCCGCAGCATTTTTCCTCACCAGCGACATCGCACTTCCCCAAGCAGCATTTGCTTACCCTTTCTGGGCTCAGCAAACTGCCCCCGCTACTCCCCGCGAAGCAACAGGCCGGATTGTTTGCGCTAACTGTCACCTCGGTGCAAAACCGACTCAAGTTGAAGTACCGCAATCTGTTTTGCCAGATACGGTCTTTGAAGCTATTGTCAAAGTTCCCTACGATACTACCGTGCAACAAGTGGTCGGCGACGGTAGCAAAGGTGGCTTGAATGTCGGCGCAGTTGTGATGTTGCCCGAAGGTTTCAAGATTGCCCCCGCTGACAGAATTCCCGAAGAAATGAAGGAAAAAGTCGGCGATCTTTACTTCCAACCTTACAGCGAAACCCAAGAAAATATTGTTTTAGTGGGCCCAGTACCGGGAGAACAGTACAAAGAATTGGTATTCCCAGTTTTGTCGCCGAATCCGGAAACTGACAAGTCCGTTCACTACGGCAAATACCAAATTTATGTTGGTGGCAACCGCGGCCGCGGTCAGGTTTATCCTACTGGCGAAAAGAGCAATAATACTGTTTACAATGCTTCGGTAGCTGGCACCATTTCTAAGATTGCTCAACCTGAAGATGGCGGTTATCAAGTGACAATTCAACCTGCAGAAGGTGCAGCAGTTGTTGATACGATTCCTGCCGGCCCAGAACTGATTGTTTCCGAAGGACAAACAGTTGCAGCAGGCGAACTTTTGACGAACAATCCTAATGTGGGCGGCTTTGGTCAAAAAGACGTGGAAATTGTGCTGCAAAGTGCAGGTCGAGTTAAAGGATTGATGGCTTTCGTGGCTATAACCATGCTCGCTCAAATCATGCTGGTTCTCAAGAAGAAACAGGTCGAAAAAGTTCAAGCTGCTGAAATGAATTTCTAAACGCGGCTGTACTAGATGGTAAGTAAGGTGCGCAATGCGCACCCTACGATGAGATGGTAAGTAAGGTGCGCACTGCGCACCCTACGATGAGATGGTAAGTAGGGTGCGCACTGCGCACCTTATTGTTTGATAAATCACAGATAAAATAATGTTAATTGATGAGAAAATAGTTGAAGTAGGCCCGCTGAAATGGTTTTATCGGGAAACAAATCCGGTTAACGCAACTGGTAAACCGCCCGTACTGCTGCTGCACGGTTTGCCATCCCAGAGTTTTACCTGGACTGTAATGATGCCGGATTTGGCTGCACAGGGATTTAGATCGATCGCCCCAGATTGGGTGGGCTACGGGCGATCGACAAAACCAGACAAGCGCGACTTTGCCTACACTCCCGATGCTTTTGTTGACGCCCTCGCTGGCTTTATTCAAGCTATAGAATTAGAGCGCTTTTCCCTCGTTGTCCAAGGATTTTTAGCTTCAGCCGGCATTCAATACGCTTTACGCAATCCCGATAAAATTGAGCGTTTAGCCATCATCAATACACCAGTCTCAGGAAATATAAGATTGCCTTGGAAAATGCAGCAGTTGGGGCTGCCTTTTATTGGCGACATGATGACGCAAGACCCGCTTTTGGTTGACAGAACTCTCGAAGGTGGCAGCCGCCAGACAATATCAGACAAGGATTTAGATGTTTACCGCAGCCCGTTTTTGAAGAGTTCGGATGCAGGTCGATCGCTGATGAATACAGTCCGCAATATTCAATTGCCGCAGTCAATGGCCGAAATTGAATCCGGCTTGAAAGGATGGACTCGACCAACTTTATTTGTCTGGGGTTTGACAGATCCTTGGCTGAGTGTTGAACCAGTTCAAAAGCTAGTGGGTTCCCTGCAAAATGCAGAGTTAGTCACACTGGAAGAAGCGGGGCATTATCCTCAAGAACATTGGTCAGAAAAAGTTGGCAATTCTGTGATCACTTTTCTGCGCCGCCAGGAGGTAAAATAATATTTTGTACATAACTCTAGGTGCTAGGTCAGTGAACCAGCTCCTCGCCGAGCTGCATTCCCAGGCAGTGCCAGAGAACGAGAAATCTAAAATCTAAAATCTAAAATCGATATGACTCGTCCCCGTTCAATTTTTGCCTTGATGATGGCGTTTTTGATGGCATTTCTGGTTAGTTGCAGCAGTGTCGAAGCAAAAGTTCCAACGACTTACACAGCAGCGCAGACTCAGCAAATTCAGCGCTATGTTCCTACCCTGACAGAGTTCCGATCGCGCATGGATAAACTGGGAACCCTAATTCAAAAGCGGAATTGGATTGATACCAGAACTTACATTCACGGGCCTCTAGGCGACTTGCGGAACACCATGAAAACCGTCTCTGCGAGTTTGTTGCCTAGTTCTCAACAACAAGCTGTTGATTTAACTAAGAGTTTGTTTACCGAGTTGGTTAACATCGATCTTGCTGCTAAAGACCTTGACTATGCAAAAGTCACGGCCAGCTATCAAAAAGCTGTCAATGATTTCGATACCTTCTTGCAGCTAATTCCTAAAGCTTAATAGCTTTAGGTGTTTGTAGGCTTGGCAGTTGATGGGTGTCAAATTAAGACTGAAACCCATAATAAATATCGCTTGTAGTCGAGTCTAGATCCCCCCTAACCCCCTTAGTAAGGGGGGGACAAGAGTATTCAAACTCCACCTTAAAAAGGGGGGCAGAGCATTCAAAGTGCCCCTTATTAAGGGGGATTTAGGGGGATCGAGACTTCGAGATAAACGATAAAAACAGAGGATTTTACTGTTAATTTGACACGCTTTGCGCTGAGAACGCTACAAAAAACTTCTATCAAATCTAAAATCTAAAATCTAAAATCTAAAATCTAAAATCTAAAATTGAATGGTTCGCGTTGCAATTATTGGTTGCGGTATTATTGGGGCTTCAATCGCCTTTGAACTAAGTCAATTTCCCGAACTGAAAGTTACTGTGTTCGACAAACAGCCGCCGGCACAAGCTTCTACTGGCGCGGCACTCGGTGTTTTGATGGGAGTTATCAGCCACAAAACTAAGGGCAGAAATTGGCAGTTGAGGGAAACCAGCCTTCAGCGTTACGCAACTTTGATTCCCGAATTGGAAGCAGTTACGGGGCAAAAAATTCCTTTTAACAAACAAGGAATTTTAATGCTGTGTTCGGAGGGAGAGGATTTAATTAAGTGGGAAAATTTGATAGCAACTCGCCGGTCTCAAGGTTGGCAATTGGAACTTTGGGATGTGGAACGAGTGCGCGATCGCTGCCCTCATCTCTCTTTAAACGATCGCATTATTGCTGCGATTTATTCACCTCAAGACCGGCAAGTCGATCCGACGGCGCTAACTTTGGCTTTGGTTGATGCTGCTGAACGAAATGGGGTAATTTTTCAGTTTGGCGTGGAAGTTGAAGCAGCGGAGATTGCTGCTAGTTTGGAGTTCGATCGACTAATTGTGTGCGCTGGTTTGGGTTCTGCTGCTGTGACTGCATCGTTAAATCAGTTGGTTGACATTCGCCCGGTGTTGGGACAAGCGCTGCATTTGCGATCGGCCAAGCCTTTAGGAAACCCTGATTTTAGGCCGGTAATTACTTGCGATGACGTTCACATTGTGCCTGTGGGCGATCGGGAATTTTGGGTGGGGGCGACAGTGGAGTTTTCAGAAAATGGCGGGGAAATTCAGGCGAATGCTGATATGTTGGCGCAAGTGATGGCGAGGGCGAGATCACTTTGTCCGGGTTTAGCAGAAGCTGAAATCATCAGGAAATGGTCAGGATTGCGCCCGCGGCCGGAAGGGCGGCCGGCCCCAATTATCGAGACGCTTCCCGGTAACGATCGCGTTCTCATCGCCAGCGGCCACTATCGCAACGGTGTTCTGCTGGCCCCTGCAACAGCGCGATCGATCCGAGAAATGATTTTGCAATAATTAACAAATGTTAATACAATCAAGATAGCCATTCATATCTTACATCTAAATATGTCCGACAAACCTTTAGGTAAACCCCGCTCTTTGTGGCGAGTAATTTTGCTATCCGCAGTCAGCTTGCTGCTATATTACGGATGGTACAAATGGATTATTCAAGAAGAATTGCGTCGCTATAACGGCAGCGGTTGGTCGGGAACTCTTTGCTTGCTTCCCTTTGTTTTAGGAGTAGCCGTCCCCCAAGCTTTGCGGATATTCGACCCTGACGTTCCCGGATGGTTTGGTTGGTTTTCCTTGCTGGGTATTGCTTGGATTTACATCGTGCAGTTCAAACTTTACAAGACAGTGAACGAATTGTACCGCCAAGAAGGAATCAAAGAACCCCTAACAGTTTGGTGGATTTTTGTACCCGGTTTGAATTTAGTTGTCGGCTTGCGACAAATTCACTTTTTGAGCCAGTTTTGGGCGAGAAAACAGGGAATTGAAGTTAAGGATAACTTAGCCGAAAGCATGCCTTTTCTCTCAGCTAACGCCTAAAGGGAAACTGTTAGAGTCGATAGGGGCATTTCTACCCCTACCTCTCCTTCAGAACGGAACGTGAAGCTTTCGCTTCATTCCGCTCC
>NZ_JAUBUR010000048.1:0-39152 GCF_036705485.1 Microcoleus sp. AT9b-C3 | reverse complement strand
TGGCACATCTCTTGATGAAGTTATTCGTGCTTATTGTGCATAAAGAGTGTCTCATACTTATTTGAAATGACTATAATATATTGTTTTACCATTTTTATAGGCTAAAGTTTTGAGCGCCTAAGCCACACAAGTTCATGACAAGCAATATGATTTGTGTTAATTCTAGCTCGATCGGAGTGGCAAGATTCTCTCCCGGTTAATTGCTTGAGTTCCCTAGAAAATTGATCAATTTTCCAGCCAATAGCACACACATGAGTTTAGGTTATTCGTGCGCTTATTATTGAGTTTGGTCGTTAGTCGCGACTGTCAACTTGTCAGTGATCCGGACTGGTTAAGGTGATGGGATCGGGCGTGAGCAGACCCGATCCATTTGTCAGGTGCTTTAGTCCTGTAGTTATGAGTAGAGTGCGCCACGGCGCATTTTATTACTACAGATACTGTCAAAATAGAAGCAATGCAGCGTAAGTCTTGTTCTTCCCTCTTGCTTCTTCATTCTGACTTCAGAACTTAGGCAAAAAATGAATGCTTCAATCCGCTATTGGTACAGACTCTGTGGGCTGAGGCGCACTCTACAGATAGAGTTTGTGCGTGCAGGAGTGTTCCCTCTTCCTTCTTCCTTCTCAATAAAAAACCCCGGTTCCTTTAAGAAACCGGGGTTTTTCCTACCAACTAAGAGAGGAGTCAAAACTTCACAGGTAGCGGTTGCCGGAATTCTGCATTTCTCGCACAACCCTCTAAACCAAACTACGGGCAAATTCTAGTTGCAGCTTCTTTAAAGCTGTCTCATTTCCTCTTCAAGCACCCGAACCAAATCTTGATTGCCACTGGATCTCGCTACTTCTATGCGGTGCATAAGTTGCTTGTGAATGTTAGCGCGGTGGGTTTCTGCGACTTTTTTTACGTTTTGACGATTTGTGTTCATGGTGGACGTTCCTTATATTAAATTTGGTGTACCTGCTACTTCTCTAATATAGCGCTAAATTTCAAAAAGTATCTAAATTTACAAAAAATTTACAGTTGTTGACCGATCGACCAAACTCCTGTATAAGATTGGTCATAAGTCAATAGCGATATCTTGACAATCAAAAAAAAGGCAGAACGCTAGAGCAGCAAAAGGCACAAGGCAGAAGGCAGAAGTAGAAATTCTCCCCATCTCCCAACATTTACTCAAAGGGTAAGGTATTTATGACGTACCCAACATTTACTCAAAACTCAAAACTTGCTTCAGCGCCTCTACCAACTGCTGAAGGTGTGTGAGCTCGTGAGTTGCCATCAGCGAAATCCGAATGCGACTCACGCTGACAGTCGGAGGCCGAATCGCGGGAGCAAAAATACCCATCTCCTTGAGTTTGCTGCCCACTGTTAAAGCTGTGGCTGCATCTTTTAACGGCAGACTGAAAATAGGGGAGAGGGAATTGCTAATGGGTAATTGGTAATTGGTAATCGCGCAATATTTGAAAGTTTCGATATTTTGTTGCAACCGAACTCGGCGTTCTGGTTCTTGCCGTACAATTCTCACAGCTTCCAAAGCAGCCGCGGCGTCAGCAGGCGTCAATGCTGTAGTATAAATCCAACTCGCAGCTCGATTACGCAGAAAATCAATTAAAGCAGCAGAGCCCGCAACGTAGCCGCCCAAACTTCCCAAAGCTTTGCTGAGTGTCCCCACTTGCATCAGCGGTGTTCCGGTACACCCGAAATGTTCTGCACAACCGGCACCGCTAGCACCGAAAACTCCTGTAGCGTGAGCTTCATCTACTAATACCATGCAGTTAAATTTTCCGGCCAAAGCTAACAACTGCGGCAGCGGACACAAGTCCCCATCCATGCTAAAGACGCTATCGGTAATAATTAAACACTTGCGGTATTTCCCGCGATTTTGCTCTAGCTTGGCGCTTAAATCCTCAAGATTGCAATGACTGTATTCTAGGGTAGTTGCACCGCTGAGTGCGGCTCCGTTTTTCAGGCTCGAATGGTTGTACTTGTCAGATAATATCAAATCGCGCTTGCCGACAACGGATGCGATCGCCCCTAAATTCGCCAAATATCCCGAACTGAATACTAAAGCATCTTCAGTTTGTTTTAAATTAGCAATACCCAGTTCTAGCTGTCGGTGCAAATCGCGGTGTCCGCTGACCAACCTCGAACCCGTCGCACCCGTACCAAATTCCTTAGTTGCAGCCATAGCAGCTTGAATTAACCTGTCATCGCCGGCAAGTCCCAGATAATCGTTGCTGGCAAAGTTAATCAGGCTGTGGCCTGATAACTTTACCACAGGCCCGGGACAACTATCGATCGATCGTGGCGATCGATACCAATCGGCACGGCGAACTGTGTCCAGGGCCTTCTCTATCCAAGCGTAAGGGTCTGCGTTCATATTGGAAAGCGATCGGGTAATACGTTATATTAGCTGGTGATCAGTTCCTCCCTATCACAGAAGCATATGCCACTCACTAAAAAATACAGATTAGTCACCCGCAGCGATTTTGACGGTCTTGTCTGTGCCGTTTTGCTCAAAGAACTCGATATGATCGACGAGATTAAATTCGTGCATCCTAAAGATATGCAGGATGGGAAAATCGAAATAACAAATAACGATATTAGCACCAATTTACCCTATGTTGAGGGAGTTCATCTAGCTTTCGATCACCATTTCAGCGAAACTCTCAGACACGAGAAAATCAAAATTAACCACATCATCGATCCCTATGCAGCTTCAGCAGCTAGGGTACTGTACAAATATTATGGAGGCCAAGCAAAGTTTCCTGATATTTCTGAGGCGATGATGGCAGCAGTTGACAAATCAGATTCCGCTCAATTTGCCCAAGAAGAGGTTCTGCATCCGCAAGAATGGGTGTTATTAAACTTCATAATGGACGCCCGAACAGGCTTAGGAAGGTTTAAAGACTTTACGGTCTCCAATTATCAATTAATGATGCAGTTAATCGATTACTGCAAAAATCATACCATCGATGAAATTTTGCAGCTTCCTGATGTAAAAGAAAGAGTAGACCTCTACTTCGAGCAAGAAGAAAAATTTAAAGAGCAAATACAGAGATGCGCCAAAGTTTATAATAATTTAGTTGTTTTGGATTTGCGTAACGAAGACGTGATTTATGCAGGGAATCGTTTTGTAATTTATGCTTTGTTCCCCGAGTGTAACATATCGATTCACGTACTTTGGGGACTGAAACAACAAAATACTGTTTTCGCAGTTGGCAAGTCAATCTTTAACAAAACTTCTAAAACTAATATTGGGGAGTTAATGTTAAGATATGGCGGCGGTGGACACCAGAATGCCGGAACTTGTCAGATTGAGAACGACAAAGCTAGTCAAGTTTTGAAAGAGTTAATTGCCCAGATAGAAGAAAATGGTTAAATTGGCTTTATCTTTTTTGCAGTCAGGACTTGAGTCTTTGATTATTTATTTTAATTTTCAGCACTAAAGTCCTTACTACAAAGGAGATTTTTCGGGACTGAAGTCCTTACTACAAACGGGAGTTTATTCCTCAATGTTTTGAGCTGGTGGGTTCTGAACATTGAGATTTTCTGAAATGTTGCCTTTGACTGGTGGCAAATGGTCTACCAAACCCATATCAAAAGCGATATCCGGCAACTCATCAGCTTTATATTTTCCTGGCTCAAACAATCGCCCGGGAGTAAAACAAGGCTGTTTTAATCGTACAACCTCCCCGGGCGAAAACATTCCCCTAAACATTTTGCGTTCGAGTCCCATAATTTCTGCTCCTAAAACAACTTTCGCATTAATCTTAACAATTTTTGACCAGCAGCTTCCCAATTAAATAAATCCGCCGTCTCTTTAGCTTTGTGAGCTACCTGAGAACGCATCGGATCTTCCACAATGTTTCGCAACTGTTGGCGAACAGACTGAACATTGGGTTCGGCCCAATGAGGATCATTTCTGATTTTTAGATACTGAGTATCGTAACACTTTCCGACGGGAATTAGATCGTAAGCAATGGGATAGCAGTTATTAGCATTGGCGTACTCGGTCGGGCCACCGTACATAGTCATAGCGACGGGCAAACCTGCTGCAAAGGCATCCAAAATTTTAATTGCAAAACCCTCGCCGCGAAAGGGAGCTAAAAAAGCATCTGCTGACAAGTATAAATCAGCTAGTTCTGCTTTATTACAAAATTTAGGCATTATCCGAATTCTTGACTTGAACTTGCCGAATTGTTTTTCGATATTTACGAGATGCTCCACTATAACATCTGGGTGTTTGCCACCATCTTTGATTATTAACTCTACGTTAGAATCATCTCTAAACTCTTCCCAAAAAGCTTGAATGGCCAGATCCGTGCCAAATCTATATAAATCAAAAGAATTAGTCATGTGCAGAATATACTTTACATCTTTTTGTTTTTTTTGCGGTCTGGGCAAATAGAGTTGCGAGATTAAAGGATTGAAACCTAGAGGCATGACTGATACGTTAGCCGGCGGACATCCAGCTTTTATTAAAACGTTTTTAGAGTATTGGCTGACGGCTAGTTTGTGGGATGAAGTGTTAACAGCATCGTAAATCCAGTAATCATAATCATCATGGTTTTGAGCGAATTCGTAATTGATAGCAAAAAGTTCTAAGTTGAGATGTCCGTTGAGTTCTTTTAAAAAATAAGGTTTCCAATAATGAGACCATTTGATCTGAAATAAATCTGAGGGTGCGGTGTTCATCCACTTCGCTAGCAGGTCGTTTTCTTCTGCTGTCGCATTGCGCCTGAGATGAGATGCTATTGTTGAAGGTTCGACCGAAATAGGAATTCCCATTTGGTGTAAAGTTTTCGCCAGGGATAGCGTAATATCAGCGAAGGAGTTAAAGTGTTGAAAACCAACGTTAAAGTGAACCATATTTATTGGTTATTAGTGCAGGGTAATCGCATCTCATTTGGTATAAATTGTACTTGACAAATGACATAAAATGCACCCGCCAGAGGCAGGGCTGCGGCCGAGACGCGATCGGCTACCAATAAGCAGTTAAACTGGGAATGGACTCCCGGCAGGTATTCCTCACTCAGGAAGATGGAAAAAGGCGGCCGTGAAATCTACCGGCAACGGAACATTGTTGAACGTGCTATCAACCTACTCAACCAAGGGAGTCCGATCGCTATTCGATATGATAAGCTGGCTGCCAATTATACAGCCATGATTACGATCGCCTGCATTCTGTCGTGGTTATAGTTTGAAAACACGCCCTAGGCAGGATCACGTGATGGAGATAAATCAAGTAAGTGGAACCCGCTCGAGCGTGCTTAGCTGGCTATCAGTATCACACTCAATTTTCATTGCTTAGTTTAGGAGCTGCCATTAAATGATGCTGTCAAATATTTGATCAATTTCCTTTGCCATTATACCTTAATTAATGCGATTACCCTGTAATATCTCTGAGTATTTTTTTAGTTTTTATCTTCTGGGGTCGTTCAAATTGGTACGATTTTCTAAAAAACTGGCATTTAATATATTCACCCAAGGCAATGAATCTGTTTGTTTTGTTGGTGATTTCAAGCTTGAGTAAAACCTTTTGCCCTTGAGAGCACCCATGAACTACAATAACTACATTGAAATGTATTCGGATTTAACTCTAGCATATTTTGGGTTCAAATTAAAATGCGTTAACCTTGGAGCGTAAGGCCAGGATTAGGCAGCAGTTAAATCTGTCTGCCTATCCTACTTGACTTTGTGACATTTTCGTAAGTTATCACCCCTGGGAAGACGCTGGTAATGAAGATTTGAAGGCTCTGCCTCTCAATTGTTTTCTCCTTTTAATCGAGGATGTGTCTCCTCCAAAGGCATTCCCAGGCAGAGCCTGGGAACGATTGGAATAGTCATTGGTCATGCGTTAATTGCTAAGCTGTTGCGGCATTTAAATTGTCTGTCAAAAAACAATCAAACAATGAGTGGGGTGTCCGGCCCTCGGAGAATATGCAATTTAAGTGCGTAGCAGCTTACTAACTAATAACTAATAACTAATTACCCCTTTTTTACAGCTTCTGAAACACTGAGAACATCGGCAGATACATCGACAGCAAAATCGAACCTACGATACCACCGACGAAAACAATCATCAGAGGTTCTAGCATACTGGTAAGTCCTTTTACTGCTTCTTCCACTTCCGTTTCGTAGAAAGCGCCCACTTTCATCAGCATCTTGTCAAGTTCCCCTGTCTCCTCGCCAATTGCCATCATTTGAATAGCCAAAGACGGAAAAACAGCTTGTTCTTGCAAAGCAATACTGATCATGCCGCCACTTTGAATTTCCTGCCTGGCATATTCGATCGCATTAGATATCGCCTGATTCCCAGCCACATCTCGCACAATTTCCAAAGAATTGAGAATCGGCACGCCCGATCGCGTCAGCGACCCAAATATCACGCAAAACCGAGCCACAGCAGATTTTTCGATCAAATCTCCAAAAATCGGCAGTTTCATCGCAATCCTATCAATTTGTAGGCGACCTATGGGAGTTTTGTAGTACATATCGAAGGCAATTTTTAGCGCTATAATTACCCCAATAACTGTTATCTGTTGGATCGGAGGCCAAGCCGTACAAAATTTACTAATTCCCAACATTATTAGCGTAAAAGTCGGCAAATCTGCACCAATATCCTCAAAGATTTTAGCGAAAACTGGTAGCAAGAATATGGTCATTGCGAAAAAAACCGCGACCGCGATGCCCAACACAGTCTTCGGATAAGACATCGCCGAATTAATTTCGGCTTCCGTCTTGTGATTTTTTTCCATCATCACCGCCAGACGGTCTAGGGTTTCATCGAGCACCCCCCCGACTTCTCCCGCCGCCACCATACTGATAAACAGTTGGTCAAAAACATCAGGAAACTTAGCCATCGCCTCTGCCAAGTTTATCCCCTCCTGCACGTCAGCATTCATGCTCCTGAGCGCTCGCTTCAGTTTAGCATTAGAACACTGCTCGTGCAGCACGGAAAGGCATCTCACGATCGCCACCCCTGCATTAAACATAGCAGCAAACTGACGAGCAAAAATAGCCATATCCTTAACAGTAAGACTGGTAAGGTTATACTCGATTTGCTCCTGAATCTTACTGAAATCAAAGCCACCTTTCGGTTTTTCGCGGATAACGTTGGTAGCCACAGCTCACCTCTGAAAATTTATTAAAAGTTATGACTCATCAGTCATCAGTCATCAGTTCTTTCTACGGACTCCAGACTAATGACTGCTGACGGAATTAATGAGCTTTTACCGGGGCGCCACCAACAGGTGCCGGGCCGATCAAGCGTTCGAGTTCGTCAGCCTTAGAAGCCTTGGCCATTGCCGATTCCCAAGTGACTTTACCGCTCTTGTAAAGTTCAGCGAGGGCCATTTCCATCGTCCTCATACCCAATTTTGCCCCCATTTGGATTTGGGAGTAAATCATGGGAGTTTTGCCCTCCCGGATCAAGTTAGCCATAGCTGGAGTATTTACCATGATTTCCATAGCGCAGCAGCGGCCGCCCCCAACTTTTATGACCAAATTTTGGCTGCAAATTCCCACCAAAGAGTTAGACACCTGGGCGCGAACTTGGGGTTGTTGAATCGGCGGGAACACGTCCAAAATCCGATCGATCGTTGCAGCCGCCGAATTAGTGTGCAGCGTTCCCATCACCATGTGACCCGTTTCTGCCGCCGAAATTGCCAGACCGATCGTTTCCAAGTCCCGCATTTCCCCCACGAGAATTACATCAGGATCTTCGCGCAAAGCAGCTTTCAGCGCATTAGCAAAGCTCTTAGTATCTTCCCCCTTTTGGCGCTGGTGAAACAAACTCTTGATATTAGGAAACACATATTCGATCGGATCTTCAACTGTTAGAATATGTTCCGCCCGCGTCCGGTTGACCAGATCCAACAACGCCGCCATCGTAGTAGTTTTCCCGGAACCCGTTTGTCCCGTCACCAACAGCATACCCCTGGGTCTTTCCGTCAGATCCCGCAAAATCTGCGGCACGCCTAAAGCATCCGCATTAGGAATCTTAGAAGCCAGAGCCCGCATACAAGCAGCCCAAGCACCCCGCTCCCGGTAGACATTGACGCGAAACCGAGCCAATCCCCGAACGCCGTAAGCGCAGTCGAGTTCCCACTCCATTTCCAACTGCTTGCGCTGCATATTGTTGAGCATTTGGAAAATTAGGATCTGCACTTCCTCAGCAGACAGAATGTCGCCGTATTGCGTCTGAGGAGTTAGTTTACCGCTGACTCGGAAGAATATAGGCGCGCCCGCTTGGATGTGTATGTCCGAACCCCCTTGCTCTACCAGGGACTCCAGTACGTCTTCAATCATCAGACCCATAGATACCTCTCCTCGATCGAATTGATAGTTATTGACCAATCTAGCTCAGTTAACAGTCAACAGTTAACTGCTGAATCAATCCACAAAGCGTGGCGTCAAGCAGTACGGACAATCCAGCATCTCCGGCTTCAATTCCGCCCGACAACTTTTGCAGGTAAGTCCCTGCTTGCGTTTGGCTTTCAGTTCAGCCTCCAAGCCCGAGTCCGTAAACGTCACCCGCTCGACTTCTTCAAAAGTAGTCGCGCCTTCTCGCACTAACTGCAAGCTGTAAGCCAACAACGTTTTCATCCCTTCTTCTACTGCTGCTTCCTTAATTTGCTCTGTGGGAGCTCCTTGAGTGATCAGAGTTTGAAGCCGCTCAGTATTTTTCAGGAACTCGTAAACCCCTACCCGTCCTTTGTAGCCTAGGCCGGCGCACTTGGTACAAAGTTGCTCGCGTTCTGCCAGTTCCTTCCTTTCCTCCACCGGTACAGTGTTGGCTTTGTAAACAGTTAGATCAATTTCTTGAGAAGCCGACAGACCGTACTTGCCGAGTTCTGCGGCAGTAGGCTGGTAAGGAATGCAGCATTTGTCGCAAACGCGCCGCATCAGACGCTGAGCCAACACGCCCAACAGAGCTGCCGAAACCATGAACGGTTCTACGCCCATTTCGGCCAAACGCGCGACCGCCCCGGCCGCGTCGTTCGTGTGCAGCGTCGTCAGCACCAAGTGTCCCGTCAAAGCAGCTTCCAGAGCCGTTTTTGCCGTTTCCTTGTCCCGCGTTTCCCCCACCAGCATCACGTCAGGGTCTTGCCGCAAAAATGCCCGCAGAATGTTGGAAAAAGTCAAGTCTTTTTCCCGAATTACTTGACATTGGGTAATTCCTGGCAAAGCATATTCGATCGGGTCTTCCGCCGTACTGATATTAACCCCCGGATCGTTCCGTTCCGCCAGAATCGAGTAGAGAGTAGTTGACTTGCCTGAACCTGTCGGCCCCGTCACCAAAATCAGTCCGAAGGGACGGCTAGCACTCTCTCGGACTAAAGCCAGAGTTTCCTGATCGGAGATTAACAAACCCAAGCCCAACTGAGTGCTGGAACTGTCCAAAATCCGCAGCACGATTTTTTCGCCGTACCGCGAAGGTAAGCTGTTCACCCGGAAATCGACCGTGCGTCCCTCAAATACCCGGCGGATGCGGCCGTCTTGAGCTTGTCGGCGTTCGGCAATATCCAGGTTGGCAATAATCTTGAAACGAGCGGTAATCGATGCGACTACCTGCTTGGGAAACCGGAAATACTCTTGCAGCACCCCGTCTTTCCGCATCCGAATCCGCATGAACTCTTCTTGAGGTTCTACGTGGATGTCCGACACCTTTTCCGACAGAGCTTTAGCCAAAATGATATTGACCGCCTTAATTACCGGAGCGGCCTCAGCATCGTCCAAGGTGTTAGCTAGGTCTTCTTGGTCGGCACTCTCCTCTTCTAGCGAGAGTTCGCCAAAATCTCCCTCCCCTAAATCCATCTTTCTCTGCTTTTCGGCTGCTGCCATTTTGGCTGCTACCTTAACTTGGTCCTCTTGATAGGCAGAAGTTATGTCCTGATAGTCGTCTGGCGTAATCACCCGTCGCTGCAAAGCCAAGCCATGAGGCTGTAAAATCCGCCGCAAATCTTCTATAGCGTTGAGGTTGTCGGGATCTACCATTGCTACTAAAACCGCCGCCGGCTCAGTTTCAGTCTTCGCTACGGGTAAAAACCGACCTTGGTGACAAATGTCGATCGAAATCTTCAACGTCTCGAGCATAAGTCCGAGTTGCTCGTTAGACATTTCGCTCATCTCCGGGTCAAATGCTTCAACGCCGTAGACTATCTTCCGTTCAAACATCTGCTGCTTCTTGTAAAGTCGCAGCAATTCTGGAGGCAACGGCTGCCCGGTAAGTGCTTCTAATACCTCCGTCAACCGCTTGCCGGAGTTCCGGCTATCAATTTGAGCTTGCTTGACTTGCTCGCCGTTGACGTAACCCGACAGAATCATCTTGGTGAGAGCCGGAGGAAAAGTGCCTACAGAAACTATGGATGTGGAGCTGGATGTGGAGCGAGGCGGGGATGTGCTAGTCATAAAAAACACTCAATAGGTGGGAAACTCAGTCACAAAGAGTGCTGAGAGGAAAACCAACGCGGGGTTTTAACCCCCGTATTCTTTGCTTATGGATCAGCTATCATTTTCTTGCTCAATCCCTATCTCTCAAGTTTGACACTCCTGGGCCTGAAGGCGCGAGGATTCTTGGCTCAGTCAGTCGATTTGCTCGTTGATGTCACCACCAGCGAGTAGAGCTCGTTCTGTCCCCAAGCGTTAATTTCGGTGTGTCCCACCGTATTTAAACTGATTCCTGCTTGCTTCAATCCTTTTTCCAAAATGTTAATCGCGGCGTTGTGATCCCGATCTAATACCGCGCCACAACAACAAATATGAGTTCTAGTTGATAGCGATTTTTTGACGATATTGCCACAGGCTGAACAATCTTGGGAAGTGTATTGAGGGGCGACAGCAATTACTATTTTACCGTATATTTTCCCAAAATATTGCAACCATTGAGCAAATTGATCCCACGCTGCATCGCTAATGGATTTGGCAAGCTTTTGGTTCTTAAGCATATTCTTCACCTGAAGGTCTTCGTAGAACACAAAATCGCTAGATTTTACCGCGCACAACGCCGTCTTAACGGCGAAGTCTTTGCGCTGCCTGCTGACCTTCAGGTGTTTTCTTCCTAACTTGTTCATCGCTTTTTTACGATTGCTAGAACCCTTCTTCTTTCGAGAAACTCGTTTCTGCAATCGTTTTAAAGCTTTTTCGCTTTTGCCCAGATAGCGAGGGTTGGAAACTGTTTCACCATCACTGTCGGTATAGAAATG
The DNA here is from genome assembly GCF_036705485.1 of Microcoleus sp. AT9b-C3. NCBI lineage: Bacteria > Bacillati > Cyanobacteriota > Cyanophyceae > Oscillatoriales > Microcoleaceae > Microcoleus > Microcoleus sp. AT9b-C3. Next base: position 27,948 of record NZ_JAUBUR010000048.1, on the reverse strand, counting down.
GTTTAATCCCAAATCTATGCCAATAGCTTTACCAGTGGAAATAGATTCCCCTGTTCGTTCCACATCGATACAAAACTGAGCGTAGTAACCGTCGGCACGCCGAATCACCCTAACTCGCTTAATCTCATTGGGTGCATAAAAATGCAAATCCCGACTGCCAACTAACTTGAAATTTCCAGCAGCAAAGCCGTCCGTAAATCTTAAACATTTCTTGTTGGAAGAAAGCTGCCAACCTGATGTCTTGTATTCTACGGAACGAGTATGTTTTTTGAACTGCGGGTATCCTTTTTTCCCTGGTTTCTTGGCTTGACAATTGGCGAAAAAACGTTGGATAGCAAAAATGGCACGTTCAGCAGAAGCTTGACGAGCCATCGAGTTAAGTTTGCCTGCCCATTCAAACTCTTTGGCCATGATGGCACACTGTTTGTATAGGTCGATCAGCTTAACTCCTTGATTTTCGATCCAGTATCTAAGAGTTTTATTTCTCACAAATTGAGCTGTCCGAATCATTTCGTCGATGACTCGGTATTGCTGCGTTTTGCCTTTCAACTTAAACTCTAATACGATCATACAAGTATCCTATCACACCTATAAAACGCTATGTCTATAAAATGTGTTTACTTTATAAGTTTTTACACTTTATAGTCGAAATTAAAGCCAACCACTGAAGAAGGGGCTTTAAACCCAATTATTTTGGTAAATGCGATCTCGTTAATTAAAAATTAGGAACCAACAAACGTTGGGTTGCCCCCATTGTGGCCAAAGTATACGTAAAGATCTAAACAGGCTTTTGAATATTTTAGGGAAAGCTTTGAGCAATGTCTCAGAGCTGGCGAGTTTTCCTCTTTTCACATTGTGCCATACACAGTCAATTCGAGTCCTCTAGATTTACCGGGTTAACTGTATCTGCTAGAATTGATAGGGTTCTGTCGCGCAGCTTTTATGATTGACGAGGAAAAACAGCAAGATCAAGATCCTAACTCAACTGGGGAAACCACCCCAGAGGGTTCGCCAATGGCAAGCGAAAATCCGGCGGCATCAGGAAACTCGAACGAATCGGCGGATTGGGAGCTCGAACTTGCTCGAGCTTATCAAAGTGCTCAGGGCGATCGCACCCCAGCAAACGCATCGGGGCCTACCGTCACCGGCAGTTCAACCAACAGTCCGACTGCAGACGCGGCGGAGCCTTGGAAGAAGGAACTGGCCCAGGCAAACGAGGAAAAAGAGGCTTTAAAAACTCAGTTGCAAGCCACATCCGCTCAACTAGAAGAACTGAAAAATCAAAATCTCCGCTTAGCAGCAGATTTTGAAAACTTCCGCAGGCGTACCCAAAAGGAAAAAGAAGAGCTAGATTTACAGGCAAGGTGTCTCACGATCAAACCCCTGTTGCCGGTAATTGACAATTTCGAGCGCGCTCGATCGCACATCAAGCCACAAACCGACGGCGAAATGAACATTCACAAAAGCTACCAAAGCGTTTACAAGCAAATGGTAGATAGCCTCAAGCAAATCGGGGTTTCTCCGATGCGCCCTGAAGGTGAACAGTTTGACCCCAACCTCCACGAAGCTCTGCTGAGCGAGCCAACTGACGAACACGAGGAAGGAACAATTATCCAAGAACTAGAACGCGGCTACATTCTGGGCGATCGCGTCTTGCGGCACGCCAAAGTGAAAGTTGCAGCGGCTGGGCTATCTGTGGTAGCCTCAGATGAAAATCCCGATAGTTCGGAAGGTTAATCGGGATACAAGCTACTGCATTCCTCAAAGTCACTGACCCCCGAATAGAATTCGGGGGCTCCCAGGTGGCAGACTCACCAACTTCTTAATTAAAGATGACTAAAAGCAGGTCAGCGCTTGATCCAAAAATTCTGAAAAATGTTTTTACCCGTCTTTGATATTGCTTTAGGACATAAAGTTTATTTCCTACAAATCAAGTCTGGGAATGCTTGTTTAAACAAGCTGAGTCGTTTTTCCTCCCCCAACCTGTAGTTGGAGGTTTCCAAACATCCCACAAAGTTTTATGAGGCGCTATGGGAAAAATTATTGGAATTGACTTAGGCACAACTAACAGTTGCGTAGCTGTGTTAGAGGGCGGTAAACCCGTCGTGATCGCCAATTCCGAGGGCGGCCGCACAACTCCGAGTATAGTAGGATTCGGCAAGGCGGGCGATCGCTTAGTAGGTCAACTAGCCAAGCGGCAAGCTGTAACTAATGCTGTAAATACTGTCTACAGTATCAAACGATTTATCGGACGGCGGTGGGACGACACGGAAGAAGAACGAGCGCGGACTCCCTATACCTGCATAAAAGGCAAAGACGATACCGTTAACGTCCAAATTCGGAACAAGGTTCACACTCCCCAAGAAATCTCGGCAATGGTACTCCAAAAGCTCAAGCAAGATGCTGAAGCTTATTTGGGACAAACTGTTACCCAAGCCGTGATTACAGTGCCAGCCTACTTCACAGACGCCCAACGGCAGGCTACTAAAGACGCCGGTACGATCGCGGGCCTAGAAGTCTTGCGGATCGTCAACGAACCGACGGCGGCAGCCCTTTCCTACGGGCTCGACAAGCAAAATATAGAACAGAAAATCTTGGTATTTGACTTGGGCGGCGGTACTTTCGACGTTTCGATCCTGCAACTGGGAGACGGAATTTTTGAAGTCAACGCTACCTCCGGTAACAACCATCTCGGAGGAGATGACTTTGACGACTGCATAGTCCAGTGGCTCGTAGAAGCTTTCCGCACTCAAGAAGGCAGTGACCTCTCACAAGACAAAATGGCCTTGCAGCGCCTCCGAGAAGCTGCCGAAAAAGCGAAAATCGAACTCTCCAACCGGGAATCCACCTCAATCAATCTGCCCTTCATCTCTTCTGACGAAAAAGGGCCAAAGCATTTGGAAATGGAACTCTCCAAAGCTCAGTTTGAAAAACTGGTGGCTCATTTGGTGCAAGCGACGATCGATCCGGTGACTCAAGCCCTCAAAGACGCAAGTTTGACCCCCAAAGACATAGACAGAATTATTTTAGTGGGAGGCTCAACCCGGATTCCGGCAGTTCAAAAGGCAATTAGCAAGTATTTTGGGGGCGTTTCTCCCGATAAATCGGTCAATCCCGACGAAGCTGTAGCGGTAGGCGCGGCAATTCAAGCCGGGGTGTTGGGCGGTGAAGTCAAAGACTTGCTCCTGCTCGATGTGACGCCGCTCTCCCTGGGACTCGAAACCTTGGGCGGGGTGTTCACCAAAGTAATCGAGCGCAATACAACTATTCCCACCAGTCGATCGCAAATGTACAGCACTGCGGCAGACGGGCAAACCTCGGTAGAAATTCACGTACTCCAAGGCGAGCGGGCATTGGTTAAAGACAATAAAAGTCTCGGCAAGTTCCTGCTCAAAGGGATTCCCCCAGCCCCCCGCGGCGTACCTCAAATCGAAGTTACCTTTGAAATCGATGCCAACGGGATTCTCAAAGTGGCTGCTGAAGACAAGGGAACCGGAAAAGAACAAAGCATCCAAATTTCCAATACAGGGGGATTGAGCGAAACCGAAGTCGAGCGGATGCGACAAGAAGCCGAACTTTACGCCGACGAGGACATCAAGCGCGCTCTACTCGTCGAGCTCAAAAATCAAGCTGACTCCCTCGTCTATAATTGTGGTGTAACTTTAAAAACCAACGCGCAACTGCTGAGTGACGAGCTCAAGGCCGAAGCGGAAACAGCCGCAGCAGCCTTGCGGGCAGCGATGACCAACCCCGACATCACAGTCGAAGAACTCACGCCCGCAATCGAATCTTTCAAGCAACTGCTATACTCGCTGGGGACAGCAGTCTACGACCAAGCCCGCAGCGGGGCAGCCCCGTCAGGATCTGTTGTTGAAAGCGAGATGATGTCAGAAGTAGAATCATCAGAACCAGAAGAGGTTAAAGCGGACGACGACAGTATTTTGCTGAAAGAAGAGCTGCAGGTGGCGCCGGAACCAAAGCCGGAACCAAAGCCGGAACCAAAGCCGGAACCAAAGCTGGAATCCAAGCCGGAATCCAAGCCGGAATCCAAGCCGGAGCGACAGTCAAAACGACAGTCAAATCCACAGTCAAATCCACAGTCAAGTCCACAGCCAAGTCCACAGTCAAAACAAAAACAGAAGGTTCCCGAACCAGAAGTTGATGATATGAATCCTTTCCTTTAAAACTGAAAAGCTAAAAATTAAAAGTTAAAAATTAACAATGAGAATTTTTGATTTTTAATCTGTAATTTCAGGAAAGGTCGCCCGTTTTTTTTTCGTACACTTTTTGTTATTTACCTCCAGGCAAGCAGCTCTATGGCCGGTGATTACTATGAAATATTAGGCGTTTCTCGCAGCGCAGACAAAGAAGAAATTAAGCGTGCTTACCGCCGCCTAGCTCGCAAGTACCATCCAGATGTCAACAAAGAATCCGGTGCCGAGGAGCGGTTTAAAGAAATTAACCGCGCCTACGAGGTACTCTCAGAACCCGAAACTCGCGCCCGTTTCGACCGTTTCGGCGAAGCAGGCGTCAGCGGTGCAGGCGCACCTGGGTTCCAAGACTTTGGTGACAGCTTTGCCGATATTTTTGAAAGCTTCTTTCAGGGCTTTCAGGGAGGTGTCGGCCAACAACAGCAAGGTCGCAGGCGCAGCGGGCCGGTGCGCGGAGACGATTTGCGCCTCGATTTGCGGCTCGATTTTCGGGAAGCAGTGTTTGGTGGGGAAAAAGAACTCCGCATCAAGCATCTAGAAACCTGCGAAACTTGCACCGGGACTGGCGCGAAACCGGGAACCAGACCCCAAACTTGCTCGACTTGTACCGGCAGCGGTCAAGTCCGACGCGCTACCCGCACTCCTTTCGGCAGCTTTACTCAAGTTTCAGTTTGCCCCACTTGCAACGGCACCGGGCAAGTGATTGAGGATAAGTGCGAAACTTGTGGCGGCCGAGGCCAGAAAGAGGTGATGAAAAAGCTGAAAATCACAATTCCGGCTGGGGTTGACAACGGTACTCGTTTGCGCGTTTCCAATGAAGGGGATGCCGGCAAACTGGGCGGGCCGCCCGGAGATCTTTACGTGTTCTTGGCGGTGAATGAAGATCCGCTATTTAAGCGCGACGGGACTAACGTTAGCTCGGAAGTTAAGATTAGTTATTTGCAAGCAATTTTGGGATGCCGGTTGGAAGTCGAAACTGTAGACGGGCCGACGGAATTGTTGATTCCTAGCGGAACTCAGGCGAATACTGTTCTAACTTTGGAGAAAAAAGGGGTGCCTCGGTTAGGAAATCCAGTCAGTCGCGGGGATCATTTGATTACGGTGTCTATTGACATTCCGACTAAGGTGACGGCTGAGGAACGGGAATTGCTGATGCAGCTTGCTAAGCTGAAGGGCGATCGTACCGGTAAAGGCGGTATAGAAGGATTTCTGGGCAATTTGTTTCAGAAATAAGCAATTTTTGACACCCATAGGTGTCAAATTTTCCTGTTTGAGGATTCCCCGGCAATTTGTTTTAGTATCGGTCAAAAAATTGTTTGCAATTGCTCAAAAAAATCTCAGGTGGCACGCTTCCTGGGCATTGCGTCTCAGCAGCGCTCAAAAAAGTGAGCGCTCTTGCGCTCACTTTTTTCAGAAAGAATAATAGTCTGTGTCTAATTGGACACAAAATTTTAGATTCTCCAGTTTCCAGGCAACTTGTTTAAAAAACTAAGGCTTTCAGGATTTGAGATTGCAAAAAGCATTATGAATTCAACATCGAAAATTGAAAATCCCAAATCCCCAGATGCCAAAATCGATCTGCGGGGTACTCCCTGTCCTCTGAATTTTGTTCGCACTAAACTGCGCTTGGAGCAAATGGCACCGGGTGCTGTTTTAGAGGTGTGGCTGGATGCTGGGGAGCCGATCGAACAAGTACCCGATAGTCTCAAAATGGAAGGCTACCAGATTCTTGAAACGCAATTTGTCGCGGATGAGCCGGAGTCGGGCTTTTTTTCGATGAAAGTGCAGCGCCCAGAAGACCAGGAAGCCGGATGAGCCTGAATTCACCCTCGATCGTGGGTACTGTAATTGCGGTTCAGGCTAACTTCTACCAAGTGAGGTTAGATCCTGCAGTCTCGATTGACGGGAAAAATGCCCCCCTTGCTGATTCTCCGATTCTCCTGTGCACTCGTCGCACTCGACTCAAAAAAATTGGCCAACAGGTGATGGTGGGCGATCGCGTGGTGGTAGACGAACCGGACTGGACTGACCGCCGGGGAGCAATTTCTGAAGTCTTTCCGCGCCAAACAGAACTCAACCGCCCGCCTGTAGCTAATGCCGATCGCATTCTCCTCGTTTTTGCCCTCGCCGAACCCGACTTAGACCCCGCATCATTAACTCGGTTTTTAGTCAAGGCCGAATCTACAGGTTTAGAAGTGAGTTTGTGCCTGAACAAATGCGATTTGGTAACTTCCTGGGAGTTGGAACAGTGGCGCGATCGGCTTTCCGGCTGGGGCTACGAACCAATGTTTATTAGCGTCCGCAGCGGTGCAGGAGTTCAGGAAGCTCCCGCTAATGGTCAAAATCTAATTTTTGCGTCGGAACCGCATTTCAATGACTTAGCAGAGAAAATAGAGCCATCTCTGCTGAGTTCTGAGGATAACCCCCAACTGCCAAATTCTGTCAAAGCGTTACATCCGTTAAACCCCGTACATAGCCCGTTGCCGAACTTGCTTCTAGACCACCTGCAAGGGAAAATAACAGTAATTTGTGGCCCTTCTGGGGTTGGCAAGTCCAGCTTGATCAACCAACTGATCCCGGCCCTGAACCTCCGAGTGAACGCTGTTTCCGGCAAACTCGGCCGCGGGCGCCATACGACTCGCCACGTCGAACTATTTGAACTCCCCGGTGGCGGACTTTTGGCCGATACTCCGGGCTTTAATCAGCCGGCTCTCGAATGCGATCCCTCAGAGTTAGCCGAATATTTCCCAGAAGCGCGCCAGAGGCTAGCTTTGGGTAGCTGCCAGTTTAGCGACTGTTCGCACCGAGACGAGCCTAACTGTGTAGTGCGGGGCGCTTGGGAGCGCTATGAGTATTACTTGCAGTTTCTCGAAGAGGCGATCGTCCGCCAACAAGCTCTGCAAAACTCCAGCAGCGCCGAATCGAGTTTGAAGCAGCAAACCAAGTCGGATGGTACGCAGCATTACGAACCGAAGCTGCAGACTAAAAAATATCGCCGCTCTTCCCGCCGTCTTCAACACCAGTCACTCCAAGATATGTGTCAAGACTTAGAGGAATTGTGAGGAAGTCGCCGCCCCTCGCCAGTAGGCACTAGAAAACAGTACCAAGACTTACCCAGAAACCGGGTTTCCTCGACGAAAATACTTCGTTGCACCCCGATGCCCCCCTCGCAAAACCGGCGTTATTTAGTCGCGAGTGCGTAAGTCCTGAGTACATTAATAGCTAAAATTAAATGGCCTTAGATTTGTTAAAAAAAGTAGAACAGAAGCAAAAGTTAGCGGGTACTGCAGGAGCAAAAATATTGTGAATATTCAAGAACTGTTTCAAAAAGGCGGCCCCGCCATGTGGCCCCTGTTGCTGTTATCGATTTTATCTTTGAGTACAATTATCGAGCGCTTGTGGTTTTGGGCGAGCCTCCTGAGCAAAGAAAAGCAGATAGTTAACCGCATTCTGGAAGCGGCTCGCAGCGATTGGGGGGCGGCTAACGAGATTGCCAGACAAGCTAACCGACAGCCGATCGGGCGATTTCTTTCTGCACCGCTGCGCCTGTACAATCCTGAACCCGATTTATTTCGACTCGCACTCGAAGCTGCTGCCGATGAAGAGTTGGCTTCGATGCGTCGCGGTGACAAAATCTTAGAAGCTACGATCGCTCTAGCCCCTTTGCTGGGCTTGCTGGGAACAGTTCTGGGGTTGATTAACTCGCTCAGTTCTATCCGTCTGGGCGACATCGGGACGGCGGCAACAACAGGCGTAACTTTGGGGATTAGCGAGGCGCTGATCACGACGGCTACTGGGATGGTGGTAGCAATTTTTACCTTGGCGTTTTATCGGATATTTCAAGCTTTTTTGTTCAACCAGGCAAAAATATTTCGCAAAGCTGGAAATGAACTGGAATTGCTGTACAGGCAATACTGGCCTGCAGCTAATGCTAAGGGTCGATTGCCCGGTGCAGAATACAGCAATTCTTCTTTTGGTGCAGATGGTTTGAACAAGCGTTCTCTCAATTCTCAAGATGAGCGAGAACGGAATCGAGAGCCAAAATTGAAAGGTTCCGATCCGGCCGAAGATTCACCTTCTAATAATTAGAACTAAGGAGAACTGATGAAGATTCACTTAGATACTCCTGCTGAAGAGGCTCGGATAGAACTGGTGCCTTTAATTGACGTGATCTTTTGCATTCTGACGTTTTTTCTCCTGGCGGCTTTGCAACTGACTCGCCAGCAAGCCATTAATGTCGATTTGCCTAAAGCGAAGACTGGACAAACGCAGATGCGAGAGATGCTGATTGTCAGCATTGACGATTTCGGGCAAACTTATATCGACCAGTTGCCTGTTAATTACCAACAGCTCGATCGAGTTTTAAAGAGTTTCCAAACCCAAAATCCTACGGGGTTGATCGTGCTGTACGCTCCTCAAAATGCTAGATATGCCAAAGTTGTCGAGGTTTTAGACAAATTGAGAGAGGTAGGGGGCGATCGAGTTGCCCTGGCCACTCTTCCTAGTTCGGCTCCTTCCCCATTGCCCAATCCCTCACTTCCGAATTCTGGAATTCCTGCTGCACCTGCGATCGGCAATTCCGGTCAACCTCTCCCTTCTCCTGTGCCTCCGGGGCAGCAACAGTTCAATCCCAGTCAGTTTCAGTCCCCTCTCCCGGCTCCACAGCAGCAGCAGCAGTTCAATCCCAATCAGTTTCAATCTCCTCTCCCGGCTCCACAGCAGCCTAGTAACTCTGGGGCTAATTTGGGTATTCCTCCTGTTTCGCCTGCACCCGCTGCTCCCAATTTTAGACCCGGAGCGGCCACTCCACCGCAGGATGGCGGGCCCTCGAATTAGTTAGAAGGAATAAGGTTCGGCAACGGATTGTGTAACGGATGTAACGGATGTAACGGATGTCCGTCGGAAGAAGGGAGAAGGAAGAAGGGAGAACAGAGAAATAGAAATTTTCCCAATCTCCCCCTCTCCTCATCTCCCCCTCTCCCCATCTCCCCATCTCTCCATCTCCTCATCGCGGAGAGAATCTCCGCCGGATTTGGTATAAACGGCTTCAATTCTTTTGGTTCGTACTGAGCCTTTTTTCTCTTGACAAGTAGATACACTTGTATATGCCTGCGGAAGGAACTTTTGCAGACATCTCGCCATCTCTATCCCTAAGTAAGTTATTTCTTAGGACAGAGGGTAATTTTGTCAAATGATTGTTACCTTTTGTAATATATACTAAAGCGATATGAGCCATCGGGCATCCCGAAACCAACGGTCGATCGCTGAAACAACTTACAAATCTGGTTAATCCAGGTGTTCACTTTTAAGTCACCTTTACTTACAGAGGAGTCAAAGTCATGAGCCAACCAGCAGAATTGTCTTTGGAACAGCAATTTAGCCTGTGTTCCTTCAAAACACAGGTAAGTGACATGAGCCGCGAACAAGCTCAGGAGTTTTTGGTCAAGCTTTACGAGCAAATGATGCTACGAGAAACCATGTACCGCCATTTTCTGAAACACCACTGGGGTTTAGAACCTAACCCAGGCGTTGAGTAACCAAGAGTCGCAGTCGGCGACCTCCGTCTCTTACTCTGTTCCCTCATGCGGAAAGGAGTTGGGGGTGATGGGGCGTCACTCGAAGACAGAAGCTAGAAGACCTGTGTGGAGAGTTGAGGAAAATTGGACAGTTTCTTTGTGGATTTCACTTGAATTGCGGAATCGAGCTAAGCAGTTTGTCGCTCGACACTACCGGAGAGCGCCAATATAATTTATCGCGCCTCGACTCAAAAATTGGATAATTATTAATAATAAGTGTTAATTTTTTAACCCATTAAAATTTTTAACAATTTAATATATTTGTCTTTAGTTGCAGCGGATGAGCTTTGACAGCAATGGCGCTAGTCGGACATCTGAGCGCGACCTCCGACTAGCAAAACCTTCAATTTTCACATCAAACCCTAGAACTCGCAAATCTGGACTCTAGAAAGAGTTATTCCCCCTGACGTTCGAGAGTTGCTTCCATTGTACTCGTCAGGTAATGACCAGACATGATACCGCTAGATTGGTAGTAGCGGTTGTCATCAACCCGGTGAAGGGTATCAAAACCCGTCCGCCGCTGGCGTTCGTCTCCCAATACCCAATAACGCTGGACGATCGACTGGGGAGCAATCCAACCTTCGCCCTCGACGCGGGCGAGTTCGCTGTGTTGGAGTACAAAAGTATACTGCCGTTCATCGCTGTTGAGGTGTCCTCGATACTGCAAAATAATCTCTTCGCGATCGCCTCCAGGAAATACGAGCTTTGTCACCATACTGAACCAATCTGTTCGGTTCCAGCTCACTAAAGTTTTGCCTTTAACCGTAATTGGCACGCCATTGCGCTCAATCCAGCTTCCTTCGAGCGTCCATTGGCCAGATTCCATTAAAAACGTGTGAGCCACAGTGCTGTTCCTATGCTTTTCCTGCTGGCTACAATGCTGGTGCAACAACGCACAGCCGTTGTCCCTCAGACTCTATGCTATCACGCCCAACTGTGCCAACAAGAGTTAATTTCTCCTAAAAGTACCGATGTCCGGGCACCAGTAACTTGAGGCAGATTGCCGGGAATGCCCCGAACCCGCCATGCGGCTAAAACCGCGAATGCGATCGCCTCTTTAAAATCTACATTCAAGCCTGCCTCAGAAGTAGTCACCACTTGCACTGGATGCAATTGAGATTGCAATCGGCGTTTTAAGTAGAGATTGTGGCTGCCGCCCCCGCATAGTAAAACTCGATCGGGCATAGCCGGTAAAAAAGTTTGGTAACTGTGAATGATCGAGGCAACAGTCAGTTCTGTCAGAGTAGCCAGCACGTCAGCAGGACTGAGGTTGTAACCTTGGGCCTCGACCAAACACCTGTCAAAATAGTCTACACCAAATAGCTCTCGCCCCGTTGATTTCGGCGGTGCTTGGCGGAAGAACTCTGATCCGAGCCAATCCTCGACTAAAGCTTGACAGGGAGTTCCCGATGCCGCCCACGCTCCACCTTCGTCGATCGTCTTAGTGCCGCCTGAGAAGTGCTGCACTGCCAAATCTAACAGGGAATTCGCCGGCCCTGTATCCCAGCCCGATATGCCATCCCCAAGACTGAAAATCTCAGATTTGTCATTGCTTCCCCCTTTTCCTCTTGCCGGAAGATAGGTAACATTGCCAATTCCCCCCAGATTTTGGATGCAGAGGCTGATGTTGGGTTCCGCCAGCAGGCAGGCATCAACTATGGACACTAAGGGTGCTCCTTGACCCCCTGCAGCAATGTCTGCAGAGCGAAAGTTACTGACAGTAGTAATTCCTGTCAATTCCGCAATTAGCGCGCCCCGCCCGAGTTGCAAGCTGTAGCCCATTAACGCACCGGCGCTGTCTTTGGGCGCTTTGCCAGCAGGTCGGTGGTAGACGGTTTGACCGTGAGAGCCGATTAATTCCGCATTATCATATTCTGCTTGAATTGTCAATGCCGCTGTGGCAAATTCTTGGGCGATGGCATCATCTAATTGGGCTAGTTCAGCCATTGACAAAGCTGAACCACTGCAAACCGAGAGAATTTGCGATCGCAAATTAGCAGGATAAGGGAAAGTCTTGCCTGCCACCAATTGCACTTTCAAGTCTGTTTGGGAACCGACCACATCCACCAAAGCAGCATCAATGCCATCCACCGACGTGCCGCTGATCAAACCAATAACACGGGTCATTCAATTTTAGATTTTAGATTTTAGATTTTAGATTGTTCAATTTTTCGATTTTAGAGGGTAGGCTGCGATCGGGCGATCGAATATTATTTGAGGTCGATCGTCACAATCACCACAGTAATATTATCGCGTCCCCCTTTCTCCTTAGCTGCTTGAATCAAAGCATTTGCAGCGCCCTCGCAGGCGCGAATCGACTTCAGAGGCGAAGCAATCAAAGGATCGGAAAGTTCTTCAGTCAAGCCATCGCTGCAGAGCAGCAAGCGATCCCCAGGCTGCACGTCCACCGGCAAAATATCTATCTCCCGCAAATCATCGCGGCCCAAACACTGGGACAAAACGTGACGCCAAGGATGAGTGCGAGCCTGATCCGGAGTTAGAGCCTTTCTTTTGACAGCCTGAGCCACCCAAGTCTGGTCTTCAGTAATCTGTTCCAAGCGAGATCCGTGCAGTCGGTACAAGCGAGAGTCCCCGATATTAGCGCACCAGGGTCGGCCCTCATCCCTAAACATTAGAACCACAGCCGTAGTTCCCATATCAGCACGCTCCGGGTGGTCGAGCTGATCCGTCAAAATTGCTTGATTGGCAATTAAAAAAGCCTTTTCCAACAACAGCGGAGAATCCTCTGGCCCTTCCCAATGTTCGAGCAAATAAGATTGAATCGCCTGAGTCGCAATCCGGCTGGCTTCTTGACCTCCGGCGTGTCCTCCCATTCCATCGGCCACTATGAAAAATCGCCCATCAGAGTCTATGTAGTACGAATCCTGATTTACGGAACGAACTAGCCCTGTGTCTGTCTTACCTGCGAAAGAGCGTTTCATAGATTGGGTGATTGGACTCATCGAACTTGAAAGCTTGATTTAATGGAGGTGCGATTTTTTATTCCAAAACTTAAATCCCGAACAAACTTGAAATTCTGCTGCCCGCGATCGCGAGTTTTGGAAAAATTGCACTTCCTTGACCTCATATTGTAGATCGTTTGATGGTAATCCCATCTTAAAATTTCGGTAAATCCAGTAAATTAAGCAGCACCTGCAAAAAAAACTGGATTTCTACCCAAAATTAGAGGTTTCGCTGGCCGCAACTCTAGGCAGCAACTGGGTTTTTAGCCTCAAAGGGCGTAAATGTTGTAAATTTCAGCAATCTGTGGTCAGCCAGCCAAAACTTAACATTCGATGTCAAATTTGGGCTGGCGAGAAATCTCAAACCTGAAATTTCCAATCCCAAATTGCACAATTATGACATCCTGTCTAAACGATCGATCCGCTTGAACAAACGCATAAGAGCAAACCCTGCACCCGCCGCCAGCACAGCCACAGCGACAGCCGGCCAGACTTGATTGCTGACAAACAAAATTGTCGCCGACAAAGTAAAAGCACTCATCAGCAAAGCATAATTCGTGCCCATTTGAGCGCTACTCATGCGACGGAGCAAGCGCTCTGTTTCGGCAGAACGGACGCGAATCCGCAAATCTCCCTGTTCGAGTTTATCAATAGTCTCCTCAATCCGGCGGGGCAAACCCAAAGCACTCGAACTCACCTGAGCCGCCTGACGGCCGATTTCGTTAAAAATGCTGCTACTGGTATCATGGCCATTTCCATTAGTCATAAGCTGCATGGCAAAAGGTTGTGCCACCTCCATAAAGTTGAACTCGGGATCTAAACCGCGGCCCACCCCTTCGATGGTGGAAAAAGCTCGCATTACAAAAGTAAAAGTAGCTGGGAATCGGAAAGGTTGGTTGTAGGCAATATCGTAAAGGTCGTCGGTAATCGCGCTCACAGACTGATTTTCAAAAGGCTTGTCCATGAAATTGTCCAGCATATACTGGATGCTGCGGCGCACCGGACTCATATCACCCGTAGGCACCAAAGCTCCCAAATTGATCAGAGAATCCATAATCCGCTGTCCATCCTTGGAAGCAATGCCGTAAAGCGTCTCCATCAGTCCTTCGCGGACGTTCGACTGGATTTGCCCCATCATGCCAAAATCGTAGAAAATCAGACAACCGTCAGCACTAACAGCGATGTTGCCGGGGTGTGGGTCAGCGTGGAAAAAGCCGTCGTTGAGCAACTGGCGCAAATAAGCTTTTGCCCCCAACTGAGCGATTAATTTACGATCGATACCGGCAGCTTCCAAAGCTTCGTAGTGGCTGATTTTAATCCCTGGCAGGTATTCCAAAGTCAGCACTCGCGGAGCCGCGTACCGCCAATAAACCCTTGGCACCCGCACCCAGTCACAGTTGCTAAAATTCCGGCGAAAAGTATCAGCATTGCGGCCTTCATGGAGATAGTCAATTTCCAGCCACAGAATGCGACAGCATTCCTCATAAATCCCCATCCAATCTCGGCCGCGGCCCCACTTAGGATGGTTTTGAAAGTAGCGGGCAATTCCCTTAAGAATTTGCAAATCGATCTCGAACAGTTTCCGCAGTCCCGGTCGCTGTACCTTGACCACCACTTCCGGGCCCGAATGCAGTTGAGCTTTGTGTACTTGACCCAGACTGGCAGCAGCCAGGGGCACTGGGTCAAAGCTGCGATAGAGTTCTTGAACTGTCTTGCCCAAATCTTGCTCAACAATTACCTCTAACTGCTCGTAGCTGAAAGCAGGGACTTTATCTTGCAGCTTAGAAAGTTCCTCCACAAACTCTGCGGGGAACAAGTCGGCGCGGGTGGAAAATAACTGCCCAACTTTAATGAAAGTTGGCCCCAAATCCAAGAGTGTTTCTCGAACCCAGATAGCTTGAAAGTGGCGTCTGGCAACTTTCTTTTCTTCAGTCACGCCTCCCCAGTAGCTCCAATTTTTGCTGTCGAGCCAGAGGGAAGCCAGCCAGAGCAAGACAAAGGCCCAAATGTCGAAGAAGCGCCGCTTCCGGGAGTATTTTTCGCGATTCCAGCGATAAGCTTTACTTTTGTAGGATTTACTAGCAGTTTTTGGCTCATCGGCTTCGCCAGTGTGCTTGGGGGAGCGCTGGCGATTAACAGAGTCATCAAGGAGAGCAGACACTTGGGTTCCCAAATTGCTTATTTTATGTTGTTGCTTTGATTGAAAGTAGGAGCGCAGGAGCGCAAAGCAATGCGCTCACGTAGTAAATAATAGTTGTGGTCGAATCGATCGCTAGGGCAAACTGCTGCGGTAGCGCTGCAATTCCGATCGCACCAGAGCCACTTCGGCGCGCAGCTCGTCAATAGTCGCTTGCAACTCGGCAGGATGGATGTCTTGAATGGTGGTGGTGCTTGCAGTGCCAGTTCTGGTCTGCATCGCCTCATCCGAAGCTCGATTTGCCCGTTCCACAACTCGATCTGTGAACTGCCGCAGGCGTTGTCTTTGTTCTGCGTCAAATTTGCCGAGTTCAGAGAAAGCGTTGGTTGCTGCGCTTTCTAATTGCTCGTACAGTGCTTCGGCAAGTGCTCTGCCTACAAAAAAAGCATGAACTGGGGGTTTACTCATAAAAAATCTCTGTGCGCTTCCGCAACAAATTATAACTTGCTTGTCCCCAATGATGCTTGCTCCCAAAGGAAGGAAGTTTGGGGGAATTGACACTCGCAGCCCGAGTGTCGGGGATGGGATTGTTGAGAGTTAGAAGAGTCTAACGCGCCACGGCTTAGCACAAAAGCCTCGCTTACACTGGCTCAAATTCGAGGTTGGGGTTGCTTTGTACCACAATGTTTGCAGCTTGGCAGTATTAATACGCGACATCACACCACCTCAGCGCCGCGCACATATTCTAACATAATTTAAATCCAAATAGAAAACAGTCCTGCATTTTTTTGCGGGCATTTAGATTGCCGAGGGAATAGGAAATATTCGATAAACTCAAACAGCTACTGTTGGGATTTTCCGATTATACCGAAGTTTTTGGAAGATAGTCGTTGGCTAGGTAGGGCCTTATTATCTCCACTACTGAGCGGATATTTGCTGACTCATAAAACCAAGTATTTGTCCGCACTTTGAACCAACAAAAACCCTACTAATTTGTCGCAGGTTCGGGAAAAGGTATCGTGGGATCTGCCACAGGGGGTGGTGAATCAGGTGCGATCGAACTATCTGAATTGTTGGCACTGCTGCTCGGTATCGCAGGCTCAGGCGATCGCTCGATCGGCGAGGCTATTACTGACGGCGCGGATTCCGACGACGGCCAGGTTTCAGCGCTAGCACTCCCAGGGGCAGGCGAAGCGGGTGCGGCGGGCGGTTCTGCAGGCAGGGGCGCAACTTCCGGTACTGGTGCGGCTTCTGGTTGAGGCTCTGGCTCGATTTCGGTTTGAGGCTCTGGAATGGGGGACTCAGAAGGCTCCTCTGCGGGTTCGGGCGTCGGCGATGGCTCAGGTTCCGCTTCTGGTTCTGGGGCGGGAGTTTCCTGGCTTAGAGACTCAGAAGGTTCTGCGCTAGTTTCTGAGGGATCTATCTGTTCGGGAATGTTGCTGCTTTCTAAGGGGGGTTTGGGACGCTTGTTGAGTTCGATCGGGTAGAGAGGGCTGCTTTCGACAGATGGCTGCCCGAACATCGGCCCTGACAAATCGCGGGATTTGAGCAAATCTTCGAGAGATGGGAAGGATTCAATTTTGGGACGATTGCTGAGACTGGTGGTGTTGTAGTGAGATGCTAGGTCAAAACCCATCCAGCCTGCAATTGCAGCCGTGACCACAAACGCCACAAAAGTCAACTGTGGCGGGGGAGGTGCGGGCAATCTTAGACTTTGCTTGCCTTTTCTTTTTACTGATACTCGCTCTGTTTCTTGCAGCATGGTGAGCCAATTTTCGACTGTCTGAGGGCGGTTGTGGGGGTCGATTTCGAGTCCCTGAAAGATGGCTCGCTCGATTCCTGGGCTGAGGTTGGGCTGAAATTGCCGTAACTCAGTCAAGGGAATACGATCGCGCAGGGGTGCTGCTACGGGCGCCACGCCGGAGAGTAAGTAGTATAGGGTGGCGGAGAGCGCGTAGATGTCAGTGGCCGGTGTACATTTACCGTCATAGAGGTATTGTTCGATCGGCGCGTACCCTGGGGAGAGCAAGTTAGTGTGGGTTTTTTTGGTGCCGACGGTAAAGTCGCGGGCAATTCCGAAATCTATTAACATTACTACGTGAGAATCGGCTCGCCGGATAATATTTTCTGGATTGATATCTCCGTGCAGCAATCCGCTGTGGTGCACTGTACTTACGGCTGAGGCTATTTGCCGAATATAGTGCAGGGCCTGGGCTTCTGGCAGCGGCTGATCGGTTTCGACTATTTGGGCGAGAGTTTGGCCCGGAATGTAGTCCATTGCAATAAAAGACTGTCCGGCTTCTTCAAAAAAGTCGATTACCCTGACTATGTTGGAATGCTGACACCGCGACAGGCGTTGGGCTTCGGCAATAAACTGCTGCTGAAATTTGGCAGAGTCTGGGTGTTGGCGCAGACTTTCGTTGAGGGTTTTGAGTACGACGGTTTGGTTTAAATGGGTGTGGATAGCTCGGTAAGTGATGCCGAACCCTCCTATGCCTAAAGTCGCGTTAATTTTGTATTTGCCCTGTTGCAGGACTGTTGCTGGCGCTAAGTTCATCTTTAGTTGATGCCGTTTCCCAAACTATGCTACCGCCTTTGGGTTATTTCGCAGAGTTAGGGGTGAGGTTCGATCGATCGGCGCCCTAGTTTGAGCTTTAGCTCTGCTATATCTTTTATCTTGGCATCCCCACGTCATTTTATTTGTAGTAGGTATTATGAAACTTAACGCTCCGGCTTTCCAACAATAAAAATCCCGCTCTTGTGGAACGGGAAAGCCATCAGGGTGCATCTATAATTTTATCTGACTCTAACTTATGGGGGGTACAACCCCTCATTGTTTTAGCAAGTCTTTAAAATTAGCCACTTTTTGTAAAGATTTAGGTTTAATCTTGACTTACGATCAATTTTATGATTTATAAAATTGCCGCATCGCGATCTTGAGCTTGGGAAATTGAGAGGCTCCGGTATGAAGACACACTCGATTCTTAAATAGACCAGAATCTGACCTTCAAAGGCATTGTCGCGGATGCTTTTACCCGTGCGAGCGTGTTTCACCAGCATCTCTTTTTCAAACTTACCAGAACACACCCGCACAAAGGCGATGCGGCGGCGTTTCGGGTCCATGTTTGCCTGAAGCTTGAACACACACCCGGTGAATTCTGGGTAGGTGGGCAATACTTCACCTAAGCTGCTTTGGTAAGCTTCTGGCTTGGCCGCGTAGTCCATCAAGGATTGCAAGAAAAGTTCCACCGCTAAGTTATGCAAGGTTAACACTGCGGCCATCATCAAAGGTAAACCGAGTATCGGCGACCTTAATCCCAACTGGTCATAGCCTAGTTGGTTATAGACTAGGGGAGAGAGAAATTCTTGCAATCTGCCTGCGATCACTTCATTTGAGGCGACCTGGTACATTCCGATGGCGAATATGATCTGGATTTATAGTACGTCGTTTTCCCTGTTGCTTCCAGAGTCACACCTTAGAGAGCAGATTACCTTTTTGGCTCAGATGAAGTTGAGGCGAGCGGCATAAAATGACCAGAGAAATGGGTACAAGCCTCCCCCTTCTAGGGGGACTTTCAATGAAGATGTCTTAAGTGAGGAGTCTGAATAAACAAGCTCCTATTTATTCAGAGTCGCTGTATAATGGTTGTATGTTGAATCTAACCTACGAGTACAAGCTCATTCCCACCAACGCGCAACGCGAAACATTCGACCAGTGGCTGAACATCTGTCGCAAGGTCTATAACTTTGGGCTGCGGGAACGGAAGGATTGGATCAATTCTCGCAAGTGTGATATCAACTCGTGCAGCATCAAACAGGAATACATCATCCCTGCCGATGCACCGCGTCCAACCTTTGCCCTTAGCGTGCAAAACACTGGCCCAAGCAAAGAAGTCAATCCCCGAATTGAAGCTCCCTCACACCCATGTCTTGCAGCAAGTGTTGCGCCAGTTAGAGGTGGCGTTTGTGGCAAGGTGGGATCGCGGGCACGGCTTTCCTAGATTCAAAAAGCGGATGCGCTCATTTGTGTTTCCTCAATTGAATCTAGAATCTGTTAAGCGCTTTAATGGCATCCATTGGGTCAACTTGCCCAAGATTGGAAGCGTCAAAATGCACCTATCGCGGCCAATCCCTGAAGGCTTTGAGGTCAAGCAAATTCGCGTTGTGAAACGGGCATCTGGCTACTGGGCCATGCTCACTTTACAATGTGATGTGGAAGTGCCTCAAGTCTCGGCATCAGGGCATGGATTGGGGATTGATTTAGGGCTAGAACATTTTTTGGCAACGTCTGATGGTGAATTGATTGATAGACCTCGATTCTTTGTGGGTGGACAACGCAAGCTTAAATCGCTGCAACGTCAACTGAAACGGAAGAAGAAAGGCTCTAGGAAATTTCGTCAGCTTCACCATCAAATTGCCAAACACCACGAGTACATCTCGAATTCTCGGAAAGACTTTCACTTTAAGACCGCTCATCATTTGTGCGATGGAGCCGAGACCGTCTTTGCCGAGGACTTGAATCTCAAAGCCATGTCAGCCGAGATGCTGTGTAAGCACACCCTAGATGCGGGGTTTGGGCAGTTTCTCAACATTTTGAGTCATATCTGCTTTAAGCGAGGTGTGTACTTCGCCAAGGTAGATGCTCATGGTAATAGCCAGACCTGCCCAAAGTGCCAAACCCATACAGGTAAAAAGGAACTGTCTCAAAGGGTGCATAAATGTCAAACGTGTGGCTATGAAACGAATCGAGATGTTGCAGCCGCCCAAGTGGTTTTGCAGCGTGGATATACAGCGGTGGGGCACATCGCAGTGAATTTTGGGGAGGGCAAGCTACATTAGTAGTCCCCATGAACCAAGAATCCCCTCGCCTTTAGGCAGGGGAGTTGTCAAAAAGAGGCATCGTCTCGGGGTTAATCTTGAGACGGCAAATGGCTCAAACCTTGTAAATAAAAAGGTTGTAAGCATTCTCCAAACATTTGTAGCCGATAGCCCTCGATGCTTCAATCGCTGTTGGCGTTACACACCAAGGCCAGGAGGCAAGCTCAAGTTCTCCGAAGAGGGGAACTTGAGCTTAAGTTGTCACACATGGGGTCTTCTTGGTAACGAGAAGCGATCGATTAGCAATTAGCAGCAATTAATAATTACTTATTCTTTGGTTTGAAAATGTCTGTTAAACAATCACATTACGAGACTTTACTAGCAGAGTACACCGAATCTTCGGCCGCGATCGCTCTGCTGAAAAAATATCGGGTTTACATGGAAATGATTCCGAGTATCCGCCGCGCCCATGAGAGTTTAATCACCATTCCTTTGCCCATTGCGCGCTTGCGAGACGGGGTTTCTTATGCCGGAAGCAGCGGCACTAGCATATCGCCCGGACAGGCAGTTGGTTTGCCCTGCGATTTGGCTATTTTGATGTGCGATCCTGAATGGAAAGTTAAAATTGGAGTGGAAATTTTGATTTTCATTCATCGTCCGGGCGAAGAGTTTTCTGAGTTGCTCGGCCGCTGGCGGCAGTCTCAGGTTTGGCTGGATAAAGGTTACGAATGGGTGATGCCACACCGCTACAGACATATTTACAGCGATGAAGCTGAGGCTGTTCATCCGCTATTTGTTTTGTTTGACGAAACGTCGGAATTGATTCAACGGGGGTTGATGGCGGCTGGTTTGCCGTTTGTGGTGGAAACTTTCGAGTCTGGCAGTGAGGAAGTAGAGGAGGAAGAGTTTCTGGGTAGCGGGGAACTCGGAAGTATTGGTGAAGAGAGTGTTGATTTTTAGGGTGGTGCGATCGCACATAGCCATCCTATTGCTTGAAATAAAGTAGATTTTTTTTTCATCACCTAGTATGCTAAAAATACAATTAAAAACAGAATTTCAATAAAAAATATTATATAAAACACTGACATCAAGTGTTGACAATAATTCGGACTATTTTTAAATAAAGATGCGATGCCTTCGGCAAGCAACGCTTACGCAATACACCAGAGAAGTTAAAAAAGTGAGTGCAATCTGAACCCAAAATAAACAGAAAAAAATGCCCTGTTTTCGGTTAAGCTATAAAAACACACAAGCTCAACAGATTGTCTTATGAATATTATGCAATCCATTTTACAACAAATGCCAGGGATTGGTCAACCCCAAAAGAAGTTTTTAATCACTTTATTCTCAACTATTTTGCTAGTAAGAAGGCCAGATAAACTTCACGAATCTCAGTCGTTATAGTTATTTAAGCGAAAAAAACTACCGTCGTCACTTTCTCAAAAGCTTTAACTTTCCACAATTTAATCTATATTTTCTCGAAAAAGCCTTAAATCCTGAACACACAGTCATTACTGTTATTGATCATGGGTAACAAGTTAAGCTAAGAAAGCATTTGTCAATCAGCAATTATGCTCAACATTTACTCGGATTTTGGGCATAAAACTGAGATTTGGGCGAGCGTGCGATCGTGCCGAGGGTGATATTTATACCTACTCCCTCTCAAATCGTAAATTTTCCACTCCTAAAAAAGCAGTTTTTTTGAGTAATATTACTGATTGACAAATGCAATGAAGTCTTAACTTGTCACCAATGGTTATTGATTGTTATTTTTTAAGAAAAAGTGGCAAAAAAGCTGACGGTAAGGCTTACTTTTATAATGGTGGAGCGGGTAAATCGGAACAGGGGTTGGAAATTTATGTAATTTATATTGTCGAGATTGAGAGTCGTTTATCTTATAGCTTAAGCGTACAACAAACTACCTCACGCCCTCCCATAAAGCCGGTGAAAAAACTGCCCCAAAAGCCGCATAAGAGCTGGTCAAAAAAATCTCGCAAACAACCGGACTCTCAAAGCTCAAAGCCTGATATTACAACACTTGATGACTAGGCACAACATTTGAATAATTCTCGTTGTTTCTGACCAACTTCTGTACGTTATTTGGTGGCTGATGGCTATTATTATCGCTTTAAATTCTGGGAGGCGGTGCGGGAGTTAAATTTAGACTTTATTGGCAAGCGAGCGAGTTGATGTTAACTTACGCTATCTCTATACAGGTGAACAAAAGAAACTGGGTGTTCCTCGAAAATATGATGGTAAGGTTGAGTGCCAAGATATGAGTCGTCTAAATATTTTTAAATACATAAAACCGGGAGTTTCATTATATACATTAGTAGTCTGGAGTGGTTGTTTGAATTGCCAAATTAGTTTGGCTTGTATCTCTGAGGCTCAAGCCAATGGTCAAATCAAAAATGCTTTATTATTTAGCAGTGATATTGATTTACTGCCTGAGCAAATTGTTGAATATTATCAGGCTCGTTTCCAGATGGAATTTATTTTTCGTGATCCCTAGCAATTTACGGGATTTTCGGATTTTAAAGCTCGTCATTTACACGGCTTGATTTTCATTTTAATGCCAGTCTTGTTGCTTTAACATTCGCCAAAAATTAACTCTCTAGTTGTCATTCATCTGCCAAGTCATTTGTATTTTCAATGGTTTCTTATAAAGGTATGGAATTCAATAAACACCTACTTTGTACCTTTATTGATAAATTAGAGTTAGACCCGGATTAGATTTTAAATCACCCTAACCTTCCTTCAGTCTTGTCTTAGGGTAGTCGGGCTGCTTAAAAACGGTTCGGAGTATAGTCTAAAAGCATATAATTTAAATCCCTGCAACTCCTGAATCTCTTCCGAATATCAGTATATATTTTCTTTGAGTTAATGTCTTAAGCTTTTTAATTAATAACTCATATTAAATTAAAATAATTAGTTGTGAACTCTAATAAAATTTTCTGGATGAATCTACCGAACAATTCGAGTTACATTTATTTACACGGATTTGCTTCAAGTCCCGATTCAGCGAAGGCTAAATATTTCCGAGATCGCTTTTCTTACCTAGGAATTGACCTAAAAACTCCCGATCTCAATCAAAACGACTTTTCGGGGCTCACTCTCACTCGTCAATTAAATCAAATAGAAACAGACTTTTTGTCAACCGAATCCTCTCAATCTCCCACAGGAAATGTAAAAAATATAGGGGGAATTACCATAATTGGGTCTAGTTTTGGGGGACTGACAGCAGCTTGGTTGGCCCAGCGACAATTGTCAGTAAAGCAAATAGTTTTGTTAGCACCGGCTTTTGACTTTATCTGCCACTGGCTGCCACTGTTGGGACAGCAACAGTTAGAAAAGTGGCAGTCTGAGAAATATTTGCCCGTTTACCACTACGGCCAACAGCGTTATCTGCCACTGAATTATCAGTTTTTGGCAGATATGGGTCAATACCCTGAAGAAAAATTAATGCGGTCAGTCCCTACGTTAATCCTTCACGGTCAGCATGATACAATAATACCGATTCAAGCTAGCAGAAATTTTGCCGCTAACCGTCCCTGGGTGCAATTAATCGAATTAGAAGACGATCATTCTTTGGGAAATGTCCTAGCGGAAATTTGGGAAGCGATTCAAAAGTTTTGCCAATTCAAACATTAAAATTTGACCAACTTGCAAGTCTCAAAAATCAAATGACTGAACAAGATCGATCGACTCGCACCTTAGCCGTTGACATTGGCGGAAGTGGCATCAAAGTTATGGTTTTTGATCATGAAGGCCAACCCCAAACGGAACGCAGCCGTTTAGAAACGCCTCAACCACCGAAACCTGAACCCGTACTAGAGGCGATCGCCTCTTTAGCCAGCGGACAAGGGGAATTTGACCGAGTATCCGTCGGTTTCCCAGGCGTCGTGCGTCTAGGCGTCATCAAAACAGCAGTGAATTTAGATCCGTCTTGGATAGATTTTGACCTAGAAACTACTCTCAAAGATCGCTTGGGAAAACCTGTGCGAGTGGCTAACGATGCCGATATTCAAGGATTGGGAGCAATTGCTGGGATGGGGGTAGAAGTAGTAATTACTCTTGGCACCGGTTTTGGTTCTGCCTTATTTGTCGATGGTATCTTGGTGCCAAATCTAGAGTTAGGACATCACCCGTTTCGCAAAGGGGAAACTTACGAACAGCAATTAGGGCGATCGGCATTAGATACCGTCGGTTCCAAAAGATGGAATCGCCGTCTGGAAAAAGCACTCGCCTATCTGCAAAATCTCTTTAACTGCGATCGCATTTACATCGGCGGCGGCAATACTAAAAAGATTGCTTTTGAGTTACCGCCACAGGTTAAAATAGTACCAAATGTGAGCGGTTTATTGGGCGGGATTGCTTTGTGGCGTGATTGAGTAAACTTGGTGGAAAAATGCCCATCAATATCAAAGAGACCGGATTTTTGGCTCGGATTAAAGGTAATAATCCAGTCTTTCAGTAAAAAACCCGGTTTCTGAACCCACCAATGTTGATTTGGTTTTTGGCTTGGGGGGTAGCGGAGCCCTCGAAGAGGATCGCCGTTTAAACAATTATTCGCCCATTGGATCGCGGTAGCGTTTGGGTTCGTCCTTGCGAAACAGATTAGCCAAACCGAGGATGCCCAACAAACCCAAAGCACCCCAATGATTGTTGTCTTCCTTGCTTTCTTGAAGGGGAGTTGTGTCTAAAACAACTCCATTAGAATCAGTATTATTCTGTGCCGGAGCTGACTGCGTTTGAGCTGAGGCAGGCATAGCTGAAGGGAGAACAGCCAAACTCAAAGCTATTAGCGTAGCAGCGGTATTTTTAGATAGATCGGAAGGCTTGACTTTCATAGTGGGTCTCCAAATATCAGC
This sequence comes from Microcoleus sp. AT9b-C3, assembly GCF_036705485.1. NCBI lineage: Bacteria > Bacillati > Cyanobacteriota > Cyanophyceae > Oscillatoriales > Microcoleaceae > Microcoleus > Microcoleus sp. AT9b-C3. The sequence goes on along the minus strand of NZ_JAUBUR010000048.1, from coordinate 3,372 downwards.
AGTTACTTTATCAAAAGTATCAATTTGCCACAGCCGACGCATCAATCGATCGACAGAAACTAAATCCCCCCTCTCCTCTTGCTTTCGAGATAGAACAAGCTCTATGCTAAGTTCAGATGCTTCTAAGCAGATTATCTAAAATAAAAAGTCGTAAACTATACCATGCTTCCCTTTATCCGAAAAGATTTAGCCGAACTTACCGCATACACTCCCCATCCGGGCGGCGCGTCAGGAGAACCAGCGCCCTCGGAAAGTGCGATCGATCGCCTCGATACCAATGAATGCCCCTACGACTTGCCAGAGGAATTAAAAAAAAAGCTAGCTTGGACTTACCAGCAGTTAATTGAGACAAATCGCTATCCCGACGGAGGCCACGCAGCCCTCAAAGAGGATCTCGCCCAATACGTCAATGAATCAATCACAATCCCCCCGCTAGGGGGGGTTACACTGCCAAAAACCGCCATTACAGCAGACAATATTTCTGTTGGTAACGGTTCCGACGAACTAATTAGATCGCTCTTAATAGCTACTTGTTTAGGTGGGCAAGGCTCTATTTTGGTAGCGAATCCCACCTTTTCGATGTATGGAATAATAGCCCAAACCCTCGGCATTCCAGTTGTAAGTGTTCAGCGGAAAGAGGAGAATTTTGAAATCGATATCGAGGCGGCTAAAAAGGCGATCCTCTCCGAGGGCTGCGCTAACGGGCAAAATCAAAATCCCCCGGTGCGCGTCGTCTTTGTCGTTCATCCCAATTCTCCCACAGCCAATGCTTTGACAGCAGATGAAATAGAATGGTTGTCAACTTTACCCGAAGAGATATTAGTAGTAATTGACGAAGCTTATTTTGAATTCAGCCAACATACTTTAGCAGACCAATTGCACAACCACCCGAATTGGATAATTTTACGCACATTTTCTAAAGCATTTCGACTAGCCTCAATGAGAGTCGGATATGCGATCGCCCATCCCGAACTCGCAGCCGCCTTAGAAAAAATCCGCCTCCCCTATAACCTTCCCAGTTTCTCGCAAACTGCAGCCGAGTTAGCCTTAGCGCAGCGGCAGTTATTGCTAGCAACCATTCCCGAAACTCTATCAGAAAGAGCCAAATTAATTGCAGCGCTAACTCAGCATCAAAAACTGCAAGTTTGGCAGAGTGCGGCTAACTTCGTCTACCTGCGGGTGAAAGCCGGCGATGGCGAATCTGCCGAACAGGAACACAAACAAATCATGCAGCAGCTAAAAGATCGAGGTACTTTAATTCGACATACTGGAGGAGGTTTGCGAATTACGGTGGGTAGCCCGGAGGAAAATCAGCGAACAGTCGATCGAATTGGAGAAATTTTTGACAACTCATAATATTCGGTATCCAATTTCTGCTTGACACAAAAATAACTTTGGAGAAGATATATATGCTTCAAGGAAAGGTTGTACGAGTTGCTCGTCCAACGGATTGCCTCGATCGAGTTGTTCATTTTTACACAGAGGGTTTAGGGCTGCAAATCATCGATAGTTTTGAAAACCATGAAGGTTTTGACGGAGTAATGGTTGGAATGCCAGGAGAAAGCCACCACTTTGAATTCATCCATCAACGGGGACATATTGTAGGTGGCGCTCCAACTCAAGACAATCTTATCGTCTTTTACCTTCCTAACCAACAAGAATGGCAGCAGGCTGTTGAGCGAATGAAAGCAAAGGGATTTGAGCCTGTCAACTCCTACAATCCCTACTGGGACAGAGATGGAGTGACCTTTGAAGACCCAGATGGCTATCGAGTCGTTTTGCAGAATGCCGAGTGGAACTTGTAGCAGCACGATCGCAGCATAAGGTATCTACACCAATTTATAACTGATCATTTCCTTGCCGTGCTGTGCGAATGGTTTGGGGAAATACGCCTACTAAAAGTGCCAAAGCTTCATCGGGAATTTGTGCAACTGTTTCCGAATCCAAATATTGTTCAAACTGAGTTAAAACCATTTGTGCGCGTTCCAAAGCTGCCGGCTTTGCCGTTAACTGTTCCATTAACCGCACCCACTGCCGCCGAATTCCCAAAGCTTTCTGTATTTCTTCGGGAGATTGAGGGCAAACCAAACAAAAATCGCCCACGGGAATTACCTGCTGAGAGTCAACCTCAAAAGCGCCGCCAACGGCAGCCCCAGGCCCGGCAAACTCCGCGTGGAAGCGTTTAATCAAAATTAGACCGTTCCGGCGACGGCTATCTACCATCAACAGCTTGCCGCTGTTGATTTCTGCGAGAATGTCAGAGGAGTGGGGGTGTTCTGTCAAATCTGTGCCAAGGTTTCGATGTCGCAAGTCCGGGTCAGCAGAAAGGCCGAGGCGGACAATATAATTAGAGGTAATATTAGAGCTGGATGAAGTATCAATTTTTTGCTCCTCCCGCTGCCGATCGAGATTATTCATTTAAAGTTATAAATTAATACTGTCACAAGGTGGTAGTTTGAGCGCGATCGAATATCAAATGCAGGTAGAACAAGCAGTAGACACCCTGAAAGCGGATCTCCCGACGCTTTTTGAGAAAGACATCTCCTACGACATCTACACAAAAGATGTTTATTTTCAAGACCCTGTTAACAAATTTAAAGGAAAAATCAACTATCGCATTATCTTTTGGACTCTGCGATTTCACGGGCAGCTATTCTTTAACGAGATTTACTTCGACCTGCACGACGTAGGTCAGACAGCACATGATACTATTGTGGCAAATTGGACTGTTCGCGGGACACTGCGGGTTCCCTGGAAAGCTCGGATTTTTTTTAATGGCTACTCTACTTATAAACTGGATAAAGACGGCTTAATTTACGAACATATCGACACCTGGGACAGAGAGCCCGGGGAGATTTTAAAGCAGTTTTTCCGCAAGGGGGAGGAGGCGACCCAAGTATAAGCCAAAAAGGTCGATCGCGCCGAGCCATCAAGACCGGCGACCCAACTAACTTACCATAAGTAAAATAATCATCATCCCTTCGATTCATTTTCTGCTATTTGTAAATTGCTAAAATGATCGTCGCCCCAGATTTATTTTCTGCTATTTGCACTCCTGAAAAACATCATGGCTGATATTGTCGAGACTGCCACCAATGCCGGTTCTTTCAGAACCCTCGTGACTGTTATTGAAGCGGCTGGTTTGTTAGATTTATTGCAAAGTCCGGGCCCCTACACGGTCTTAGCACCAACTGACGAGGCATTTGCCAAAATTCCTACGAACACTATTACGTCTTGGTTGGAGGACATACCCAAGCTCAAGAAAATTCTGACTTATCACATTCTGTTTGGTGAGGTACTATAGTCATTTCAAATAAATGTGAGACAAATGCAAGATGATGTAAAATGAAGAAAAATGGTTAACTCGGAGCT
>NZ_JAUBUR010000047.1:0-39805 GCF_036705485.1 Microcoleus sp. AT9b-C3 | reverse complement strand
CAGCTCCGAGTTAACCATTTTTCTTCATTTTACATCATCTTGCATTTGTCTCACATTTATTTGAAATGACTATAGTTCTATCTTGTCATAGACGGATTGCAATTTTTGGGCTGCGACACTAACTGTTTCTGAACACTGGGGACAACTTTTGATTTGAGCGATAATGATTTGGTCGGGGTTGGGATGTAGGTGTCTTCCCCCTCCTGGTCTGCCTACGCTGTTTTGTCTTTTAACTCCTTCTGTTTTCGATGGCTTAGGCTTGATGTTGCGCTTGAATCATGCATGATGGTGGAGTGCTTGAATTCGAGCTGGTTTTGGCGGGAGATGAGTTGGGTTTTGATTCGGAGCGTGTCTAATGCTGCCCGCAGTTTTTGGATTTCCTGCCAACGCTCTACTATCAAGGCGTTTTTGGCCTCATCCGATAGTTGTTTTAGGTCAGGGAGTTTTTTCATTCCTCTATCTAATTTCTATCTCGTCCTCTTGTCAAGGGGTTTGAGCAATTACAAAAAAAGCTACCTAGTTCTGTATCCACTTCTTCTAACATTTTATTACGGACTAATTTTTATATATTTTCAAAACTTTCTAACTCGGTCGGCTCGGTATTTCTGTAAAGAATTTCTGCGGCCGCTTTTAAGTGGGCTTTTAACTGTTGTTGGTCTGAGGGTGTCATTTTCTTTGCCTCCTCTTTATTTTACGATTTTACTAGCTTTTTTATTTTAACCCTTTTTTGACATATTCGCAAAAGTGAGATGCACCCAAGGCTTGAGTTTCTAGGATTTCGGTAAATATGGCTTAGGCAGACACCGACTTTTATCTACGAAAATGCTCTGTAAAACGCAAGGCATATCCGGTGAAAAACCCCGTTTCTTTAATTACTCTGGGGGAGTTCTCGTAAACAACCCTTTGACCAATTAAAAATCGGCTTTCTGTCCTTGTGGTCTATCCTAGGGGATAGATTTTTTTTGTTTAATCTTAATTTCTGTATCCTGCCATACAACTGCTGCATTTGGCGGGCAAATTTTATACATATTTTACCTAACACTTTGTTCAAAACTCTCAGTAGGATTCCGGCTGCCGTAGCGGCCTTAACGATAAATGAACAAGAGTGTTTGAGCTCTTGGAGAGCATTTTTTCATGTACGATATTACCTTATTTACCCTGCAAGACATGGCTAAATGCAGCTTAGTCCTGCCACACTTAGGTAGAAATACTGCTAGTATGGAAGCCAGCAGCCAGAAGATTGTTAACTATATTTACCAACATTTTTGCGATTCGCAAACAGGAGAAAATACCTGTGCCTTAGTGCGTTTGTTCAAAACTCATCCCTACGGGGAATTAGAAGACTCATTGCAAGAATCCGCCCGCGGCTTAATGAAGGGCAATTCCCCCGCCGCCGACATGAAATGTTGGACTCTGCTAGCAGCCGCAGGGACAAAACCGCAGTGGAATTCTCGGCACACAGCAGCAGAAAATACAGCTATTCCATTAGTTAGCACAAAATTAGTGGCTCAAATGCCGGCGATTTCGGAAATAATCCGGCAGTTCGGTTTAGATATTCCTACATTCCTCGGAATTGAGCGAGAAAGGTTCCTGCAATTAGAGCCGGCAGTATTAAATATTTTTTATGTATCAGAGGCAAAAGGCAGCCCCTTTATTCCTGAGCAAAATTCTTTAATTCTTCCCTATAATGTCAAGTCTGTCTTGGGATTTGGGGGACTTCTGCCGTCAGGAAGTTTGTTTGCGGTAATGATGTTCCTGAAAGTTAAAATTGCCCAAAGCAGGGCTGAAATGTTTAAAGATTTGGCACTTAGTGTCAAAACAGCATGGGAGCATGTCACTTTTGCAGTGAGCAATTATACTCATGCAGTTTTTACCTGATTACCAATTAAGCCGTTTAAGTAAGCACAACGATGAGCTAATACTTGTCCCACATGTTCTGATTTCCAACTCGCTCCTGATATTTTAATTCGTCTGCCTATTTGCTTAATGCCTGATTCTACCGCTCCTGAACCAATTGAACAGATGCCATCAAGAGAAAGAGTTTCATAGTTGATAATCCTTTTTTTGTGCTTTTCTAAATATTTGCAAAAATTCACTGCTGATTTTTTCTTGAGCTTTGTAAATAGAGCTGCCGCACTCTCTACATTTCCTTTCCACAAGTATGCTTCTGCTTGCTTAACTCGCTTAATTGAACCGCCTACTTTCTGAAGATTTTCGTTGAGATGGTACCAATCCAGAATTTCTCTTCTCTGGTGTTCACTACTGATTTCCTTAAATATATTCCATACTCCATCATGTCCATCACCGTCTGACAAGTTACAGGTTTGGCTAGTGGTTGTTTATTTGCCCAATTAATGATGATATCATTTTGATTAAAACTAGCCAATATACCAGCTTCCGACACAATTGCTTTATAGTCTTTCCATTCAGATTTTTGTCCTCTATGTACCCGAGCGTCGTACTTTTCCACCATCTGCACTTAGCTCTGAAATATCTTCTGTTGATATCGGTTCACTGAAGTCTTGATAATGTACTAATATGAGTTGTGTTTTAGACGGAACAGTCACCCCCGTTAGATACTTAATATCTTGGGCGGCCTGCTTATAAGCAACATTGGCACTTAGTCTTAAGCAACAGTTTTCTAAATGTGGACTCAACCTACTAGCACTACCACAGCCTAGTTTATCTGCTTGCTTTTGGGTGATACTTAAATTACCTAGGGTACTTTTTAAAGTCTTGACTCTTCCGGCTTTTGTACCACTAGCTGAGCAGATAAAAAAAGCCGATATGTGGTGTCACATGAGTCAAAACTTGGTCTCTGACTGCAAGTTCAATATCTTCTAATGTCTGCAAGGAATCAGGATTAGAATCATCATAAAGGATGGCAGAAATAGCATCTAGATGTGTTTTAATTGCCTGTTGTTGTTCAGGTGTCATGATTATATCAAGTGGGAAGAGATGATAATTATTCCCTATTATACTGATGAGCGGCAAAAAAGTCATGGTGGGGCTCACCAGTATTTATACTCATCGCAAAAGTGACACGCTCCCAAACAGCATTGTCCCTTCCCGACGAAAAAAGTGTTTTTGAATATTCAGAAAAGCCTACAACCTTTGTTACAAATAACAATAATTGCGAAACCCAATTACTTGAAGATCAAGTAGCTACTCTGATGCAATTGCTGGACTTCTCCGAACAAGAAATGTTGAGACAAGCAGCCCGGTTTCAACAGATTATTGACAATTTACAGCGCGAACTTGCCGAACACAAAAATAAGGAACAAGGTTTGAAAGTAAGCCAAAATTCATTTACAGGCATCCTCAATATTCCCAATGATGCTATTTTACAAGTCGAGGAAAATCACGGAATTCAGCGTTTTAATCAAGGGGAAGAACAGATTTAAACTAAGGTCTGTATTTAGCAACCCGGTTTATCCATGAAACCGAGTTGTTGCGGTGTTTGCAGATACGAATTTACGATCGCACATTTGCCCGATCGAGTTTTTCGCTATCAACCAACTTACAAATGGCTAGCGGCGCGCCTTGCTGCGAGAAATTGGTTGCACTGGCGAGAAGGGCTAAACGCTTTGAGCCTAACTTTTGTAGCATTTGCTATTTCCTTAAGCCTTAGTTCGTTTTTGCTTCCCGCTCCCTATGGAAGAGCCAGCTTAGATTATTATTTGTTAAGGAAGAGTCTATTTTGGTTGAGGCTAAGTATCATGCCAACAATATTTTTTATTGGGCCGGCTTACCCCTACAAATATGACTGTAAAATTCAACATCCGAAAAGCCTGAGTCGTAAGTTTTTGGCAGGGGAGAATTGATGGGCCTCTACACAAAAGCGCAGTTACAATAGGAAAAGAAAATAACTGCTGGGACTAACGTGCGGCGCGATGGGGATACTGAGTGAACGAAGGCTACAAATCTCCCCGATTTGAAGCCTTATATTTGTCAATAGAAATTTTTGACAGCAACAACGCGAATTCGGCGATAATCTGCAATCCAATTACCATCGCGGTACAGCGTCGGCCGCAAACGTTCTTCAACTGCGTTAATTACCTGCGATCGCACATCCTCAGACAATCCCGAAAAAAACCCGCCAGCAAACATCTCAATCCAATTTACCATACCCGCGCTGCCACCTTCTAGGGGAGTCGGTCGATCGAACAAAACGGCATAACCCACATCAAATCCCTGTTTTTCCAAAAGCCCAGCATACTCGCCAATACTCGGAAAATACCAAGGATTAAGCGCTTCCGGCTCCTGGCAGCCAATTTCTGACAAAACACTCAAAAGTGCGCGGACGATCGCCCCTACGTTCCCCTTACCTCCAAACTCAGCCACAAAACGCCCTCCCGGCTTCAGTGCTTTTTCCACACAATTAATCACAAGATCCGGCTGCTTAATCCAGTGCAAAACCGCATTAGAAAACACAGCATCTAACGGCTCTTCTACTTGAAAAATTTTTGCATCTGCGACAGAGAAGTTAATGTGAGGATAGTTATTTTTTGCCGCAGAAATCATCGACAAAGAGGAATCAATACCTTGCACAAAAGCACCCGTTTGAGCAATCTTTTCAGTTAACTGTCCCGTACCGCAGCCCAAGTCCAGAATTTGTTCACCAGCCTGCGGAGCCAGTAACTCCACAATTGATTCACCGTACTGCCAAACAAAAGCATGATTTTTCTCATAAAGGGCCGAATTCCAAGAATTTTCTGACATCTCTTCTCTTTTTTCCTCTTCTCTTTTCTTCTCTTCACGTTCTTCGCGCCTTCGCGGTTCGTTATTAAATTATTTGCAAGCAAGTAGATTAATTGAATTCTCATCCATACGGCAAACCCTAATATTTTCCAAAATCCGCGCTCCCTGCTTTTCATAAAAAGCAATTCCCGGCGCATTGCCAGTATTAACAGTCCATTCAATTCGCCCGCAATTTGTGGACTCAGCAATTTTTGCCAAATACTTTAACAGCGCTGTCCCGACTCCCATACCGCGCATAGGAGCTTGCACAAATAAATCATCAAGCCAAAGGCAAGGCTGCGTCAATAAACTTGAATAAGACGAATGAAAAAGAGCAAATCCTACCGCTTTTCCCGCAACTTCTGCCAACAAAACCCGCACTAGCGGAGGCTGGCAAAACAACGTTTGCTGCAATTTATCTGCTGTTGCTGCTAAGAAATTTTTAGATCCATCAAACTCGCTTTTTTGCGAAATAAAATCCACGATTAATTCCAAATCTGCCAGCTCTGCTTCTCTAATTTTGATATCCAAGTTAGCCATTGTTTAATTCTCAATTTCGCCTATTAATCACTGTATGAAATATCATCATCAATGTCCAATATATGTTTAACTAACTACTTATACTTTTAAAATATAAATGATTGGAGAGCTATGGAACTTCGGCATTTGCGTTATTTCATTGCAGTTGCAGAGGAACTGAATTTCACTCGTGCAGCCGAAAAACTGCATATTGCCCAACCTCCGCTGAGCCAACAAATCCAGCATTTAGAGGCAGAGTTGGGGTTTCAACTGTTTCGCCGCACCAAGCGGACGGTGCATTTAACGGCAGCAGGACAGGTTTTTTTCGAGGAGGCTGGGAAAATTCTGCAGCAAGTCGATCGAGCAATTCAACTCGGCCGACAAACCAGTCGGGGCGAACTCGGACAACTGACGATCGGCTTTGTGAGTTCGGCAGCACACAATGTGGTTCCAGCGATTTTGCAAGCCTTTCGCACTCGGTGTCCCGCCGTCAAGCTCGAACTGCACGAACTGACCACAAACGAACAGTTGCAGCGGCTGGGGTTCGGGCAAATTGATATCGGCTTCGTGCGCCCTCCGGTTGAGGAAGAGGGGATAAATTCTGAAATCGTTTTCCGAGAACCGCTGATCGTGGCATTGCCAGAAACGCATCCGGCGGCAGATCGCACGCATCTTCAATTACGCGAACTTTCCACCGAACCGTTCATTTTATTTCCGCGATCGCAGGCTCCGGGATTGTACGATGCTATCGTCAGTCTTTGTCAACAAGCAGGTTTTAGCCCGATCGCGGCTCAAGAAGCAATTCAAATGCAAACCATTGTGAGTCTGGTAGCCGCCGAGATGGGAGTGGCGATCGTCCCTGAGTCGATGCAAAATTTCCAGCGCAGCGGGGTTGTTTACAAAGCGCTGCCAGAATCAACCTGCATTGTCGCGATCGCTCTGATTTGGCGCAGCGATCCAACGGCGGCGGTGCAGCGCTTTTTGGAAGTCGCCAGACACATCAGCGGATTTGAGATTTGAGATTGTAAATTTTAGATTGACTGGCAATTTGACAAAGTTATCAAAACTCAAAGATTTTCTGTGCAACAACACCCGTAGAATGATTAATTGATGCTCGGAGTTCGAGCAACTACTGCCGTAAAAGTCGGCACAATGCGACCTGAACGGCTCACAATATCCCACATAACTATTCAGTACAAGAGAGCAAGGGATGGTATTGGCAACAGAAATGGGTTCGTCCCAACCGGAATCCTCTTTCGACCTATCTACTTATCTAGTCAATCGAAAAGAGGCGATCGAGGTAGCTCTCGACAGTGCACTCCCGGTCATCTACCCAGAGAAAATTTACGAAGCAATGCGCTACTCGCTGCTAGCGGGGGGCAAGCGCCTGCGTCCGATCCTGTGTCTGGCTAGCTGCGAACTGGCCGGTGGCACTACATCTATGGCAATTCCCACAGCTTGCGCTTTGGAAATGATCCACACGATGTCGCTGATTCACGACGATTTGCCGGCAATGGACAATGACGACTACCGGCGCGGCAAACTGACGAACCACAAAGTCTACGGCGAGGATATCGCCATTTTGGCTGGCGATGGTTTGCTGACCTATGCTTTTGAATTTATCGCTACTAAAACTGAGAACGTACCCCCCCAGCAGGTGTTGCAGACGATCGCCCATTTAGCGCGGGCATCGGGTGCTGCTGGACTCGTAGGCGGTCAGGTGGTTGATTTGGAATCCGAAGGAAAGACAGATGTTTCTTTGGAAACTTTGAATTACATTCACGCTCACAAAACAGGCGCGCTGTTAGAGGCTTGCGTAGTTTGTGGGGCAATTCTGGCTGGGGCGTCTGCTGCGGATTTGCAGCGGCTGTCTCGTTTCGCTCAAAATATTGGGCTGGCTTTCCAGATCATTGACGACATTCTGGATATTACTGCTACCCAAGAAGAACTGGGCAAAACTGCTGGCAAAGATGTTCAAGCAGGGAAAGTCACTTATCCGAGTTTGTGGGGAATTGAGGAGTCTCGGCGCCAGGCTTCGCAGCTTGTTGCTGATGCTAAGGCTCAATTGGCAGTGTTTGGGAGCAAAGCTCTACCGCTGCTGGCTATCGCCGATTTTATTACCAGCCGCAGTAACTAGAAATACCAAACACTATGCAGGAAATTTGCAGCGGCATATTCAACAATCATGTACTCGTGGTTGCTTTGCTCGCTTGTCTCGCGGCTCAGATCATGAAGTTGCCGATCGAGTTGGTCAAAAATCGCAAGTTTAATCTTCAGTATTTGGTAACAACGGGGGGAATGCCCAGCGCTCACTCGTCTTTTGTGGGCGCTTTGGCTGCTGGAGTCGGACAAACGATGGGATGGGAAAGCCCGGATTTTGCGATCGCTGCGATCTTTGCAATTATTGTGATGTATGACGCAGCAGGCGTCCGCCAAGCAGCAGGCAAGCAAGCTCGCATCCTCAACCAAATTATTGACGAGTTTTTTGAAGAAGATCACAATCTTAATGAAGCTCGCCTCAAAGAGTTGTTGGGACACACTCCTTTTCAAGTGCTTGTAGGTTTGGGGCTGGGAATCACTATTGCTTGGCTCGCAGGGCCTGCATATTAGTTAACTGTTAACTGTTAACTGTTAGTTGTTGACTGTTAACTGTTAACTAATGACTACAGACCGAATTCTGCTTGCAAAATATCGTCATTATCATCGGCGATCGTAGCGACAATAGTAATAACCCGAGAAATTTCCCCGGTCGAGATTTCCGCCATCGTCCGAGTCGATACTACGGCAACTTGATTATCAACAATGGCAAAATGAGCTTCTAAAGTAGACAGCCAATTCATTTCTAGAATTTTTCGCATTAATTGAGCTTCATTCTTCGCTGGCAACTGCAGTACAAAAGCCCAAACAGTCAAAGTATCATCTTCGGTTTCGCCGGTGAGTTGCACGAACACTTCGACACTGCCGTACTTGAACTTCCAAAGATGTCCGCCAGCTTCACTTTGACCGACCATCACTTTTTGGTCTACAGCCATGCTGGCGATGACAGTTTCAATTTCTTCTGCATAGGTGACGGCTGTGGCTTTTTCGACCTGCTCGGAGGCGATCGCGCTTTCACTCGATTGGCTTTCTGCGGAAGCTGTTTGTATGTTCGGCTCGCTGTTAGTCATGATTATATTTAGACGGAAAACTATTCCAATAATCAGTTTACTTGCTCAAGCTTAAAATTATGACTTTAAATAACTGGTTCCGAGGCTATGCCTGGGAACCAGTATATCTGGCTTGTTTGCGGAGGCAGACGCAAGTTTGACTTGCAAAGCGGTTTCAACCGGGTTCGCGATCGTTTTTAAGCCTTGGGCTTAGTCGCCGCCGGCTTCTTCTCAATGGTATTCAAGCCGTTGAGGAACATGGGCACCAATTTCTCCATAAATGCCTGCGGGTCGCGGTTCCAGGCGCGCTGAGCTACATCGACTCTGGTCATTTGCAGGTCGGGGGCGAGCAGGGTTCTGGGTAAGCGTTCCATCAGGTATTGCGGGCGTTCCCACATCGGCATGGTGTTGGCAATGTCCACGAGGCGGCTAACGCGGCGGAGTTCTGCCCCCAGCATGATATCCATTCCCGATTCAAAAGCTGCTTGTTCGATCGCCACATACTTGCGCTTTGCCTGTTCCACCTTCTGGCGGTGTTCCGGGCTTTTGTCGGCGATTTGGGCCAGCCAGCGGTTGCCCCAGCGGACATGACCAGCTTCTTCGGGAAAAATCTTTTCGATTGTTTCGCGAATTTTGACATTTTCGTCGGTTTGCGGAGCCTGTTTGAGGGCGTGGATGTGGGCGGAGAAGTATTCGCAGCCCCGCTTCTCAGTGACGTTAATCGCCGCGAGGGAAGAAATTACAAAATCTTCCCGCTCTTTGGTGGGGTCTTGTTGTTCGCTGTCATACAACCTTTCAAATTCGTCAATGTAGGAGACTCCCGGCGGCGTTCCCACATTTTGGCCCAAGTCTACCAGCAAATCTGTCAGCCACATGGCGTGTCGCGCTTCGTCGGAAATGTGCCGGGAGAGGTCGCGCACCAGTTCGGCCGGGTTCCCGTCTAGCTGTTCGATTACGTCTGTGAGGTCTTTGCAACTGCGCTGTTCGCTGTAGCGGTAGCGGTTGATGGTGATCAGGTGAATTTCGCGATCGCGGACTACTTGAGCTAAAATCTCGCGTGCTCCCATTGCGTTGCGAAGCTTGCGGGGATAGGCAACAGTCATGGTTTTATGTTGTTTTGTAAAGATACCTATATAAGTGTAACGCAGTTTTTTCGACAACCCATTACCTCGCAAGGGTGAAAGTTATTGTTTAGCACGGAGATTCAATTTTATACAGAGAATTTTTTTAGTCGATCGACCAACGACAATAGTTTGAAGTTGCGAGTCATACAATTTTAGATTTTAGATTTTAGATTTTAGATTAAAAATGACTGATGATTATCAGGGTTGGGAGCTTTTCTACAGTTAAATTATTTTTTTAAACTGCGATCGCGCAAGGGTTGCGCGGATCGCAGAAAGCAACCTCATACACTCAAAACTTTTCAGGTTCCCTCGAGTCTTGGGTTTCAACACTAGCAGACTCTTGTTGAAATTTTCGTGCCTCTTCTACTTCCAACCTAGCCAGAGTTGTCGCCACATCAGCTAACTGTAAAGCCAGATTCATCCGACAAACCGGGTTTTTTTCCCTCCAGAGGTCTTTTGCCAAGAAATGTACTCGATAGCGAAACATTTTAATTGAATTTGGCGGAGTAACTTTCACGGTCATAGTCTTTCTTCTGTTGAAGTTTGAATGCCCAGCAGCACCCGTTCTAGTTCCAAGTAAACAAATGTCAGCATGATTACTTTATCTTCATCGGTGATTGTAACACTACAAGTTGCCGATCGAGGTTCAACGCCTTCGTGCCTGACAACTACAGTATATTTTCCCTGGTTCAGGTTATCAAAATTCACATCTGCCTCAAACAGATCAACTGTCTCCTCGGCCAGCACTCGTCCTTCTTGAGTCAGTAAAGTGACAAACGCAATGCCGTCAACTGAAGTCATAGCATTATTACTCTGATTGCGGATCATTACAAAAATATCGGACATTGTTTGGTCATTGTTAATTGCTAATTGCTAATTTAGAATGAGTGCAGCACCTCACAAACAAAGGATCATAAATACAGTGAATCATTTCAAGCTTTTGCTAATTTTGACTGCTTTTGCAGCGGTACTCGGTTTGGGAAAAAGTGGGGCGCTAGCTGCTGTCTCAAATATCTCTGAGACAGAGCCTTGTTTACAGCTTCACGGCGTGCGGGTTGCTCAAAGGGACGATCGCAATTTAACGAACTCGAAAGGTACATTAAAAGAAGGCAGTGCCCTCTCTATCGATCCTGATGAAGTTACCGGCATACCAAAAGCTGAGGCGCGACAGCGTTTCATTTTGAATAAGATATATCGGGTTCAGGAAGGCACTACTCCTGACGATTTATTTATTGTTGATGAGAAAGCAAATAAATGGGCTGTAGAGGATGTCTCTGAGGCTACAATGGGCCCTACTACTAACAGCGTTGCTCAGATAGTGTCGGGTAACGGGAGAGTATGGGCGCTGATCCAGCAGTTCTAAACTCCAAAAAAACGCCGCTTTTAAGGGCGGCGTTCTTATTAATTAAAAATCACAGGTTAAAAATGGTATAATCCCAGTTTTAACTTTGAATTTTTAATTATTAATTTTCTTCTAACAGTCGTAGTAGAGAGCAAACTCGTAGGGGTGAGGACGTAGCCGCATCGGGTTGACTTCATTGTCGAGTTTGTAAGAAATCCAAGTTTGGATGAAGTCTTCGGTAAATACGCCGGTTTCAGTTAAGAAACTGTGGTCTTTTTCCAAAGCTTCTAAAGCGCCTTCCAAGGAACCGGGAGTTGAAGGAATTTTGCTCAATTCTTCAGGCGAAAGGTCGTAGATATCCACGTCCAAAGGTTCGCCCGGATCGATTTGATTCTTGATGCCGTCTATGCCGGCGCACAGCATGGCTGCAAATGCTAAATAGGGGTTGGATGTGGCATCGGGACAGCGGAATTCTAACCGCTTGGCTTTGGGGTTGGTTCCCGACAACGGAATCCGCACTGATGCCGATCGATTTCCTTGAGAGTAAGCTAAGTTTACAGGCGCTTCAAAGCCCGGAACTAAACGCTTGTAGGAATTGGTCGTGGGGTTGGTGATTGCCAAAAGTGCCGGTGCGTGCTTGAGAATGCCGCCGATGTAATGCAGTCCCATTTGGCTGAAACCTGCATATTGATCGCCTGCAAATAGAGGTTGGCCGTCTTTCCAAATCGACTGGTGAACGTGCATCCCGGAACCGTTGTCGTTAAACAGCGGTTTGGGCATGAAGGTGATGGTTTTGCCGTATTTTTTGCCGACGTTTTTGATGACGTATTTGTAAGTCAGCAAGTAGTCGGCTGCTTGTACTAGAGTGGCAAAGCGGAAACCGAGTTCGCATTGACCGCCAGTGGCGACTTCGTGGTGGTGTTTTTCGATGGGCACGCCGCATTTTGCCATTGTCAGCAGCATTTCCGTTCTCATATCTTGTGAGGTATCGGTTGGTGCTACTGGGAAATAACCTTCTTTGTAACGCGGTTTGTAGCCGAGGTTGCCGCCTGCTTCTTCTTTGCCGGAATTCCAGCGACCTTCGATCGAATCTACGTAATAGTAGCCGGAATTTTGGGTTTGGTCGAAGCGAACGTCGTCAAAAATAAAGAATTCTGCTTCCGGGCCAAAGAATGCTGTATCGCCCAGACCGGTCGAAAGCAAGTAGTCTATGGCTTTTTGGGCAATGGTGCGAGGACAGCGACTGTACGGTTGGCCGGTGCGAGGTTCTTTGATGCTGCAAATGAAGCTGATGGTCGGTTCTGCCATGAACGGGTCCATCCAAGCGGTGGTCGGATCGATGACCATCGTCATGTCTGATTCGTTGATGGCTTTCCAGCCCCTAATGCTGGAACCGTCGAAGGGTACGCCGTCTGTGAATGCAGTTTCGTCGATTTGGTCGTGGTACAGGGAAAGGTGCTGCCAGATCCCCGGCATATCGATGAATTTTAGGTCAACGATCTGGATGTTATTTTCTTTTATGTAGTTTAAGGCTTCTTGGGGTGTCTGGAACATGACTTACTCCTGATATTGGTTGTGTCTTGGCGATCGGCCGATTTCAGACTGTTTGGGCGATCGTAGGCCTTCAGCATCCACTATTTTGTATCTATGGCTACAAAATTTTGAAATAGGGGCCCACTGCGGCCGGGCAGTTTGAGATTCTTGCCCTGTGGATTATTTTTCGGCTGAAGATACCAGGCAAACGGCTAAATTTTACGACAGTTTGCCACGGATAGACTACCCTTCGTGAAAATCCTATCTCAAATCTTAATCAAACGCCGATTTGTAGTAGTCTACAATAGGCGGTCTGTCTCAGATAGCAAAGTATTGATAAAGATTTTTGGGAGAGAAACTTATGCGCGATGCAGTGACTAGCCTGATTGAAAACTATGATGTTGCTGGTAGGTATTTAGACCGAGATGGTATCGATCGGTTGAAATCTTATTTTGCAACGGGCACGGCACGGGTACAGGCGGCGGCTGCGATTAACAGCAATGCTGCGGCAATTGTCAAGCAAGCTGGTATCCAGCTATTTGCTGAACAGCCGGAACTGATCCGTCCGGGCGGAAATGCCTACACGACTCGCCGTTACGCGGCTTGTCTGCGGGATATGGATTACTACTTGCGCTATGCTACTTACGCCCTGGTGGCTGGAAGTACCGACGTGCTTGACGAGCGCGTGCTGCAAGGTTTGCGGGAAACTTACAATTCTCTAAGCGTTCCCATTGGCCCGACGGTGATGGGGATTGGCATTATGAAGGAGATGGTTAAGGCTCAGGTGCAAGCTGCTGGCTTGTCTGTGGGGCCTTTTTTGGATCAGCCTTTTGATTACATGATTCGCGAATTGAGCGAACAAGATATTTAAGTCAATTTGCTAATTTTTTTAACAGCAAATTGCACTTGTGGCTTGCAGTTAGCAGCAGTTAGATCGATCGCTTTTTTTGGCTTCACAGCCTCCAAGCGATCTTTTTTTATGGGTTATACAATTTTAGATTAAAAATAGTAGATTAAAAATTATAGATTAAAAATTTGAATAATTGGGAATGACTTATGAATTAAGGGTTTGGAGCTTCCCTATAATTGCCTTCTTGTTTGAAACTGGTGCTAAAAATCGTCAACACATCCCCAGACGAGGCATTTATCGAGGGGATTTTTGGTTTGGCCCAGCTCCACTTGTTCGGCGGTTATTGCTTCTACTTCGCCATTGGGGTAAAGAATGTGGATGATGTCACCGCTGACGAAGGCGAGGGGATTTTCTTGACAATTGCCAGGATTTCTGATAGGAAAGTTAATTGTTTTCATAGTCGATCGCCCTGATGGTATTTGTAGCGCTTTTAGCTCCATATAAATCATCCGCTAGTCACAAAAATTATTGTGTGATTCTATGAATGTTGATCAGTGATCCAAATACACAATTAGAGCGATCTCAGTCACATCCTGTGACCTGGGGGCGATCGCCCCGCGACAATCGCAAAACCAAAATAATCGCCAAAAATTAGCAGTGGGGCTTGTGCGTAAGTGCTAATCTGGTACTGTTCTTCACCCTATCCGTACAGATTAAAAACCTTGGCTAAACAGCGACTAGACACATTATTGGTCAGCCTAGATTTGTGCAGTTCCAGACAGCAAGCTCAGGCCTTGATTCGGACTGGGAAAGTCTCTATCAACCAGCAGGTAGTTGACAAACCGGGCACTGAAGTTGATATTACAGCAAAAATTCAGATTAAAGAGCGATCGCGCTATGTTTCCAGAGGCGGCGACAAATTAGCCAAAGCTTTAGAAGTTTTTGCGATTCCCGTTGCAGGCAGAATTTGTCTCGACGGCGGCATCTCCACAGGCGGTTTTACCGACTGTTTGCTGCAAGCTGGCGCAGCCTTAGTCTACGGCATAGATGTTGGCTACGGTCAAGCAGATTGGGGCTTGCGTAACGATCCGAGAGTAATTTTGAAAGAACGCACCAATTTGCGGTACATGACTGCTACTGAGCTTTACGGGGAGTTACCCCCCCCAGCCCCCCCTTATCAAAGGGGGGAGCAAGAGTTGCCCGTGGCAGGTGCTTTGCCAATAGGGGTTTATGCAGATTTGGCGGTAGTAGATGTGTCGTTTATTTCTCTGGATAAAATTTTACCGGCGCTGTGGGAATTGTTGGTACCGCCGCGAGAAGCGGTGTTGCTGGTAAAGCCGCAGTTTGAGGTAGGGCGCGAGAGAGTCGGGAAAAAAGGCGTAGTGCGAGACTCAGCAACTCAAGCCGATGCGATTTTTCAAGTGTGGAAGGCAGCCACAGCTTTAGGATGGCAGCAACGCGGCTTAACGTGGTCGCCTTTACTTGGCCCGGCTGGTAATATCGAGTATCTTTTATGGTTGGGGATCGATCGCGAACAAGAAACAGATCCCAGGGCGATCCTCTTCGAGGGCTGCGCTAACGAAGAGGATGTTGTGAAGGAACGGATCGCACAAGTCACCAAAGCGGCGGCGCGGGAACTTGTCGATCGATTGTAGATTGTAGATTGATTTCAAAAGGTCAAGCTAATCAATTTTAAAAATCAAATTTGGAACTCCAGATTAATCTAAAATTTCAAGTTTTTTTGTCAATCGGACTCCTCAACTTTCACAAGAGTGAATAATTCCATGCAATCATTCAAACAAGCCGGTTCGATTTTACTGTACGTTCTAGGTGCCTTTGGGTATGTGGCGATTGTAGCTACTATTGTAGGCGTTTCACTTCTCATCAAGTGGGCAGCTCTGCTACTGGCAGACAAATTATTATATACAATTCTAATTATCGGCGATTTGTTGAGGGGCATCGAAATTATTGAACTTTTAAATATATTGGTATTTGCTTTTATTGGTATGGGAGTGGGTGTGGCGACAAGGCTTCTACACCCTCAATACGGTCGCAAAATTAGTGCTGCTGTGTTGATAGTTATAGTTCCCTTAGTTTTCATGATTACGCCAGCCATTCGATATAATTCTTGGCTGGACAAAGTGGAAGAATCGGATAATTTATCGCCTTCGCAAACTGCAACCTTAACTAACTCATTTTTGAATAGAAAAGTAGGATTGCCTGGTTTTATCGGTTATTACGTATATACTGGTCAGTTTCCGGTTATTCCGACGAAACAATCGGAGATGAAAGACCTTGACAGTTTTGAAAAAAAAGTTAATTCCAGATTTGTACAGTTCACAGGTATTGCTCCGACTATTGTGTCTTGGTCAATGCGGGTTTGTTTTTGGCTAATTAGAATATTTTACTTTTCTATAGCGGTAATTGCGACGATCGCGCATTTTAGGGAAGGTGTTAGAATCGCGAGACGGTAAGACTATTTTCGATTTTCGATTTTTGATTTTCGATTAAAGAACTGGGAATCACTGATGACTATCGTGGTTTGGAACACGGGCCTACAGTTGCATTATTTTTTGACAATGGTATAAGAATAAAAGCAGTAGGGTGCGTCAGATCATAGCTCTTCGATTATTAAGAAATAACCATCTGCTGACGTACCCTACTCAACTACTAGGGCAATTTTTAATTGCCAATTTTAAACTCTTGCTGCAAGCGATCGATAATTGTATTACGCTCGATGGTGGCGAGAATTTCTTGAATTACCGTATCTTGTCCCAGGGGGCCCCAGGTGCAGCCTTTTTCTAAATAAACTTGGGCGGCACGACCGACAGCATAGGTTCCGTAAGCTGCTAAACTAGCTTGAGTGACAGCGACTCCGGCAAAAGTAGAAAAGCCGATGTGCGGGGCCGCAGCCGCCGCACTTTTGCCAAATCCCAACAGAAAACTGCTACCCAATTCTCCCAAAAGTACGCCGCCAGCACTGGAGAAAATAGTCTGCCAAAGTTTCCCGGCTTCGTAACCAGTCATGGGTAAGCCGTAAAGTCTGGATAAAGAGCGAATTAAAGCTAAATCTGCGACACTTGCTCCCATTACATCCAAGAATGCCACTGGATTTAAACCGACAGCCAAAGCTTTATATTTTGCAAATTGCCAGATTAAATCTTCGGCTTCTGTTTGGCGCAATTTGAGAACGTGACGGGCAATGTTTGCTTCGGCATCTCTAGCTTCAACTAAAGCATTTAAAGCGAGGAGCGATCGACCTTCTCTGTTAAGAATTGTAAGAATTTTATGTTTGAGTTCGTCTATCTGCGCGGGCGGCGACTCCCATTCGTTAGTGACTCTTCCGTCAGACCATTCCACCCGCACTTGCACCGGCGCGGGTTCGGCGGCTACCATGACTATTTCTAAAGATTTAGCAGTTTTAGGCGGTGATTTTGCGGTAGATTTATCGGAGGAGTTGTTTGGGCGATCGGACAAATTTTCGCTATCTGTTTGCTCTGTTAGCGCAGCGGCTGCTAACTCTTCAGAATTTCCCAGCGCTTGCAAACTTTGGTAAATAGCTTTTCTGTCTAATTCTGGATAAAGGTCAATTTTATTAAAAACTAAAATTACTGGTTTTTGAGCTGTTTGCAATTCGCACAGTGCTTGATATTCAGTTCGAGTGATATCCCCTGCAACGACAAACAGAATTAAGTCAGCTTGGCGAGTTACTTGTTTCGCCATTTCGCCGCGCACTTCGCCGCCAACTTCATCAAGTCCGGGAGTGTCAATTAATTCAACTTGCACCCCTCCTTTCCCCCCCTTGCCAAGGGGGGATTGGGGGGATTCCTCGCTGTCAAGGAAGGATAAAGGCACACTCCAGCGCACGGAACGCGGCCACTGAGTCACGCCGTTGAGAGGGCCTGTTTGCAGAATTTTGTGACCTAAAAGCGCGTTTAATACGGCTGACTTGCCACGGCTGACTAGGCCGAAAGTAGCAATGCGGATTATGTTGTGGTCTAGTTTTTCTGAGGTGGAAGTTAAGATATCTAACTGATATTGCAGCGCCGCTTCTAATTCTGTATTATTCGAGTTTTTTTTCCCTTGGCGCAGGTGGGAATAGCGCGCCAGGGCTTCGCGCAAACTGGCACGGGCTAGGGATAAGCGATTTTCTTGAAGGGAATTGTCAGCCATTGGCGATCGGCTTTTTTAAGCAGGTAGAATTGATCGTCGAATTATAAATCCTATTTCTTATTTTAATACAATTTTTCATAAATTTATAATTTTTTAGTGAGCAGTTTTCCAAAAAACATTGAACGGGCAAGATGCCCGTTCCACAATAACAAAAAATTTTTGTGGAACAGGCCGGAAAGCCTGTTCCTTTATTTTACTTAATTGGCCGCCGACTTAACGGTTTCGGGCCCAGATACCTGAGATGAAAGGCGACTCGCCACTTGGTTGACGAAAGATTGCAAGAAGGAAACTTGCTGACTTTGGGTAAATACTGCTTGCAAAGTTTTAGTCAACTGGGCGAGATTGAAAATGCCTGTGGCAGCATTTTCCAGTTCTTGACTTTGGAAATATTCAATTAAACTCAGTCCTGCTATTCTGGTAAAATATGCTGCACTAATTCCCTGCACCGCGCCTCCTGCTACATAGGTGACGGCATTGCTTTTCAGCAGTCCAGTAATAGTTTGGGTAGACAGTTCTACTAATCCCAATTTGAACATTTGATTAGCCAAAGTACCCGCTACTGTCTTAGCTTGGTCTAAGGAAAACTTTCGCTGGTAGATAGCGCCGAGATCGATTACGAGTTGGGTGCTGATGGCGGTTGTTGCTAGCAAGTCTAAAGCGGGAACCGGATTAGCAAACACGGTGGCTGCGGCGATGTACTGATATTGTTC
This sequence comes from Microcoleus sp. AT9b-C3, assembly GCF_036705485.1. Lineage (NCBI taxonomy): Bacteria > Bacillati > Cyanobacteriota > Cyanophyceae > Oscillatoriales > Microcoleaceae > Microcoleus > Microcoleus sp. AT9b-C3. The sequence continues at coordinate 21,668 of NZ_JAUBUR010000047.1, read as the reverse complement.
GATAATGGGAATTGCCCGATCGCGCCTGACTGCATTTAATAAGGTTTTTGCCTCTAACTTGATACTTGCAGCCTCGCGCACCGCACTCGCCCACACCAACTGTTGTCGTTCTTCAGTTAAGATTTTAGTCAATCTTTCCGTCAGCGGGTCGAGTTGAGAGACTTGATTTTCGATGCGTTCTTGAACTGTGCCGTCCGCTTGGTGTTGGCGCACTTTAATAGATTTGGGAGAAGCTGCGATCGCAATTATATCTTCTGTCCCCAATATTCCTTGCATTTTCTGCTGCAAAGAGTGCAAAACCTGCGACTGCTGTTCTGGCAAATATTGGTCTAGTTTGTTCCAGACTAGCAGCACGCGCTGACCTGCTGCAGCTAGCTGAGATAATGTTTGAAATTCGGAATCTGTGATGTCGCCCGCTGTCACAAACAGCACTAAATCACCGCCGATTTTGGCATCGGTATTTGTATTAGCAAATAGCGGTGTTGTTTCTGGAAAACTCAGCTTGTGCGGGTGTTGAGATGCCCAATTAGAATTTAAAACTTGAATTAAGGCTGTTTTGCCAACAGCTTTGCCGCCCGTGACGGTAATCCGCAAATCTTCTCTGTCTAATTCGCTTCTGACCCGATCGAGCTTTGCTGTTAGATTAGCAGGATCGGCGGAGTTTTGAGCTTCTGAAGCCAGCAATTTAATGGCGGCTTCGGAGGTCGCGATCGCTTTTTCGGCTGCTTCCCGGTTCACCAGGGGTTCCGGGAGTGCGAGTTCCAGTTTGGGGGATTGTTGCTTCCACCACCAATACCCCGCACCGGCAGCCGCCAAGCCGATGAGTGCCGTTTCGCCCATTTCTGAACCCGAATGCTGTAGAGTTTCCAGCAGCCACAGCGCTGCTGAAAGTCCTATTCCGCCTATTAAAATCGGTCGCCGCAAGTTAAGTGTCATTTTTTCCTTCCTGTGGGTATTGTCACCAAGCTTAACCTTCGCGGGCTTGGCCTCCCTCCCTATATTCCATCGTACCTCTGTGACATCCAAACTGGCAGGCGGGCAATCCGACTTTTTGCCATCGGAATTTGCGGCCCCGGCGACAATCAACTTTTTCCACTTCTACAAACGGGGAATAGAGGACGGAAGTCCTCACTACAAACCCAGAGATTTTTACAGGATTTTGCAAATATAATAGTTGATTTTTTTTCTATGTTGGTAATGCTTGAGAGTGTGATTCAAAAATATCAATTATTTGTTTGGGAATTGCTCGCGGTCGCATGGTCGTAACTTCTACCCAAACCCAAAGCGCCTCGGCTTTTAACAATATTTCGTCACTTCCAAGTAAGCGAATTTCGTAGCGGCGGACGGCGCGCGGGCCGCGCAGTTGTTCGATCCAAGTTGATATCTCCAGTCGATCGCCTGCAGCGGCAGATCGCAAATAGTCAATCTCTATCCGCCGCATTACAAAGACGCCGCCCAGTTCCCGGTAGCGATCGAGTGTAAATCCCAAGTGTTCTAAATGTTCGATCGCAGCGTGTTCTAAATAATGCTGGTAGACAGCATTATTGACATGACCGAGGGCGTCCATTTCGTAATGGCGCACTCTAATTTGTGCAGTAAATGGTGTCAATTTCTCACCTTTCTACTTGGTGCGGTATTTTGTAGTTCCGAGCGCGATCGCACTCGATGTCGATACTCGCTCGGAACTAATTGCAAGGTACACTAATCATCGTTGAAACGCCACTACTTCCAGGTTAATATTAGTCGTGGAAGCACGGACGGTCAGCACCTTGGTTTTTTAAGCACAATACACGGGCTTAAAACCCTCAGTCTCGGTTAACCCAGTTTCGTGGTTCTGAGTGCGTCCCGGACTAAACCTTTGAGAAATCAAACGGGTAATTGTTTAGTCTCCCAGACAAATCCCTAAACCGCGGGCCGTTTTAACCAGAGTACCATTGAACTCTACAGGTCTGTATTTGGCGATCGCATCTTCCAGAGGAACGCTTACAACTTCCCGCTTTTGCCAAGATACCATGCAGTCGTATTTCTCTTCGGCAACTAAATCAACTGCTGCCACGCCAAAAGCCGAAGCAATTAATCTTTCTAGCGGTGAAGGAGTTCCCCCGCGTTGAGTATGTCCCAAAACGGTGACGCGAGTTTCTGCACCGCTACAGTCAGAAATTGTATCAGCTAAATACTGACCAATTCCGCCTAACCGACTTTGACCTAAGCGATTTGTGTGCATTACTAACTCGCCTTCTTCAGTGCGAACTGCCTCCGCTACTATAATTAAACAGTAGTTTTTTCCCCGGTCTTGGCGTTCTTGGATTTGGGCACAGATTTGGGAAATTTTGTAAGGGATTTCGGGAATCAGAATTATATCAGCTCCCCCAGAAATTCCGGCACTGATCGCAATATGTCCGGCATCGCGTCCCATGACTTCAACAATCATAACGCGACTGTGACTAGCCGCGGTAAAATGCAAGCGATCTAGTGCTTCAGTAGCAATATTGACAGCCGTATCAAAACCGATAGAACGCTCAGTAATTCCGACATCATTATCAATAGTTTTAGGAATAGCAACTAAATTCAAATTGCCTTGTAGAGCAATCTTCCTGAGAATGGCAAGACTGCCATCGCCACCAATGCCAATTAAGGCATCCAAACCTAGTTGGTGATAGCCTTCGATAATGTCCTCAGAACGATCGCGTAGACTCCCATCAGACATCGGGAAGGCAAAAGGGTTGCCCTCATTTGTCGTGCCTAGCATCGTACCGCCAATGGTGAGCCACGAGTCTACTTTCTCAATATCCAAGGGAATTGCTTGAGGGGGACGACTCATCAATCCCTTGGTAGCTTGACGAATGCCCATCACTTTCCAATTGTAAGTTCCCGTTGCGCGGTGGACAACGGCTCGGATAACTGCGTTTAAGCCTGCACAGTCACCCCCGCTGGTGAGGATACCGATACATTTTTGTTCTCCCATAATTAATGCCCGACTTTTGTTACTCAGAACATGACTTGATTTTTTTAGATCGCGATCGTCCAATCCTTATTTCCGACCTAAATAAGTAGGCGAAAATAAACTTTACCCTGTAACAGAATGTAAAGCTATCATAACTTTTGTGATTGCTTTCATAAGAGATAGCTTATTCAGGGAGCTTTTCACTCACTTTTGACTACTTATGTATTTTCAAGCTTCATCGACCTAATGGAGTGCCTCATCTCTGACGCATCCCACAAGTTCGATCGCCAACTTGCGTAGCATCGCCAATCACCGTCTCCCACAAAACATCAATTTTACTTCGGATTGAGCCGTTTAGAAACTTGGTTAATTATACCGCTGAGAATAGCACCGCCCATAAGAATTCCGAGGGCGGGATTAAATACGGGCTGCCAGAGACTGTACCACAAATCAAAACCGAGATTCACCCCTGTCGATCGACCTGCTACTGCGATCGCAAACCACGCAAAACTGGCAAAGACGAAAAATACATCAGCTACTAAAATCAAGTTGAGAAAGTTAAGAAATTTATCTTTCATTGTCGAGGGTTCCTTTTGAGTGTATATGTGTCAAGTTTTGGCAAGCGGTTGGTAATGGAGCGGATCGATCGCTGCAACTGGCGATCGAATAAAGATAAAATATCATTCAATTGTTTTCGCGCACAGGCTGTCAAAATATGGTTCGCTATACACTTCCTCAAAGCCCCGAAATTATTTTAACTGTCAAAGGGAAAGATTCAGCCAAAGCCCGGGAAGAAGCGATGGATCGGCTGATGGATCTCATGGATGAGGGCAAGCTGCCTACGGAACTCGTGGAGGGATTTGGGCCCAAGCAGTTTGTTGAAGTTAAGGATATCGAAGATGCTGCGTCTGACGGCGAGGACGCGATTACTGAAGCCGTCCAGATTTTGAGCAATTTGGCAAGTCTCAAATTGAAAGTGATGGAATCCCGCGAAGAAGCACTCAAAATCCGGGCGGCGATCGACATTTTGTTTTCAGATGAGGCTGTGACTGCCGAGGAAATTGGTCGTTTGAAAGATGGTTTCAAGGTTCTCAAAAACTTCGCTCAAGCTAATGTCCGCTATCGGGAAGCTAGAAGTAAAGCCGAAGAAGCACGGGCAATTCTCGACGAAGCTTTGCAATCTGTAGAACCGGAAAACAAGGCGCAGAAATCCGCGAAGTAAAGACAAGAATTACACCCAAATTCTATTTGTGGGGTGCGCATTGCGCACCTTACTCTATCTGTAGGGTGCGCAGTTCGCACTACACCCAAATTCTATCTGTAGGCTGCGCACTGCGCACCTTACTCTATCTGTAGGCTGCGCAGTGCGCACCTTACTTGCACAGGTACCTCAAGCACGATCGCCTTATTGAAAGCAGGATAAATATGATGAGCCAACAACAAACAGGAATTCTCAGAAACTCGATGTCAGGCAGCTTGCTGCTGGCTAAAAAGTTAGGTTTTGAACCAAAAACTGTGATTGATGTCGGTGCGGCCTTGGGAACTTTTAACCTTTACGAAAGTTTTCCCAATTCGCGACATTTGCTAATTGAACCAATCGCCGAAAATGAACCTTATCTCGCCAAAATTTGCCGCAAGCTAAAAAGTGCAGAATACATTATTGCAGCCGCGAGCAAAGAATCGGGAGTTTTCACCCTCAACGTCAGTCCCGGTATGGTGCATTCTTCACTTTCTGAAAATCGAGTTACTGACAGCAGCGATCCTTATTTGAGAAAAATACCAGCAATTACCCTGGATGGAATATGCAGGGAAAGAAATTTGCCAGGCCCGTATTTAATTAAAGTTGATGTAGACGGACAGGAAGTAGATGTTTTAGCAGGAGCAACTGAGATTTTGCAGCAGACTGAATATGTAATTGTAGAAGTTACTTTGTTCGGTCAGATGTATGATGTAATGAGTTTTATGAAGTCCCAAGGATTCGCAGCTTACGATATTGTTGATTTGTCATATCGCCCACTTGATTCAGCTTTGTGGCAAGTTGACATGGCTTTTGTTAAGGAATCGGGTCAATTCAGAAGAGAGAGGGGTTTCGCGACAGGAGAGCAGGATATCGAAGCACTTAACTCGCATCTCAAAGCTTATCGGGAAAGTTTCATCAAATACATTGACACTCATTACAGCGACCCAGTAGAGCCGGAACCACAGGTCACTCAAGCTGTTGTGGGCGAAGATTATGTCATCATTTAACTCAAGTTGCTTCCATCTGATACCAAATCCCGGCCATTGGTAACAAGTTAAGCTAAAAAAAGCATTTGTCAATCAGCAATTATGCTCAACATTTACTCTGATTTGGCGCCCAAAACTGAGATTTAGGCGATCGTGCGATCGTGCCGAGGGTGATACTTATACCTACTCCCTCTCAAATCGTAAATTTTCCACTCCTAAAACAGCAGTTTTTTTGAGTAATATTACTGATTGACAAATCCAATTAAGTCTTAACTTGTCACCAATGAATCCCGGCCGCACTTCGCACGCTTATTTAATCAATTCTCAACATCTAAAAAACTGGTTTTCTAAATGCTGCTATTCTCGTCTATAAGCTGGCAATCTGCTGTATATTCTGCCAGCCTTTTCATGTTGCAGGAGATTTATTGGTAAGATTTTTACAGGCTCTGAGAATTGACATTTCTCAAAGTTATGTTCAAAAATAATTTTTCTTTTGTTTTCTCCGTTAACTTCTCTGTAAGCAGAAACTTTAAAATCTCCTTCAAGTTTCAGCACATAGTAGATAGAGCTAAGAGCGGTATTTTTAGTATAAAATAGTTCGTCAAAGGAATTGAAGTAAGAATTTGAGGATACAATACCACCCTGACTTAAGACAACTTTTTTTCATCTTCCTGGTAGTTTATAGATGCAGATTCATTACAGTCTATGTATAAATCAGAAGCATCGGCTGATTTGGGCAGATTTATTCCACTTACTATATTGATGTAATATGTACCTACTAGGTTAGTAAATTTTCTTATTTGATTTGACTGATATTAAGCAATCTTAGCTTAAGAATAATTTGTAGATAGCTTCTAGCACGTCCTCTTTGAGGCATAGCTCCTATCCGATTTTTTTAAGTCGTGGATAAAGCGATTGATATCGCATCCAAGCCTCTTCTAGGGTTGGATCAACTGATTGCGGACTTGCAGCAAGCGTTGGTGCGGCTACCATTTTGATGGTGTCATTAGCATCTGCGTATACACCAATTCCGATACCCGCCAGTAGAGCAGCACCACGCGCGGAAGCAGCAGGAACTGTAGTTGCATAGAGAGGTATTCTCAATACATCAGTCAGTAATTGTTTCCAAGGCATTTCTGCCGTTCCACCGCCTGCTAAACGCAGTTCTGTGGCTTTAAAACCTGTTGCCTCAAGTGCGTCAAAACCTTGTCGCAAGCCAAAAGCAACTCCCTCTAAAGCTGCCCTCATCAGGTGTGCCTGTGTGTGATGCAGTCCCAGCCCCACCCATGCCCCACGTACATAGGGGTCGAGGTGTGGAGTTCGCTCACCCGTGAGGTATGGCAAAAATGTCAATCCTTCACATCCTGGGGGAACAGAAAACGCTTTAGTATAGACTTCCTGCCAGCTCAAGCCGAGGATACCTCGCACCCACTCAAGCGCTAACCCCGCATTTTGCATGGCTGCAAGGGTGTACCACTGGTTAGGTATGGCGGCTCGATATAGATGTGTGCGACCATGACGATCGATAATTGGTTGCGATCGAGGTGTAATGATTTGAGCGCCTGTGCCGATCGTTAGTTGAACCAATCCAGGCTCTAGTAGTCCGTTACCAAGTGCCGCCGCTGCCGTATCCGCAGCACCAGCAATAACCGGTAAGCCAACTCTTAAGGCAAGATGCTCTGAAGCAACAGTTGTTAGGTAGCCAGCGATCGCACTTGAGGGGATAATTTTTGGTAACCAATCACCACGTAGATTCAGCGCCCCAATTGCTTCCCCAGCCCAGTTGTCCGACACAACATCGTACAGCAAAGTACCGCTAGCATCAGATGGTTCGGTTGCAACTTCTCCAGTCAGCCGTAACCGCAGCCAATCTTTTGGCTGGAGTGCCCAACGGGCTTCGGTGTAGACAGTAGCCTCGTGTTCTCGTAGCCACAACAAAGTTGGGCCCGCCATTCCCGCCGTAATCGGGTTGCCCAATCGCTCTAGAATAGCGGCATCGATCGAATGATAAGTGTTAAGCGTGGCACTAGAGCGAGTATCTGCCCAGAGGATAGCAGGGCGCAGAGGCTGACCCGACTCCGAAGCTAGGACAACACCGTGCATTTGCCCTGAAAGTGCGATCGCCCCTACTTGGTCAGCATGATTTCCCACTGCCTTCCTAACAGCCGAGGCAACAGCTAACCACCAATCTTCTGGCTCCGACTCAGCCCATCCAGGTTGGGGTGCATGAACAGGATAGGATGTTGATGCTTCACCTATAGTGGTTCCGTCTGTCGCTAGGAGCAATGCCTTAGCAGAGCCTGTTCCTAAATCTATTCCAAGCAGCATGATAGCTAGTCCTCAAATTATTCAGTGTCTTAGCAAACGGTCAATAGCTTTTACCAATTCATCAGGTTCGACAGGCTTCGAGATATGGATCTGAAATCCGGCAGCTAAGGCTTGCTGCTGATCGATCTCTCCAGCATAGGCAGTAAGTGCGATCGCAGGAATCGTGCCTCCCTGTTGGGGTGACCACTTTCTAATTTGCCGAATCAGGGCATAACCATCCATCTCTGGCATCCCAATGTCACATAACAGCAGATCCGGGACAGATTGATTCAGGAGGGTCAACGCCTGTACACCGGAAGCGGCTGTCGTAACTTGTGCGCCAGATTGCATCAGGGTGAATGCTGCCAACTCCCGCATATCTGCATCGTCGTCCACAACCAAGACCTGAACACCTGCCAAATCTGTGGCACTTTCTGGATGTTTGTCATCACAAGAGGGTTCCGCCTCTAGGATGTTTAACGGTAGCCGGATGGTAAATGTAGCCCCTAAGTTCTGTCCTAAGCTATCTGCTTGAACGGTTCCTCCATGCAGTTCGGTAAAATGACGGACGATCGCTAGTCCCAATCCCAATCCGCCAAATTGTCGAGTCGTTGTGCCATCTTCTTGACGGAAGTAGTCAAACACATGAGGTAAGAAGTCTCGTCTGATGCCTTTGCCAGTATCTTTGACTTGAATCTGAGCATACATACCAACCTGCGCTAGTTGCACCTCGACTCGTCCTCCGGTTGGGGTGAACTTCACGGCATTGGAGAGGAGGTTCCAGACTACTTGTTGGAGGCGATTAGCATCGCCTGAAACGGTTCCTGAAATAGGATTAAATGTGGTCTGGATTTGAATGTGTTTGGCTTCGGCTGCCAGTCGTACCGTTTCCCGTGCAGCCTCAATCATTGCCGCTAGATTCACAGGAGCGACGTTTAACGTCATTTTTCCTTGCAGAATGCGCGAGACATCCAACAAGTCCTCAATTAATTGGGCTTGCAGCTTGGCGTTACGTTCGATCGTTTCCAGCGCTTGCTGGGTTTTTGTGGTATCTAGTCGCCCAGTTCGTAGCAATTTTGTCCAGCCCAGAATCGGATTGAGGGGCGATCGCAACTCGTGGGACAATACTGCTAAAAATTCGTCTTTAATCCGGTTAGCCGCTTCTGCTTTTGCGCGATCGCGTTGAGCCTGCCGGTACAAGTGAGCATTGTCGATCGCCAAAGAAGCACGACGAGCCAATTCCTCTGCCAGTTGCAAATCTGCTGAGGTATACCGTCGTCCCGATTCGGCTGAGATAAAGGAAATGACCCCTAGAATTCGTGCCTGAGTTCGTAATGGCACCGTCATTACCGATTGGAATCCAACTTGCCGCAGAATCTCTAAATGCTCTGAGTCACGCGCTGCCTGTACCAATAGTTCATCGGGAATCTCCGGCACGAAATCAGATTGCCCAGTTCGCAAGGTGTATGCAGCGCCCCGATCGTCATCCGGGTTCAGAGGATACTTGTCTCTAATCTGATATGCCCATGAAAGCTTGGCAGGGTCGATGTGAGCAACCGCAATCTGCTCGATCGAACCATCTTCCTCAACGATGTGAACCGTACACCAGTCGGCTAATTCCGGTACTGTAAGCTGCGCGACTCGCTCTAGAGTCGTTTGATAATCGAGTGAGGAGGCAAGCACTGCACTCGCCTCAGAGAGAAAGCGTTGGGCATCTTCTATATGCACCCGTTCCGTCACATCTACCACATAGACTAAAACACGTTCGATCTGACCATTTGAGTTAACTGTCGGAAGATAGTAAACGTTGTAGTAACCAGGATGGCGATCCCTGCGTCCAGGAGTCTTCACCGCAAAGTTGGTTGAAATAAAAGGATTGCCTGTAGCGTAGATATGATTAAAGACTTCAACTAATTCGGGATCGATTTGACCAAAAAGTTCTGGAATTGAAGAGCCTAAGTGTTGTTCGCGGGTTAATCCATTAATTTCTGCTAATGCTTCGTTGAGGGCAATAAATCGCTGCTTTTCATCTAACAAAGCAAGCCCAATGGGTGAGGTTTCAAAGATGGTTTCCAGTTGGCGCTGTGCGGTTTCTGCTTCGGAGCGTGCTAGGCGCTCGCGTTCTAACAATTGTTCTCGTTCTTGTTCTGCTTGCTTGCGATCCGTCACATCCAGCACCAGCGATAACACCGAAATCATCCGTCCCGATTCGTCCCTGAGACTGGAGTTATACCACTCGCAATGCACAAGGTTGCGATCTTTGGTGTAATTGCGGTTGTATGAAAAAATATGGGGTTCTTCACCATAGACCAGCCGTTGACAGACTTCAGTCACCGATTCAAGGTCTTCCTCAAAAACAAAAGGTATCTCAGTTAAAGATTGGCCTAAAATTTCTTCGGCTTTCCAGCCCAAAATGCGCTCTGCACCAGCAGACCAGCGAATGATTTGAAAGTCTCGATTCCATTCAACGACTGCCATTGGAGAGTTTTCAACATGGAAGTTGAGCTTTTGTAGGGCTTGACGCAGGGCCTCTTCCGCTTGCTTGCGTTCTGTGATATCAATGACAACTCCGATCGAGTGCTTGGGATTTCCCTGAACATCATAAGTAAACTTTCCTCTCGCTTCCACCCAGTGAAGGGAGCCATCTGACCAACGCAGGCGATATTCATGGTGATACTCTTTCTTTTCAGCTATGGCTTGCTCAAATTTCGCGTCAGCTTCTGCTAGGTCATCGGGATGAACCCGACTTGCCCAAACCTCATAGCCCGGTTCGCATTCATTCGGTTGTAGACCCAGGACGGTGAAGTGGCCTTCTGACCAAAGCAATGAATCGGTCTGTATGTCCCACTCCCAGGTTCCCATGCGTCCCACCTTCAGAGCGAGTTGCAGGTGAGCTTCACTTTCTCGCAATTCCGCTTCTGCCCGCGATCGCTCTACCGCTAGCCAGGTTTTTTCGGCAATGCGCTCCATCAGTGCCACCTCTTCCTTTGTCCAGCGGCGAACAGAGACATGGTGCAACACCAACAATGCAACAAATCGCCCTTCTTTCACTAAGGGAACACACAGGAGAGATTTGGTTTGAATTGCGTCAAAGGTAGCAGCCCCCGCTCCGGCAGTCCGAGGATCGGCATGGACATCATCTACGACAATAGTTTTGCCCTGCTTTAATTCAGCAATAAGTTCAGAGCCAAACGAATCCATGTGATGGCTACCCACAATGCTGATTACACCATTGCAATAATCGCGATCGACTCGGACGTATTCCTGAGTAGAATCAATTTCACCGTAGCTACAGCGAGTGACACTAAAGTGTTCTCCTGTGCCACAAACCACCTGCCACATAATTTCCTTCGAGTCTGGAATGGCACGAATCGCGTCATTCAATTCAATTAAAAACTGCTGCTGTCGTTCTTTTTCCTGTAGCTCTTCGAGCAGTTTTTCAATTTGTTGCCTTGCCCGCACCTGAGCTGTCACTTCAATGTTATAAACCAACACGCCCTGAATGGTTTCCTCAGTATCCCGCCAAGGCGCAAAGATGCAGTTGAAAAATCCCTCTTCCAACACACCATTGCTGTTTCGATCCCAGTAAGCAACCGACTCATTTCCAATGAACGGTTCTCCTGTCCGGTAAACGCGATCGAACGCGTCAAAGTAAATTTGTCCCTTTAGCTCTGGGAAAACGTCCCGCATTGATTTCCCGATCATGTCTGAACTGCGCCCAGCCACTTGCAGATAGGTTGGATTCGCAAATTCATACACAAGATCGGGACCTTTCAAAATGCCAATCATGGCAGGCAATTGCATCAGGATTTCATACAACCGCTTGCGTTCAGTTTCTGCTTCGAGTCGGGCAGTTTGTTCTCGTTTTAAAAGGCGATCGCGCTCTGCTTCCATTTGTTTGCGCTCTGTAATATCAACCGAAACGCCAATCATGCGAACTCCCCGTCCGGTTTCATCCAGATCAACTTGTCCCTGGCTATTGAGCCAGCGCACAACGCCGTCTGGACTAATGACCCGATACTCCTGCACGTAGGACTGTTCTCCAGCAATTGCCCCTTGGGTCGCTTGCATCATCCGTTGTCGATCGTCTGGATGAATGAGCGCAAAAAACTCTTCTCCTGTGCCTTTGTGAACACCCCAAACGTCTAGAGCATTGGTAGAACACAGGATCTGATTGGTCTGCAAATCCATATCCCAGACAAACATCTGCGCTGCTGCAACTGCTAACTGCAGGCGTTCTTCGCTCTCTCGTAATGCCTGTTCAACCTGTTTGTAATCGGTCACATCACGAGTAATCCCCAGTACCGTTTCTACGGAGCCATCAGGAGCAAATTCAGGGACAATACGCGACTGATACCATCGAATACCATAAGAAGTCGGAAACTTAAATTCAATCGTCTGTTCGGAGCCTGTTGCAAAGACTTGCCGCCAACTGTCATGCCAAACGCGATAGATGTCTTCTGGGATTCCTAGCTCGGCATTAGTCTTGCCAAGAAATTGCTCTGATGGAATACCTGTTGCCAGCTCTACAGAAGGGCTGACATAAAGATGGCGAAACTCTGCATCAATTCGGGTAATAATATCCGGGGCATTTTCAGCCAGCATTTTGAACTGTTGCTCTCGCTGCTGCAGTTCTAATTCCAAGCGTTTGCGCTCTGTCACATCCCGAAAATAAACCGCTACACCCTCCGCAGAGGGATAGGCATTCGCCTCTAACCAACGCTGAACCGGCTCCCCAAATTCTTCCCAGGAAACAGGAACCTGTTCCATCACTGCCCGATTTAGTTCCCGATAGGCAATTCCACCGACTAACTCAGGAAAAACCTCGTTCCAAACGTGCTTTCCCAGTAGCTCTTCTGGCGTTTTGTGCAGGATTTTAGCCGCTGCCTGATTCACGTAAGTGTAGCGCCAATCGCGATCGAAGGCAACAAAAGCATCCGTAATGCTTTCAAGAATCGTTGCCACCTTGCGCTCAGTTTCTTGGGCAGGGAACAAATGTTCGCATTCAAGAGTGCGGGCAAAGTTTTCAATGACTTCAGAGCGAGAAATTCCTCGCCTGTGAGCCTCTTTACCTAGCGATCGCCATGCTGTATTAGTCAGAGATACGCTCACTCGTTGTTTCGTCTCCGATTTCCAATTGCTAACAAATTTGCCTGTGGCGTCGCGCTTCATGAATATTTATCCGTAGGCATACACGGTCTTCTCTATTCAACCTGAGTTAGTTGATCAGGAGAATCCGCCTTAAGATAGATGCTTTGAGCAGAGGGAAGATAGGAAAGAATGACTTCAATAAATATTGCGCTGTACTGGCTGCTGAATTTCTCTTTGCACTCGTAGACATAAAGCTGGGCTAGACGGGAGAATCCCACGGCTTTAACGTAGTGCAGCCGTGGCAGTGTCCAATAAGTTTCCTGACGGAGGCGGATGGTGCCTACGACAATCGGGCTAGCGTTGCTTTAGCACCGAACTCATGCAAACTACGCAACTGGTCAGCAACAGTCTCGACGAAACGTGGTGAGTGTACTAAATCTCCAAAAATTTCCGATAGCTTGAGTAATAGTCTGGGATCTCATTCACTCAAACTGGCGCGTTGAGTGAGGATGTCTGCTAATGGGTCATCAAGGGGAATAGGTTGCCATTGTCGATCGTGACTATTGATGTATCTACTTCAAGCAGCAATCGTCTAACTTAAGTAATCGATCGCACCTTCAAGTTGTAATTTATCGCGGAGCGAGCCCAAAACAAACTTAGGAATTTTACCCGATCCATTCAGGCTAAAGCGCGGAAGCCGAGCGCGAATTTTCGGACGGGAAAACCATTCAATTAAAGTTTTTTTATAATCGTCTAAAAATCTGCACTCTTCCTACAGCAAAGATTATTCCTACTCGCAGGCAAATTGTAATTAAGCGCGATGTAAACTTTTTCACTGAAAAACTCTGTTGTTTCTGTGACGAGTGTAATGCAGAATTATTGCTTTTGTTTGTTTTCAACTCTATATAAATATAGGAATTAGTGTCAATTTATTACGTTAAAATTCACCTAAATCAACCTCAACAAAAAAGTTTTGGGCGCTGCGACGCCAACAGGCGATCGATCGCAACTATGAGAGCAAGAAAGGTACATTTACTACTTCCCCTGACACCGCTCCGACTTGCACTTTTAATCCTTCGCCGCCCGCTTTTGTGCGGATGTAAGCAAGACCAAAAAAGCCGGATTCAGTTTCTGTAAAACTGGTGAGTTTGCCGACTTTTTCCTCTCCAATAGTGACGGCTGTTCCGGGTTCAACCGCACCGCTCAACTTCACGCCCCAAAGTTCCTGTTTGACTCCTTTGTAGGTGTTCAACCGGGCAATTGTTTCTTGACCGATATAGCAGCCTTTGTCATAGGTAATCGTGTGTAAAAGACGGGCTTCTAGGGGATTGTAATCATCTGTGAGTTCAAAATCGGGTGCGGGGCGTCCTTGTTCGATTCGCAGTTGTTCCCAAACTCGATCGCCCATCGGTACGGCCCCAGCTTTGACTAATTCCTTCCACAATTTCGCTGCATCGCAAGCTTGCGCAATTAACGTGTATCCGGGAGTTGCTAAACCGCTACCAACCGCAACTCGGACTTCCATACCTGCAAAATTTATCAATTTGTGAGTAGCGTAAGGTTGATTTTCGAGTTCGGTAACTCCGATTTTTTCTAGTAGTTGAGTGCTTTCGGGACCGAGGAAACTGAAAGCAACAGTTGTATCGGTTAAATCTGTTAACTCGACGCGATCCATTGGGAAAATATAGCGATCGAGCAATTCCAGCAGTTGGCGGCGGCGGTTGGCTGAAACTAACAGCAGTACGGCATCTTCTGTCGCGTAAGCGGTGGCGAGGTCGATCGTCCGGGCGGTGGAAGTCACGAAAACGGTGTCGCAACCTTGACCGGGTTTGAGTATATTGAAGTTATTGGTACTTTGATTGTGCAAGAAGCGCAGGCGATCGCTGTCTGAGATTTGAATGCGTCCCCAGTGAGTGCGATCGTACAAAGCCAAACTTTTTTTAGTTGCTGCGATTACTTCTGCGTCGTTACCAAAACTCACTGGCACAATTTCTTTGGTTGTTAACTCTGCAAAAGTAGCACCCGCCGCTGCTTGAATGTCGTGCAATTCTTGAATTAGCATAAAATTTTATTGACTGTTGACTGTTGACTGTTGACTGTTGACTGTTGACTGTTGACTGTTGACTGTTGACTGTTGACTGTTGACTGTCAACTGACAACTGACTTATTTGCCCAAATTGGCGAATATTTCTTTTATTAATTGACTGGCTTTGGCATCAAGACGATTCCAATCTACATCGCCAGTGTCCTCCTCAATCAAGCTAGTATCAATTACGACTTCCTGGCTTTGCAGTTGAGAGTGGGCGGGCTGGTAGTTAACAAAGCAGACTCGATAGCAAAGTTCCCAAATATCGACGCATCTTTGCTCGCCTTGAAGCTCTAAAATTAGTTGATAGCCCGGAATTGGAATCTGCACTTCTTGATAAGTGCCCGTCCAGACAGACTCCTCTAATTGTTTGCGGATGTTGTCGAGCACTCGGATCATGGCTGGCTGCATGAGCAGTTCAGCTTGCTGCCACGCGATCGGGCTGGTTATTTTAGGCTTCATATACAGGGTTCTAAAAAAGAAAATCAATAAATTAATTTTCTAGCATTGGGTGCCAACTTTTGAGACATCCGCCACAGAATGTTAAATTTAGTCGTTACCAAATTCAAAAGTCAGCCGTCAACAGCAAAAGTTAAAGCCGTTCTCGGCTTGACGGCTAAAAACGGCTGAAACTGTTGATATTGAGTTATCGGATGGGTAATGTAGGATTTGAACCTACGGCATCCTGCGTGTAAAGCAGGCGCTCTACCACTGAGCTAATCACCCAATTGCACTCACCGGGATTTATCATATCACAGTAACTCAGAAAGATCAAGTAAAAAAAATCCTAAACTTTAAATGCCCTCTGGCCGCACCCACGATCAAATAACCATGTGGAGTTTGCCCTTCGTGGCAGCCCTCACCTTTGGCCAGACGAGCAGCAGCAATCTGACTTTGCTCGTTTCCGGCAGCTTCTTATTCGGCGGGCTGATGTTTGGCCCCGACTTGGATATCTACTCTTGCCAGTATCAGCGCTGGGGATGGTTCAAGGCGATTTGGCTCCCGTACCAAAAAAGCCTGCGCCACCGCTCTTTTTTGTCCCACGGCCCTCTCATCGGCACTGCTTTGCGAATCTTGTACCTCGCTATCTGGATCGCGGTTCTCGCAATGTTGGGATTGGCAATTGCCCAAAAAGTCGGGAACTTAGGCGGGAATTTGCAGGATGTGGTTTTGAGTTATGGGCGATCGATCTGGGAACACCGCATCGAAATTTTAGCCGTTTACATCGGTCTAGAATTGGGCGCTATGAGCCACTATCTCAGCGATTGGGGCGGCTCGGCTTACAAAAGATTCAAAAAGAAAGGATTGAGCGGGTTGCGCCCTCCTAAGACAATTAAGAGGCCCAAAATCAAAGCTCCCACTCGCACATCTAGCAAATCCCTAGCAGAAGGAAGGAGGAAGAAGGAAGAAGGAAGAAGGAAGAAGTAATAAAATCAATGGTTGGAGCCATTAACAACGTTATAACCGTCTTGGCGGTTGATATAAAAGGTAAATTATTATGTCTAATTCTGAAAGTCGATCGCTCACAGCACTCAAAGAACTTATAGAAGTAGTGGCTAAATTGCGCTCGCCAGACGGCGGATGTCCTTGGGATTTAGCCCAAACTCCCCAAACTCTAGTTCCTCACATCATAGAAGAAGCTTATGAAACCGCCGACGCGATTCGCAAAGGAGATAAAGATGCGATCGTCGAAGAATTGGGTGACTTACTGTTACAGGTAATTCTGCAAGCTCAAATTGCCAGCGAATCCAATCAATTTACTTTCGCCGAAATCGCTGCGGGCATTACAGAAAAACTAATTCGGCGGCATCCCCACGTCTTCGGCGATGTCGAACTCAACAGCGTGGATGAAGTCAACGAAAACTGGGAAAAAATCAAAGCTGCTGAAAAAGGCACGACTTCGGAAAAGCCAGCAACTTTAGCCTCGAAAATGAGCCGTTATGCCAGCACTTTGCCGCCGATCGCCGCCGGGATGAAAATCTCTCAAAAAGCTGCGGAAGTGAGTTTTGATTGGGACAGCGTAGAGGGCGTTTGGGAGAAATTTCACGAAGAAATGGCCGAATTTGAACACGCTCTCAAAAATGAGGATAAGGCAGCGCAGCAGTCAGAATTGGGAGATATTATGTTTGTGTTGATTCAATTAGCTCGCTGGTACGATTTAGATCCGTCGGCTGCTTTGCAAGGAACAAACGATCGCTTCGTGCAGCGGTTTGCGAAGGTAGAGGCTGCGTGCGATCGACCTTTGTCAGATTATGCGCCAGAAGAGTTAGAATCTCTGTGGCAGCAAGCCAAAGCTTTAATAGCTAAACAAAAGGGCGATCGGTAATCAATCACCGCAGATAAACACAGATAAAATCCTATCCGCGTTCATCTGCGTTCATCTATTGACATCTGCGGTTAAAAACTCCCAATCTAACTAAATATCAGCAATCAACTACTCATAAAGCTTCGCGTCATTGTACGGCGGATGTTCGCAAGCGATATAAAGCGCATTTGTCGGTTCCAGGGCTTCCCCAGTCACCGGATCGATCGGCTTGAGGACAAAGCATAACAGAGAGAGCGATCGCCAATCCAAACTTTCTAACTTCCCGCGTTCTTCGCGACTAACAGTAGCATTACTAATACCGACATCTTTTGGTACAGGATCTCCGGCTGTCCGAAACAGAGCGGCCTCGTATTCTTTTGTGACCATTTCTGTTTCAATAATTGACCAGCCCCGAATCTCTCTAGCTGCTTTCAGAAGTTTGCCCAATCTACCGCGTCCCGTATCCGTAAATCGCACAGGGCCCAGTTTTTCCCGATCGACGACAGCCTTAAAGTCAAGAAATCCCGGCATTTTACAGAGCCAATTTAACTATTATGTCAATCCTACGCCTCGACGTTTGGGTTCCAAAATTCAGTTCCGATCAACAGTAAGTCTTCTAGAGTAACCAACCGCTTTTCAACCGGGTGAACTGGTTCGAGAACATCGAGGAACAGCCACAAAAGATCGGGTGCAGGCTTGTTGTAATAGCCATTTTCGATTCTCGAAATGCCTGCAATGCTGACCCCCAAAACTTTCGGCAAAGGCTCTCCCCCTAGATTATAAAATTGAGCCTCATGCTGCTTGGTCTTTTCGCTCAGTTCGTGAACGCTCCACCCCCTAGCTTCCCGCCACGATCGCAGGAATTTACCCAACCGCCGCAGCCCGGTATCAGTAAATCTCCGTCTCAAGTATTCTTTTTCTCGCCTAGCTTCTGCTACAACCATCAGTCATCACCTATCTGCAAATAATCTAGTCGTAGAGCTTCGCATCGTTGTATGGAGGATGTTCGCACGCGATGTAAAGCGCATTTGTCGGTTCCAGGGCCTCTCCTGTCACCGGGTCGATCGGCTTGAGGACAAAGCATAACAGACTGAGCGATCGCCAATCCAAATTATCCAGCTTCCCACGTTCGTAACGGTTGACTGTTGCGGCACTGATACCCACATCTTTGGGTACAGGTTGATTTGTCGCTGTGAACAGTGCCTCTTCGTACCCCCTTGTTTTGAACTGTGTTTCGCTAACAGACCAACCTATTGTCTGTCTTGCAGCCTTTAACATCTTGCCCAAACGCATCCGCCCCGTCTCCGTGAAGCGAACGGGACGCAATTCCTGCCGATTGTCTACCACAGCGTTGTTAGAGAGTGCTGACATTTTTTCCACCTACATTAACTCTCAAACTAGCACAGCATCAATGATTGAGGGTTGTACGAGCAACATCTGAGTTTCCATTAAATTTTGTTGCACAAGTGAGATAAGAATCTGATATAGAGTAAGATGTAATTGAGTCTAAACAGAACTTGCCTCTCAAGCCCTGAGTATACAGCCATGACAGCACTATTTCGTCGCATCCAACCATCGAAAAAGCTCCGCATCACCGTCAGGTCGATCGCCCAACTGCTCAAAATCAGCCAAAATCAAATTAAGCGAGTCGAATCTTGGGCTTTCGTGGTTTTCGTGCATCGGCGGGACAGAGGCGGACAATTTATCTCGTACCGCAGGCTGGAAGAATGGCAAAATGCGATCGCCCATCACATCCAAACCTGCCCCACCCTTGGAGAACTCTCGCAGCTCAAAACATTCATTCACTACGACAGCCGGAAATTCAAAAAACAATCCCTCCAAAAAACACTTGACTTTTTAAATCAAATGTGTATTGAAAGACAAGACGAAATCAACATCTGGGAAAGCTTAAACTGCATTGCTTCCTAGCAGAAATTAGGCAGATTTCCTGTCCCAAAACAGAAGCGAAACATTTGCGAGCAACTGCGAGATAAAATCACCCCAAAAATCACCCGCGAATGCTCCGCCACATTCAAGAAAGCAATCACCAAAGCAATTAAGACATTGCTTGAGCGATATAATCAAAATAAGGAGCTGCTTCCTTAGCATCATCCTGATTGAGCAAAGCCAAAGAAGCTTCCTTCAAACAGCGGATAGCTTCGACCATGCCAGGAACAGGAACGCCGAGAGAATTATACATTTCCCGAACGCCAATCAAACCGATGCTTTCGATCGGCTCCTTGTCACCCGCCAAGATACCGTAGGTAATCAGGCGCAAGTACCAGCCGTAGTCACGCAGACACAAAGCCCGTTCGCGCTGGCCGTAAGCATTGCCCCCAGGAGAGATAAAATCAGGTCGTTTTTTCCAGAGTTTTTTACTAGCTTCTTCAACAATTTTCTTCTCACTGTCAGACAGCGCAGTAGCAATACGCACCCGCTGTTCTCCGGTTTTAAAGAAATCATTGATACTTTGGAGTTCGCCGGTACTGGGATAACGAAGTTCGTCGTCGGCTTGGAGAATAAATTGGCTAACTACGCTCATTGTTATTCAAATTTGAGGATAACATTAATAAACATTCCCATCTGTTGGCGACGGGATTCTTGGTTCGCAGACTCGCCTTGCTCCTAACATTTATCAATCCTAGAAGTAGAGGGTAAATCTCCCCAAGCGTTATGCTTGATGTTCAAGCCAGTTTCCTTGTGTTCCAAGGTACTGCGGGAAAAACTCAAAAACTGCGAGTGAGAGTTTGGATGTCGGCAGACAGTTTGACTGTTTAACGAGTTTTTGCTACATCGCCCCAACAGCCTATCGCACCGACGGGATCGAGGCAACTCGCGACAAGCTTGACTCCCCGGTTGAAGCTTGGCTTTAGCAGCAAGACGTTCAGCAGCAGGAAGACCGCCTGCAATTGAGCTTGAGTGCGATGGCTTACGCCCCGCTTCGCTACGACTTATCTCAGGAAAGAGAGAGCGATATTGCATTACCATATTAAATCCTACCATGACTACTTGTGACCAAATCTAAATTCCCCACCCCAAACTCGACGAAATTGGCAAACCCTTGCCAGCAAGGTCAACTGATTGAGATAGAGATTACCGACTTGAGTGACACCGGCGACGGAGTTGGTCGTTTTGGTGAGTTAGTGGTGTTTGTGCCCGATACCGTGACGGGCGATCGAGTCCTTGTCCGCCTCGTGCAAGTCAAATCCACCTATGCTACAGGCAAGCTGGACACACTTCTGGAAGCCTCCGAACACCGCATCCGAGCTAACTGCATTGTCGCCGACAAGTGCGGTGGCTGTCAGTGGCAGCATGTAAATTATCCATATCAGCTTGCAGCCAAGCAAAATCAAATCATTCAAGCCTTAGAAAGGATTGGCGGATTTAGCAATCTGCAAGTTGATGAAATTTTAACGGGAAAAATTGAGGGATTTCCTCAATTTTTGGGATACCGCAACAAAGCGACTTATCCCGTCGCAATATCTGCAACAAATCAAGTCCAAGCAGGTTACTATCAAAAAAGCACCCACAAATTAGTTAATCTCAATCAGTGTCCGGTGCAAGATCCGCGCCTCAATCCTTTGTTAAAAGAAGTCAAAGAAGACATCCACTGGCGGGATTGGCAAGTCTACGACGAAAAGAAACATACAGGAGAATTGCGTCATTTGTCCTTGCGAATCGGACGGCGCACCGGCGAGATGCTGCTAAC
Source organism: Microcoleus sp. AT9b-C3 (assembly GCF_036705485.1). Taxonomy (NCBI): domain Bacteria; kingdom Bacillati; phylum Cyanobacteriota; class Cyanophyceae; order Oscillatoriales; family Microcoleaceae; genus Microcoleus; species Microcoleus sp. AT9b-C3. The sequence continues at coordinate 1,000 of NZ_JAUBUR010000047.1, read as the reverse complement.
TTTAATAGTTCGCACTGGAGAGTTGCCGGGAATCGAAGAGCAAGCATCAGAGTGGTTGAAACAATATCCTCAACTGGCAGGGGTTTGTTTGAATATAAATCCCGCTCAAACTAATGTGATTTTTGGTGCCGAAACTCGCTGTATTGCGGGTCGTTCTTATCTGCGAGAAAGCTTTGCTGGTTTGAATTTTCAGCTAAGGGCTGATACTTTTTTTCAGGTCAATACAGAGGCTGCTGAAGCTTTGTTAGAGGTGATTGTAGGGGAATTGAATTTGCATGGGAACGAGGTTTTGGTTGATGCTTACTGTGGCATTGGTACTTTTACTTTACCCCTGGCAAAACAAGTAAAAATAGCGATAGGTTTAGAAGTGCAACCTGCGGCGATCGAACAAGCCCGATTAAATGGTGAGTTAAATGACGTGAGAAATGTCGATTTTCAGGCGGGAACTGTAGAGAGTTTGCTGCCTTCCTTGGGATTGACACCGGATATTCTGCTGCTAGATCCGCCGAGGAAAGGGTGCGATCGCGCGGTTTTGGAAGCTATCAAGGAAATCAAACCAAATCGCATTGTTTATGTTAGCTGCAAGCCTGCTACTTTGGCTCGCGACCTCAAGATTTTGTGCGAAAATGGGGATTATAAGTTAGCGCGAGTGCAGCCTGCGGATTTCTTTCCTCAGACTTCTCATGTTGAGTGTGTGGCTTTTTTGGTCAGGTGAATGAAAGGGCGATCGGTTTTTTGGAATGAAAGGGCGATCGCCCTAAGCTACCGGGCGGGCAACTTTCGACTTTGACAGTCATGCCTACTTGGTTGATCATTATAAAACTGCACATGTGGCTAAAGAAGCTGATAGCATCAAAGCCTTGTGGAGTAAGGAATGTACGGAGAGGGTGGGATTTGAACCCACGTTAGAGTTACCCCTAAAGTAGATTTCGAGTCTGCCTATTCGAGAGCGCTAGCCCTTGCCGAATAAGAATTCTACGAAACTCGACTCAAATAGATG
>NZ_JAUBUR010000103.1:0-2214 GCF_036705485.1 Microcoleus sp. AT9b-C3 | reverse complement strand
ATTCATTTTTTTATTCACGATCGAGTATTGCATATAATTGTATCATAGTCTTGATAATGATTTAGGATTGCTATATACGAAAAAGAGCCAAATTAGGCTGATAGGCTCTGACCAAAAGGTAAATGGATAGGATTTATAGCTTAGGTTTCTATAAATCGTGTGAACATAACCTCCATCGCAGAATAGATAGCACCTAAAAGAGGACAGACAACTAAACGGTACAACAGGATAAGCCCTACAAAGTCTAAGAGAGAGGTCGAATACTCTTAGTAAGTCTGAGGTAACAAAGATCGAACTCTTTGGAGGGTAAAGGATGGAAGAAAAAGCGAATGCGGGTCTGTAATGGATTCGATAGGGGTTGTAACATCACTCCTGACCGAAAGGAAAGCAAACTTCTTCTGAGTCTTATACGAAAGCAACAAAAACTTAGGAATCAAATCTGAGGACAAGTTAGATGGTGTCAGCAATGGCAACAAACGGACTGAAGAAACAGCTAGAGAATTGGAACCAGATTAACTGGAGAAAAGCTATCAAAACTGTTAGAAACCTACGCCAAAGAATCTTTCGTGCGAGAAAGCTTGGTGATTTCCGTAAGTTAAGAAGCTTGCAGAAGTTGATACAAAAGAGCTACGCCAATCTACTATTGTCAGTTCGGCGTATTACCCAGACCAATCAGGGCAAGGCGACGGCAGGCATTGATAAAGAAGTTATCAATACCCCAGAACAACGGGTAATTCTGGTAAATAACTGGGAGGGGGGAAACCTCAAACCAACTAGAAGGGTAGAAATACCCAAGCCAAATGGCAAAAAACGACCGCTCGGAATCCCAACCGTGCGCGACAGAATCGAACAGGCAATAGTAAAGAACGCACTAGAACCCGAATGGGAGGCTGTATTCGAGCAAAACTCGTATGGTTTCCGACCGGGAAGAAGCTGTCAAGATGCAATAGAACAAGGGTTCAACCTGTTTTCCAGATGGCACAAATGGGTTCTAGAAGCTGACATCAAAGGCTTTTTCGACAACATCGCCCATGAATCCATCCTAACCATGATGGGAAACTTCCCAAACCGGGAACTCATCAAAGGATGGTTAAAAGCGGGTTTTGTGTTCCAAGGGAAATTTGAACCCACAGAACAAGGCACACCACAAGGAGGAGTGATTTCACCCCTCTTAGCCAACATAGGATTGCATGATCTAGAAAAATTCATAAAGACCATCAACTCAAAACTTGGTGTGGTACGGTATGCTGACGACTTCATCGTCACGGCTAGAGACAAAGAAAGTCTTGAAACCGCCCAAGACCCGATTCAAGCATGGTTGTCAGAACGTGGCTTAGAATTCAGCGCTGAGAAGACGCTAATAACGTCAATGGAAGAAGGCTTCGACTTTCTGGGGTTCAATTCCCGACATTACAATGGGAAACTTCTAATAAAGCCAGCCAAGAAGAAGGTACTTGCCTTCTGTAAACGAATTGGTGAAGAAGTTAAAAACCTTAATGGTGCAAAACAGGAAGACTTAATTAGAAAGCTGAATCCTATTCTCAGAGGTTTTGCTAACTACTACAAAGGTGCAGTTAGCAAAGAAACCTTTGGCTATATCTCACACCGAGTATGGCAATACCTTTGGCGTTGGGCTAAGCGTAGACATCCCAATAAAAACACAAAATGGGTTCGCAAGCGTTACTTCAAAACCATTAAAGGCAACAGATGGACGTTCGCTTGCACAATAAGCGACCGCCGAGGGAAGGATAAAAACTTTGTCCTGTACCAAGTGGCTAAAACGGCTGTCGAGCGTCATATAAAGGTAAAAGGCGACGCAAGTCCCGATGACCCCTCTTTAAAAGAGTATTGGGAAAAACGCCATCAAAAACATGGTAAATCCCGCTTCGAGAAGGGTTCCAAGCTCTACAAAATAGCGGAGAACCAAAAATGGATATGTCCATCATGTGGCGAACCTTTATTCAATGGAGAGGAAATCGACACCCATCACATAGTACCTGTGGCTGAAGGCGGAACCGACGACGTAGAAAACCTCCAGCACCTGCACAAAGAATGTCATAAGCAGGTACATAAAACCCAAGTTAAATCTCGCTTGAAGTAAGGCTTGAGCCGTGTGAGTGCGAAAGTCTCACGCACGGTTCGTGCGGTTCGTTTCTATGAAACTAGCCTGTATGGGTTAGGGGATTAGAGCCTTTACGCCGCCTTGGGTGCAAG
>NZ_JAUBUR010000046.1:0-44204 GCF_036705485.1 Microcoleus sp. AT9b-C3 | reverse complement strand
GTGAGGTTTTGGCTCAGGTTTTTGGCGCTGATAATACTATCACTTCTCTGGATTTTCTCACTCTTTCTCCTTAATACTACAGCGCATTAAACAGTGTGTAAGGTTCCATTAACACAGCACCTTACCGCTGTTTATTCAAAAAAGCTAATCCTAAAAAAATAGCTGCGATGCTTCCTGCTACACAAATTTCTCGGTTTTTTATTTTTACCCACACTTCGGCAATGGGGACTAAAACTACTTCAATATCTTCTGTAACATCTAATTGTATTTTGCTGGCAAGCTTGACATTTTTAGCAAAGTATAGGTAGATAGAATTGGTGTCTTTTACAGGGTTATCATATAAGGTTGCTAGTTCCAAAATTTCTTCAGCAACATATCCCGTTTCTTCGGCCAGTTCTCTGGCGGCTGCCGATTTTCCGCTCTCTTCAGCAGGGTCGAAAGATCCGGCAGGCAGTTCCAGCAAAATCTCGCCTACTCCGTGCCTGTATTGGCGCACTAATACAAGTTCTTGCTGCTCGGTCGTGGCAAATACTAGGGCGATATTGGGTCGGACATTAACAAAAAAGTCGTCTATAATTTGTCCGCTTGGCAATTCTATTTCATCTTGTCTAACCTGACACCACTTGTTGTTAAGAACGAAGCGCGATCGCAATAATTTCCATTTAGTTAAATTTTTCATATCGCAATAATGCTAAACTTTCAGCGTCCTCCGAAGGCAAAATTTTCCCATCCATAATCTATTTCAGATCAAAATTTTTACCCAGCCACCATGCCATACAAAAAAATACTCACCAGATTTTGGGAAGACTTACAAAAATTGACTGTTAATTCTCTACCAGCGGGATGGTTTGCGATCGAGTCACTGAGTCTGAGTCTAGCAGTCCTCGCCGCAGTTGCGACAGTGCCGACAACACTAGAACCAGCAAATGCTTCTACCGTCACAAGTTGGAAATTCGATCCGGCGACAAATCAGCTAGAAATTACTCTTCCAGAGGGAACAACCCCCACATATTCTGTACTCAACCCGTCTCAGATTGCTGTGGATTTGCCCAATACTGAGATCGGAGTAGATGCAACTCAGCTATACCCACAAGGCAGAGTGCGTTCTGTGGGGGTGAGTCAACTTCAACCGGGAACGGCGAGAATTCTGGTCAATTTGGCTCCTGGAGTCGGTTTCAGCGCAGGGCAAGTTCAATTCCAAAGAAGCGGAGTAGAAAATCGCTGGGTGTTGCGTCCTTCGATCGAACCGACTCCAATTATGGAAACTCCCGAAACTCTACCCCAGCCTGCAATACAAGTACCGCAAAACCAGCCACCGATAGATTCCAATTCAACAGATGCCACAGAGGTCGATCGACCTGAGCCTCCTACTTCCCCAAATCCCGGTTCAAATTTTTCGCAGCGGTCTACTTCAAATGACCAAATTCGGCCGATAACAGTACCTTTAGTCAATGTTCGCCTTGACGAACGCCGTGGGGTACAAGCTGCTGCTGCACCCCGCCTAGACCCTCAAATAACGGCTGCTGCTGCACCCCAACAGCGCACGCTTACTTTTGGTGAACCGCTTCCTCGCGGCCGCTCAAATGCTCCTTTGCAGGCTGCGGCTGGGGCGAATGTCTTGTTGCCGGCGGGCACGGAGCTCAGTTTGCTATACCCCGGCGATCGGGCTTTGCGACTGCAAGCGAAGCCCAGCCGGGAGGAAGTGCTGCTGTTGCAAGGGGGAATTCTCGACGGTCTCGGTAATACGATCGTACCTGCCAATACGCCAGTCATCGGTCGGTTTGAAACAACAAACCTCGGCAGTCGATTTGTGGTCGAAGCTATTAGTCTCAACGGTCGCAATATCCCTCTGGTGGCTAGCTCGGAACCCGTGGGAGGCCGACGAGCTCAGCCTTCCGATCGCAGTTTGTTGCGAAATACTGGTATTGGTGGCTTAGCTTTGTTCTTGCTGAGCGGCTTTTCCGGTATCGGTTTGTTGGCGGGAGCCGCCGGTGGTGTTGCTACAACTTACGTGGCTGCTCCTCAACCTGCTACGATTCAACCCGGCCAAATTTTGCAAGTTCAGTTAACGGAAGATTTACACCAGTTCGGTTTTTGAAGGAAGAAGGAAGTTCGGCAACGGATTGTGTAACGGATGTAACGGATAGAAGGAAGTTCGGCAACGGATTGTGTAACGGATGTAACGGATGTAAAGGATAGAAGGAAGTTCGGCAACGGATGTAACGGATGTAAAGGATAGAAGGAAGAAGGAAGATGGAAGACTTTTTTCTTCCCTCGAACCTCTTCGTTCAATATTTTCTTCGAGCAGTTCTCCGTTCTAGGAAATAAAGTAAGGACTTAGGCTTTGCCTAAGTCCTACCACCTATCTGTAATTGACTCAACTGAAAACCGCTATATCGGCGATTTAGAAATTTTGACCTTCCGTAGTTGGAGCTATCGAACCCGGTTGGTTGAGGAACAGGTTTTTAGCGCCGTCGTTTTGGTAGATACAGTTAATTTCCGGTTGAGCTTCCAGAGGGCCAGTGAACCCAAAAGTGTTCATGCGATTTTTGCAATCGCGCACTTGGTCTTGGCTGATGAGTTTTCTTTGTTCCAGAATTGCCCAGTTATTGGTTCGCAGGACACATCCGGGGCGCATACTCGGCTGCGAGATGTAGACGTTGAAGGGGTTGAGGGTGACGTAGAGGCGCATATCTGTCACCATCGCGCTTGCTCCAAACTGCACGCAAAGTTCTGGGTTCGGGGCGCTGCGATCGATAAATTCACGGGAGGCTACGTTCTCTGGGCTAATTGTAGCTGTGGAGCTAAAGGCAATGCCAATGCCAATTCCCAGAATAAAGACGGCTGTTAAAATCCCTAGGGTGGCGGAATTGAGGAAAGATGGTTTGCCGGACTGAGGTTGACGCCGCGACTGTCCGCCCATTGAGCCGGGGTAGTCGGAGTCTTCATCTCCTCGGGATGGGTCGCCACTGAATCTGTCGTTGTAGGATTTAGGTTTGCGTTTCATATAAGGTTCCGTCAGTTCTGGAGACTCGACAGGTAGTAGTTTGTTATTTTTAACCGATCGCGCCTTTCTAATATTATGGCGCTAGGAAAGTGGTTGCCCAGGGCCCAAGACACCCCCTCTGGGTTTGGTGGTGCGTTCACAACTCGCGATCGACCAAGGGGCTGCCTTGTCTGAATTTTCAGATTTCAATAAAATAGCTGAAAGTGAGATAGTCTTGCACAGCGGAGGAATCCGGCTCAAGATTGTTGACAAATTTTAACATTTTACAAGTCAGGAGGTATAGATTAGTGTCTGTCGAAATTATTCAAAAGCCTTCCACAGTCCGCAAGCTTGCACCGCGCTACCGCGTTCTGCTGCACAATGATGATTTCAATCCTATGGAGTACGTGGTGCAGACTTTGATGGCGACGGTACCAAGTCTGACTCAGCCACAGGCGGTAAATGTGATGATGGAAGCCCATACTAACGGGATGGGATTGGTGATTGTTTGCGCTCTCGAACACGCTGAGTTTTACGCTGAAACGCTCAATAACCACGGATTGAGCAGCACCATCGAACCTGACGATTAGAACCAGACGCTACTGCAACAGATTCGCCCAGTTGGTTTCAGGCTGATAGCGTCAACCCTCATACCAAAAAGCCAAGGGTTCGGCCCTTGGCTTTTTGGTATATTTAATCCGGTAGAGATGGAAATTTGAAGAGCATAGGTTGTTCGGAACGGCCGGAAGTGGTTCGGAGCTAGGTGAGCTCTCGCGCCAATTTTAACTCTCCAATCTCAAATCGGGATTCGAGGAAATTAATAACGTCCTCCTCCGCCTCCCCCTCCGCGAGCAAATTTTCCAGGACCACCGCCGCCCCGGTTGCCACCACCCCGGCCTTCATCTTCGCGGGGCTTAGCTTTGTTAACTTTGAGGTCGCGACCCATCCACTCTGCTCCGTCGAGAGCACTAATGGCTGCATCTTCTTCTGCATCTGTGGACATTTCTACAAAACCGAAGCCGCGGGGGCGACTGGTTTCTCTGTCGGTAGGTAGATGTACTCGCTTAACGGTTCCGTATTCGGCGAAGACGGTGGTGATGTCTTCTTGGGTAACTTGGTAGGATAAGTTACCGACGTATATCGACATGAGGAATAACTCCAAAATTTAGACAGTGCGAAGATTTCAGTTTCGGAGAGTCCCCTGCCGATACAGAAGGGCAAGTTTTTAGACAATTCTGTAGCAATGAACAAAGCCTGCAACTGAATCTGATTCACACTTGGTACTTTAACATAGAATAGCGTCTTTTGAGTAGGTTTCAGCAGTTAATTAAGTCGTTCTAATTAAACGTAAAACTTTTAGGGTATTCATAAACCTGGTTTATCGGTGTGATGTTTTGCCTGCAGTGGAAGCAGAGAAAGTTATGCCGCCCGCTTTCACCGCAGGAAAGATACATCCACCTTGCCAAAGTTGGTACTCAAAGCTAGGTTTACGTTTTCCAGGGCTTTGACTAACCACACCACGCCTTCTCGGGTACTGCATTCGTAGTGACCGAACAAAATTGCCAGCCGCTTTTCTAGGTAGGGCTTGACTTTGCCACAAATTAGTACGATTTTCAGCAGCAAACCTGTGGTTTGGGTCGGTCCGAGGTTGGAGATTAGGTCGATGAAGACAAAGTGGTTGGGCCGCACAGGACTCTCTACTACTAAAAAGTTCAATAACTGGCTGCAAGTTCTAATCATTAAAAATTCATTAAACTTCTGATCATCGCTGTGGGGCAGGGTATTTTGTAGTTGCTTATACAATTTTTCGTTAAAGAGACGTTTGCCGTAGCGGTCATCGGTGACAGAAGAAATCAGGTATTCGTACAAGTCGTCTTTAAAGGAGCCGTAGGACTGATTTGTGCTGGCGTTCGCCGTGAAACGGCCCGCTAGCTGTCTGTATGTATCGGCTCCTTCTACTTTTCCCACAAATTGCTTGAGGGCAAAGAACAGTTCCGGGTCGGTCAACAGGGTCGGGTTTTTTATAGGTTGTATACTTCTTTTGAAGGAAATTGAGGTTCCCTGGCGCGCTGTTTGGGATTTTCTCACTTGGTGAGCCACGTATTGGGAGAGGTTGATCTCAAATTGCTGCTGCTTTTGAGCTTGGATTTTTTTAATGATTTTCTGCTGTTCGTAGGTGCTGTCGTCGCTCAGGAGGCAGTGTTTGTAGAGGTAAGGGTAACGGGGAATTAATGTTCCGAGGGGAAGGGTAGCAGGGGTTTTGCTGTTGCTGCTACTATCTTCATTGCTGTGAGTTATGACTTTGGCTAAGCGTTGGAGGGTGAGGTACTGTTCACTTTCGGTAAATTGATTTACTAATTGGGGGATGGAGCCTCGCCCCCGCGATCGATTGTATCCAAATAATATTTTGGGCGCTTCTTCAAACACAGCGATCAATTCAGGGATGGCTGCTTGCTTGCTGGGGTAAGTTTGCCAGCGGTTGATCAGGATGTGGCAGCAGCGGTTGAGGATGTATTTGAATTCTTGTTCGGCGTGTTCTGAGCGTGCTATTTTTTCGAGTGCGTCGGCGATCGAGCGATCGGGATATCCGATACCTTGGATAAACAAAGTGCGAAAGCGGCTGATGAGTTCGGCCGGCTGCTCTCGTTGTACCAACTCCAGCCAGTGCTTGTAAAGTAGCTGTTCTTCTTCGTGGCTTTGTCTGTTGTAGTCGTTCACTGTGGATTAACCCTCCCAGGCTGAGGCAGGAGCTTTCAGCGCTATTATCTTGATGAATTGGCCAATGAATCGCAACAATTGAGTCAACCGAGCTTCTCGCCGGATGAGGCTTATGGGTAGAAGCTGTCAGCAGCTTAAGCCGATCGATATTTTTGCTTAGTTAAACTATTTACCAACACCAGCATGACATGAATTGTTGGTAATTAGCAAGGCCTTAAATCACCATCTACTTTGTAAAGTATTGGTAAAGATTGTGGGTGGGTAGGGAATAATTTCTGGGTGGGCGGACGATTTAGTATTAGGATGATCGAGGTCAATCCCGATCCCCAGCCCGCTGTTAGTTAAATTTGAGGTTGGGCGAGGTAGAATTAGCTGGGAAAATTATTTGAAATGTGAGTGCTGGTTATGGTTTGTCGCGTAAGTATCGCCCAACTATCTGAAATTTTAAGTGTACCTTTGCCTGCTGTGTCTGAGGGCATTTTGACAGCTTTAGGGACAGGTATTGCCACGGATACGCGCACTCTTGAGGGGGGCGAAATATTTTTGGCGCTGCGGGGTGACAATTTTGATGGTCATCAATTTGTGGCAAAAGCCCAGGATTTGGGGGCGATTGCTGCGATTGTCGATCGAGATTGGCAAGAGGAATTGCCTAATTTTCCGCTGCTGCGCGTTGACGATACTTTAAAAGCTTATCAGTCGATCGCCAGTTGGTGGCGTGACCAATTCAGTATACCTATAGTTGCTGTTACTGGTTCTGTAGGTAAAACTACTGTTAAAGAGTTAATTGCGGCGGTTTTGTCAACGAAGGGAAATGTTCTTAAAACTCAATATAACTATAACAATGAAATTGGCGTACCAAAAACTCTGTTGGAGCTTTCACCGACCCACAATTATGCTGTAATTGAAATGGGAATGCGCGGCCGTGGCGAAATAGCGCTGCTGTCGCAAATTGCGCGTCCTACTGTGGGGGTAATTACTAATGTAGGAACGGCGCATATCGGGCGATTGGGTTCGGAAGAGGCGATCGCCCAAGCTAAGTGCGAACTGTTAGCCGAAATGCCTGCTGATAGCATTGCTATTCTCAATCACGATGGTGACAGATTAATCGCAACTGCGTCAAAAGTTTGGCAGGGAAAAACTTTAACTTACGGTTTAGAAGGCGGGGACTTGTGCGGAGAATTGCTCAATCCTGATACAATGTTAGTAGAAGGTGTGGAATTGCCACTACCGCTGCCGGGGCGTCACAATGCTGTAAATTATTTGGCGGCTTTGGCGGTAGGAAAAGTTTTAGGTATTGATTGGCAAGTTTTAAAGCAAGGTTTGTCTGTGCAGTTACCAGATGGACGGGCGCGCCGCTACGATTTGCCGCAGGATATTGTGATTCTGGATGAGACTTACAATGCTGGTTTGGAGTCGATGTTGGCGGCGCTGAGACTGTTAGCAGATACTCCGGGAAAGCGCCGCATTGCGGTGTTGGGAACGATGAAGGAATTGGGCGAGAGGGCGATCGAATTTCACCGACAAGTGGGAAGGGCGGCGCGAGATTTGCATCTGGATGCTTTGTTTGTTTTTGCTGATTTTGAGGAAGCGGCGGCGATGGCTGCGGGTGCGGCGGGTTTGCATTTTGTGGAGATAGGAGATATTACAGCCAAGGATGGGCGGGAAGATTTAGCAAAGCGGTTGTTGGGATTTGTCGAAAAGGGCGATCGGATTTTATTTAAAGCTTCTCATTCAGTTGAGTTGAATCGAGTTGTGGAGAAGTTTAGGGCAGATTTTGCGGGGGAATAGACAGAAAATCGGTGATTGAAACTCGGCGATTGAAATCGCTTCTTGTCAAACAAAGTCCGCCTGCGCGGACTGAGGAGAAATAGGGGCGATCGACCTTAATTGATATACTGGCAACTTGCTCTCCTTCCGCAGCTACTTCGATCGCCACTCTCGCCCTTACTGACTTACTCCCGCAAGCATTCGCTTCAGCCTCGCTGCATCACCTGAAGTTCTTGATCGTCCAGGTGACAGCCAAAGTATTCTGCAATTCCCTCAGCATAAACCGTCCACATTTGCTGTTGCATTGCCAATCATGCTTCAGTCAGCACGGCATAGGTGCCCCGCCGATCGCTCGGACAGGGTTCTCGATATAGCAGTCCGCCTTTTTCCAGGCGATCGGGATTTATTGTCGTGAAATTCGATTTTCTTTAAAGGGCGATCGCAGCTATCCTTCTTGTGGGTTTTTCAAGCGCGTTCTCAGGCGTTGCAGCACATCCATCCGTTCGTGATAAATAGCAACAACCACCATCAGACTTCCCGATCTCATGATGCCAAAAATATAATGGTGCTGACATCGGGTTACGCGCAAACGGGGATGAATGTTTTTCAGATCCCGATAGAAGCCCTGGCTACCCGCAAGGTTTTCAGCACAGGTTTCCAGCGCAGCAACGTAATCTCGCGCCTGGGCTATGCCGTAATTGTTAACGGTGTACTCGATAATATCTGCTAAATCCTCTTCTGCATAGGAGGTGAGTTCGTAGGATGGCATTACACTTTTCCCATCGCCGCCAGCTTCTCTTCCAAAACCTGGCTGAATGTCTTAGCCGATACTTCGCCGCGTTCGGCTTCCGCTATGCGCTCCCTCAGCAGTTCTTTGAGTTCCTGCCAAGCCTGTTCTTCCTCTCTATCGTTAGAAGGAAACAGCCTTTCGAGTACAAACTCTTTAATAGATTTGCCCAGCACAGCCGCCATTGCCTTAATTTGCTGGTGCTGTTCGTCTGTTACCTCGATAGTTATCCTGCTCATAACGCCACATTGACGGAGTACCTTTCTAAGATATCCTAAAATGTAAAAAATTACAATTGTGATTTTTAGACTTTTCCTGGTGTCCCCAATGCGATCGAGCAGCTTAACTGGCAATTATTATCATAAGTTTATGGATCGAGAGGTTATCTAATGCTAGAAACCACCATCCTAGAAAGCCTAGTCAAGTTGCCAGATTCTCTGAAACAGCAAGTGCTGCACTATATAGAATTCTTAGTTTTAGTCAGCCGCAACGAAGTGTTGGATGCTTATGTTGTTCGTGAATTTTCGACACAGATCGTGTTTCTGTGGTGTTGCAGGGTAATCCCAAAGTAATCGCGCAACTAGGAAAAGCCTCTGCACAGACTTTGGTATCATACTGCAAATGTGATATAGTTACTAGATATCTCCGCAAATTCGCTCTCAGCCCAGACATGGCAAGGGTTGAAGGTATTCTTTCGGAGATGTCTACTAGCTATGCGGAACTTACGAGTTGTCTGGGATTCGCCGTAGAGGTATTTTGTCAGCTACTACCTGAATACTTACCACAGAACTTTCCCAAAGCTTATGTATATCTATATTACACAGCAGTGCCAGGATAACGCTGAAAAGTATTATATTCAACCTAAAATCACTGAACTTTATGATAACTCCGAAGTGTTAGATCTCTTCGATCCAATTTATCCTTACTGGAAGCGAAGAATAGGGAAATACAGGTTATTAGCAAAGATCGAAGAGGTAGATAATGAGAAGATTCTCTGCTTACTAAATATTCTGGAGCGAAAAAGTCAAGAGTATGAAGAATTTACAGACAAAAATAAACGTCAAAAATTTGGTCAAGACAAGTTAGAGCCATTACTGAATGATGATGAGATTAAGGAATGGCTAAATAAACAAAAAGAATCGGTTTGTCAACAGCAAAACAAACGCGAGCCTCTTCCAAACGATCTGTTAGTCTGGCTAGAGCTACCTAGCTGGAGTAAAGACTCTCAAGACTTGGTGATTTACGAAAGCGGACAATGGTTGAAAAAGTGCGGACAAGAGAAAATCAAAGACCGACGGGAAACTTTCAAAAATATTATTCTAGACATTATTAGTCAAAATGATGTGGAAGATGAAAGCACAAGTTGCTCTCGTGTAAAGTTATATAGCAACACGGAAGGGTTATCGATTTTGTTTAGTAGGATCGAAACTATTGCTACTGAAGATACGTCCTCTAGAAAAATTTTATTTTTGCTTGCTCCTTTTCTTGAAAAACCATCGGATGACCCTATAAGAGAAGTAGTAGAGGCGATCGATCTTCCCGACTTTGGTGAAAATGTTAATAATCTTCCGGCTCAATTGAGTATGGAGGAGCTAACTTGCCTAGCACGACGTTCTTATCCAGCATACCTACTATTAGATTTTGAAAGTTGGCTAGCTATTGAAAAAGATGACGAATCAAATCTAGCTCTCTCAGTGGAAGAAGAACAAATTTTAGAATCTATTTCAACTCCACAAAAACCTTCCCTACCGATGTTTATCAATGGACGAGCTGGAAGTGGCAAATCTACAATGTTATTCCACCTTTTTGCTGATTACTGCGATCGCCACTGGAACTCTTGTCAAGCAGAAGAATATGATTTTTATCAAAAGCCACACCCTCTTTTTCTAACTTACAGCGAGAGTTTGCTCAAGGTAGCTAAAGATTCAGTGCAAAGCCTTTTAAAATCTCATCATAAATTTTTATTAGATAGAGGAACGCCAGAAGCAGAAATACCAGATGTAGAACCATTTTTTCAACCCTTCCAGAAATTTTTATTAAATTTTTTACCATCTACAGAATACGACCGATTTAAGCCAGAAAAATACATTTCTTATAACCAGTTTCGACAGCTTTATAAAGATTCTCCACTGCCAGAAGCCAGAAGTAAACGCTACTCAGCAGGGCGATGCTGGTACATTATTAGAACTTTGATTAAAGGCTACTCTCTTGAGGGATATATAAACGAAGACGATTATAAGGAATTACCGCGCGAGGAACAACGCAAGATTCCAGAAGAGACATTCAAAGGAATTTATGAAACGGTTTGGAAATGGTATGAAAGGCTAATTGAAGATAAGGGCTACTGGGACGATCAAGACTTAATTAGAATAGTTCTCGAACGGAAATGTTTCTCTTCTGAATACACTGCAATTTTTTGCGATGAATCTCAAGATTTTACGAGACTAGAACTGCAACTCATCGTCAAGCTTTCTGTTTTTTCTAAATATGATTTTGGATTTAACTATGTTTCTGTCCTACCCTTTACCTTTGCTGGCGATCCTTTTCAAACCTTAAACCCTACTGGATTTCGTTGGGATAGCGTCGGGGCATTGTTTTACAACGAAGTTGTAATGAGGCTCGATCCAGCAAGTAAACTTAATCTAAAGATGAATTTTAAGGAGCTACAAGTTAATTATCGCTCTAGCTCATCTATCGTTAAAGTGACCAATCTAATCCAATTGTGGCGCTGTGTTCGTTTCGAGCTACCTGACATTAAGCCACAAACTCCGTGGCAAAAAAAAGACAGTTTTTCTAAACCGCAAAAGTTTATTTTTGGTCAGAATCTCTCGTTAGACGATTTAAAAAGCCATATCGACAATAAGCCGATTTTTATCCTACCCTGTGAAGCTGGCGGGGAAATTGACTATATCAAAAGTGATGAAATTCTTTTGGAATTATTTCCACAAGCCAACGAGGGAAAAACGCCAGAGAACGTATACAGTGCCATCAAAGCAAAGGGTCTGGAGTTCCCGCTTGTCATCCTATACAAATTTGGGCATGAGTTGGCTCAAGAATACAATGCAAACTTTGTATGGAACTTTGACGCTAATAGTCAAAGAGATTCAGTAGAGTTAGAATACTACTTTAACAAGCTTTACGTTGCGGCTAGCCGAGCGATGTCTGATTTTGTTGTCATTGACTCAAAAGAAGGAGATGAATTGCTGTGGCAGCAGGCTAGTGACGATCGGATCGATGGATTCCTTGAGCGGTTGGAAGCTGATAAACGCCACGATTGGACAGATTTACTCGGAACTATCAGCATAGGGCAAAGTCTAGAAGTGCTGGATCAAGACAACCGAGAACTCCAAGCAAAGCAGATGAAGAAGCAAGGGTTGGCAGAGGAAAACCCAGAGTTACTCAGAAATGCAAAAGCGTATTACTATGTGTTAGGAGATACCAAAGAATTTGACCTCTGCGAAGCTTGGGCACTGAAATTCGATAATCATTTTAGTGAGGCTGGTCAACTTTTTTTGAAGCGAGGTAAGAAGGAAGAGGCTTGGAACTGTTTCTGGGAGGGAGCTTGTTGGAAAGAATTGAAGCGATGGTGTGAAGAAAACCCCAATCAGAAACCAGTAGAGCTTTCTTTAGTGGCATTCATGATGGAGGAAGCTCCGAAATCTTTCGATGTTCTCAATAAATTCACCGAGTTCCTTGAAAAACGCAATGAGAACAATTCACTGAAAAACTTCCGTTCGAGCAAACCCTGGCAAGCAGCGATCGAGCAATATGCCCGCCAAATTGATATAAAGTTGATGGACGAACAGAGTCTCACCTGTGAGCAATGGCAACGATTTGGAAATCTATTACAAGACTTGCAACAAGCTGGTTATAACAAAACAATAGAAGTGGCGGGAAGTTCTTTCTACCAAGCCAAAGATTATAAAGGTGCTGTGCGCTGCTGGGATCAGTGTGAAGTTCCCCAAAAGCGCGAGTATAACTTAGCTAAAGCTGAAGTCGAAGGTTTTCCCGAAGGCTTACAATACCTGCAAAAAGAAGGAGAAAATCAGCGGATTTTTCAGGAGTGGGAAAGAGAAAGAAAACCCGATAAATATCAATGGTTAGACTATGTTTTACCAGCGCTTCAAAACCTGAATCGGCATCAAGAGTTAGTTGACTACTTAATTCAGCGAAAATTGTGGAGCAAAGCCATAGAAGCAATAGCTAAGCATCCTCATCCCAATGAAGCAAAAAGTTTGAAGTTTAATGTTGTGCGTGGAATTGCTTACTCAGATCTTACACCAGATACTGCTCGATTAGAACGCCAACGTTATCAGAACTTTATAACTTCAGTTCGAGGTTTTTCCGATTGGCAGCACCATATAACTGTACAAGAAGTTGGTGCTGCAATGGAGAGAATTGGTGAGTTTGTGCCATGCTTAGAATTTTATGAGAAATTTTTTGATGATTCCAACTCTAAGCTACGAAATTTTGCACGAGAGCGTTGGATTGCCACTAAGAAAAAGCAGGTAGACTACGAGCGAAGCACTGATGGTGGCAAATTTAAGCAAAGACAGGACGAACTTGATGAGAATGCTCGTAAATGGAGCATAAATCTAGATTCAGTCTCTGACCTTCCAGAGCTTACTGTTCCACTAGCAGAGCCATCAAACACGGAAGTCAAGAGAGAAGCTGATTGGAAAACTTTAGGCAATGGCGTCGAACAGCGTGACATAGGTCGTCTTAAATTGATGAGAATCAAGACGATTAAGCAGCTAACTATTACTGATGATACATCCAAGATATTGCAAGTAACTTTGGATTCTGGGAAATGCACCATCAAAGGTAAGGTTGAAGATGTGGAAGTATCGGGCAGCAACAGATTACTTTTTAAGGTTCCTGAAAGTGGTTACATCTGTGAAGTCTTCTACAGTGATGCTTCTCCTAGGCTTGAACTGAATATTCAAGGTCTATCAGATAAAATCATCATAAAACTCTAAAGATGAAAGTATTTTGAAGATAGCTGTTGCAGTCAGCTAGGGCAATTACAGTTCTGAACTTAGGTTGAGTTGAGCGTAGAGGTAGCAGTTGGTAACGGTAATGATCGAACCCAGGTATATTGGCATGAATTGATGTGGGCTCAAGCGCACACGATACTCTGGCGCTTCTTTGAGCCTACATTCCGCACTTCTGACTATGTTAAGAAGTGCGGAATGTAGGTTAAAAACTAGAAAAATCTAGTTTTTAACGTTGGTGATTGAGTGCGACAAATCAATTCGTCGCACTCAATACATTACTTCGCGGCTTGACGCTCTTTGGCTTCCTTGATCACTTCTTCCGCGATGTTGCTCGGACAAGGAGCATAGTGCGAGAAGGACATGGAAAACTGGCCGCGGCCAGATGTCATAGTACGCAAGTCGCTAATGTAACCAAACATTTCGCTCAACGGCACATCTGCCTTGATCCGTGCTCCTGTCTGGCTTGTCTCCTGAGATTTCATCATCCCCCGGCGGCGGTTGAGGTCGCCGATCACGTCGCCCATGTAATCATCTGGAGTGAATACATCGACATTCATAATCGGTTCGAGCAACTGAGGCCCGGCTTTAGGCAGAGACTGCCGATAGGCCGCTTTAGCAGCAATTTCAAAAGCCATTGCTGAGGAGTCAACGGGGTGGAAACCGCCTTCTAGTAGGGTGAATTTCAAGTCCAAGCAAGGGAATCCGGCCAAGACGCCTTTGTCGATGCAGCTTTCAAAGCCTTTTTCGACCGCTGGCCAATATTCTCTCGGCACGCTACCACCGGTCACTTTTGATTCAAACTGGAAGCCAGTTCCAGGCTCACCCGGCTCGATCACATAGCCGATTTTGGCAAATTGACCGGAACCACCTGATTGCTTTTTGTGGGTGTATTCGTCTTCGAGGCGCTTGGTAATCGACTCGCGGTAGGCTACCTGTGGTTCGCCGACTTCTACTTCGATGCCGTGGGTGCGCTTGAGAATGTCTACTTTGATGTCGAGGTGTAACTCGCCCATCCCCTTGAGAATCGTTTCGCCGCTTTCTTGATCCGTCACCATGTGGAAGGATGGGTCTTCTTGCACCATCTTGGTGAGGGCTGCTCCCATTTTTTCTTCGCCGCCTTTTTGTTTCGGTTTGACCGAAATCGAAATAACGGGATCGGGGAATACCATCGGCTCTAGGGTGGCGGGATTTTTGGGGTCGCAGATGGTGTGTCCGGTGCGGACGTTTTTCATGCCGACGATCGCCACAATGTCCCCTGCTTGCGCGGATTCAATTTCTTCGCGCGAGTTGGCGTGCATTTCTACCAAACGGCTGATGCGCTCGGTTTTGCCTGTGGCGGTGTTGAGTACGGTGTCGCCCTTGGACAACTTACCGGAGTAAAGGCGCGTGAAGGTTAAAGCACCGTAGCGATCGTCCATGATCTTAAACGCCAGTGCCCGCAATGGCCTGTTGGGATCGACAACGGCAAACTCGCCGGTTTCCTCGCCTTCGAGATCGACTTCTGGCTGTGGTGTGACTTCCATCGGGTTTGGCAGATAGTCAACTACGGCATCGAGAACCAACTGCACGCCTTTGTTTTTAAACGATGAGCCGCAGTAGGTGGGGAAAAATGCCCGATCGCGAGTACCTTTGCGAATGCAGCGCTTGAGGTCGTCGAGGCTCGGCTCGTTGCCTTCGAGATACTGTTCCATCACAGCGTCGTCTTGCTCGACGGCCAGTTCGATCAACTTTTCGCGCCAAGTTTCGACATCATCGACCATATCGGCGGGGACATCTTTAATTTGATAGTTCATGGGATCGCCGGAGTCATCCCAGATCCAGGCTTTGCGGGTCAGCAAATCGACTACGCCACAAAACTTTTCTTCTATGCCGATCGGCAATACCATTACCATCGGTTTAGCTCCGAGGATTTTATCGACTTGCTGGACAACGCGGTAAAAATCTGCACCGGTGCGATCGAGCTTGTTGATGTAGATGACGCGAGCCACTTTGGAATCGTTAGCGTAGCGCCAGTTGGTTTCCGATTGCGGTTCAACTCCACCCGAACCGCAGAACACACCAATGCCACCATCGAGAACCTTCAAAGAACGGTAAACTTCGATCGTAAAATCGACGTGTCCCGGAGTATCAATGATGTTGAGCTGATGGTCGTTCCAGAAGCAGGTGGTAGCAGCGGATTGAATCGTAATACCGCGCTCTTGCTCCTGTTCCATGAAGTCAGTAGTCGCCGCGCCTTCGTGTACTTCACCGATTTTGTGGATTTTGCCTGTCAGTTTCAGGATTCTTTCTGTTGTGGTGGTCTTGCCAGCATCTACGTGGGCGAAGATGCCGATATTTCGATAACGAGTGAGATCTTTCATAATTAGTGTTGAGATTAAATGCGACGAACCGTCGGCGACCACCTGCAAGCGTAACCAGCGAGGAATCAATGTTGCCTTAGGCGCCAGTACAGGCCGGATTTCCTTTCCCCTGTTTCTGGCAGAACTATCTTAATTTTGACACTTCTTCGTCATTCCTGCGAAGGATTCTGGGTGGAATAAGTACCCCAAGCCTGGCTCCTGATAAAAATAGCGTAGATTAAGGCCAAAATCCTCTCTTAAAGTAGTTTGGGTTGAGGCACTCGTTTCCAACAAACTCGTGTTTTTGACGTTTCGATCAACCTGATATTTTGCAGCAGTC
The DNA here is from genome assembly GCF_036705485.1 of Microcoleus sp. AT9b-C3. NCBI lineage: Bacteria > Bacillati > Cyanobacteriota > Cyanophyceae > Oscillatoriales > Microcoleaceae > Microcoleus > Microcoleus sp. AT9b-C3. The sequence goes on along the minus strand of NZ_JAUBUR010000046.1, from coordinate 28,270 downwards.
TCAGCAAAAAAGTATAAACCGCGTTTCCTGACAAAAAACCTAGGATTTTACGTGAGTTTATGGGAAGAAAACCAGTTTCTGACCTTACTGACATTAAAGAAGTAGGTGCAAATAAACCGCCCTATGGGGAGGATGGTGGGTGAGTGCAGCAATAAACTGGCGGCTTTGATATATATTTGCTTAACCCGCGACTACAAAATATTATTAAAAATCCCGTTGCTGCGTTCAAAACTATCTAAGTCAAAATCGAGCCGCTCATCATCCGCTGATATCTCCGCTCCAATTCATCCCGCACCACCGGCCACTGATTCAAACTTTCATCATTCTCAATTACCATTTGAGCCGCCGCCCTCGCCAACTCCAAAACCTCCTGATCCTCCACCAAACTAGCCAAAGCAAAATCCGGCAAACCCGACTGCCGAGTTCCCAAAACCTGACCCGGCCCGCGCAACCTCATGTCCATTTCCGCAATAAAAAAGCCATCTTGAGATTGTTCTAAAACCTTCATTCTCTGCATAGCTTCCCCCGATTTGGAACCGGGCATTAACAAACAATAAGAACGGTTGCTGCCCCGACCGACTCTACCCCGCAACTGGTGCAGTTGCGAAAGTCCAAAACGCTCAGAATTTTCAATCAGCATTACCGTGGCATTCGGCACGTCTACTCCCACCTCGACCACAGTAGTAGATACTAAAATATCAGTTTCTTTGTCCCGAAACTTAGAAATTGCTTCATCTTTGTCGGCACTGCTCATTCTACCGTGCAGCAAACCCACCTTAAACTCAGGAAATACGCTTTTTTGCAGTTTCTCTTGTTCCTCAATTGCCGATCGCACGTCCAACTTTTCCGACTCCTCCACCAGCGGTAGCACTACATAAACTTGACGCCCGCTCGCCACTTCCCGCCGAATCAAATCGTAAGCTTGAATGCGTTCTTTGGCAGACAGTACAGTGGTTTGAATCGCCTGCCTGCCGGGGGGAAGTTCATCAATTTGACTCACATCTAAATCCCCGTGCAGCGTCAGCGCCAGCGTCCGGGGAATGGGAGTTGCCGTCATCGTCAAAACGTGGGGAGCTTCGCCTTTTTGCTGCAATTTAGCGCGCTGCTGCACACCGAATCTGTGCTGTTCATCAATTACCGCCAACCCCAATTTATGGAAATTCACTGTATCTTGAATCAGCGCGTGAGTTCCCACTAAAACAGGCAATTCTCCGGTTTCTAATTGGTTGTGAATTTCGCGGCGCTTGGCTATTTTTGTCGAACCAGTTAACAGTTCGACAGACAAGTGCATCAAGTTAAACCAACCTACCAATTTGCGATAGTGCTGTTCTGCTAAAACTTCTGTCGGGGCCATTAAAGCGGCTTGATAGCCCGATTGAATTGCTGCTAGCATTGCCACGACGGCGACTACGGTTTTGCCAGCACCGACATCGCCTTGCACTAATCTGTTCATCGGTTGCGACGAAGCTAAATCGTTGAGGATGTCGTTAATTACTCTTTCCTGAGCATTAGTTAAGGCAAAAGGCAAGATTTCATAAAAATGTTCGATCAATTTGCCAGTAGGAAGGATGACTGCACTAGCTTGAGCTTTCCTTTGGGTTTGGCGGCGCTTTAAAAGTCCTAATTGCAGGTAGAAAAATTCGTCAAAAACTAAGCGGCGGCGGGCGGCTGACAAGCAATCTCGATCGAGGGGAAAGTGAATATTAGTCACGGCATCGCCTAAGCCCATTAAACCGTAACGCTGGCGCAAGTCCTCCGGTAGCGATTCTGGCAACATTTTCGCCGCCGGCATTGCAGCCAAAATCGATCGCCTCACCGAACCCGCATCCACCCCCTCCGTCAGCGGATAAACTGGTATCAAGCGGCCGACTTTCATTGATTCGATCGCACCGCCGGAGTCGTCTAATACTTCTAACTCAGGATTTTCTAAAGTAATGCCATATTTACCCTGCTTCACCAACCCCGAAGCTGCCAGCACCGCACCGGTACAATACTCGCGCTTTTTGAATTCTTGCCAACCGCGATTACTGTAGCGAGGGCCTGCAAAAAAACGACTAATTTTTATTTCTCCGGTGCGGTCTTTTAAAATTACTTCTAATATGGTTAACTTCTTATTCTTCGGACTAGAAAAGCAATTGCAGCGCTTTACTTGGGCGATCAAAGTGACTGTTTCCCCAGCTACCAGCTCGCGGATTTGTACTTGCTTTGCATAGTCAATGTGGTTGCGGGGATAGTAGTAAAGCAAGTCATATACAGTGTATAAACCGAGTTTTGCCAAGCGGTTGCCGTTGGCGGGACCGATGCCGGTGACGCGGGTTAACTGTTGGTCGAGAGTTAGGCTGGGCGGTGGGGGTGCTGTACTCAGGGGTGCAGTTCGGGGAACGGAAACTGCTGGGGCGGTTGGTTCAGAAGCGTTAGCGTTTGCGGGTCTGACTTGTCGTGCAAGTTCAAGCTGGTGGCGAGTTTCTTGTTCCCAAACTTGCTCCATTTGCCTCAAAAAACTGACCGTAATCGCGATCGAATGTTGGCGCTGTTCGAGATCTTTCTGAGGATAGATGTCAAATTCAGCGGCTAGTTGTCTGGCTCGATCGCGCGAAGAAGCGGCCACAGAACCTGCAAGTTGTCTCAAACTCAGGCCCAGAAACTCGCTGAAGCGGTATTGACTGCCTTGGATGTCGTTAAATCCGCGATCGGCTTCTACTGAAAGAGCTTTTTGCAATCGCTGCCATTCTGGTTGGTTATTAGTCATCAGTCATTAGTAATTAGTCATCAGTCATTAGTAATTAGTCATTAGTCATTAGTCATTAGTTATTAATCATAGCTCAAGAATTCCAGACAATTGACAACTGATAACTGTCAATTGACAACTGACTAATCTTCAAACCAACTCGATCGCCAAGCCGACTCAGCCTCCACCACAGCGAGTTCCCGCTGCTTTTTCTGGTAATCGCGGCCCAGCGAGTTCAACTTTACAGAGAGGTTACGAATTTGTTGGCGCCAAGCCGAGGTTCCCGCATCGGCAAACTCTATTTCCGATAGCCGCAGTTTAATCGCTGTAATGTGCAGCGCCCTACTACCAAAGGTTTCTGCCAATTTTCGCGATGCTGATGAGGCATCGGTTTCAATGATTAAGTTTAATAAGTTAGGCGGCCCGGCAACGCTGTCGCCGGAGGATTCCGCACCAGAAGCAGCTTCTAGAATCGGTTCTGGCAATTGACTCGGCAAGATTCCAGACTGTTGCAGCAAGCGGTTGGTGTCGCGAGAAAGCAGCTTGAGTATATTGACGATCGACTTTTCAATACTATTTTGCCAGCGTGCCAAACTTTCAGGGGAATTGGCATTTGGCAATTGATAATTTGCCAATGAAAATAGATAGTTAATCGCGGAAACTTGGTTTTTTTCCTTTTCGTCTTCTTCGTCTTCCTCTTCTTCTTCTTCTTCGTCTTTGTCGAAGTCGTCTTCGTCTTCGTCTTCCTCTTCGTCTTCCTCTTCTTCTATCTCTTCCTCTGCTTGTGATTCACTCACCAGCGATCGCAATTTTTCCTCCGACGCCGCAGCTAAAGCCCTTACAGACTGCTGCATTTTTTGCCTCCCCTCAAAGGACAACTTGAGAAACGACTCCGGTACTGCTTGAGTGCAAAGGTGATAGCAAGCCAAAATTAACTGCTGTCGCACCGCTTGTCCCAACGCAGTTAAATAACCTTCGTAGGTACTGCTAAACTCCAACTTCAAGGCTGCTAAAGCCTCTTCGAGTCCTGCCAAATCTTGCTCTATTCGCTCTCTTGGTCGCACCATATCTTTCGTATAAAATTAAAATAAGCTAATCCACCTTTAAATTCTCTGGTCAATTAAATTTTCACTTTTGTGGCGTGGGCAGCAGATCCCGCCCTCAACAAAAAATTTAAATGAACAACAGCTTAAGACTTATGCAAGTTTTCACTTTTTACGATGTCTGTAGTAGTAAGGTGCGCACTGCGCACCCTACAAATATAGTCTGTCCATAAGTCTTGTAAAAATTAAAAATTAAAAATGCAAAAAATCAAGTTTTCACATTTTTAATTTTTAATTCTCAATCTTAAGTTGGGATTATTGAACACCCATTTGGGCTGCCACTTCATCGGCAAAGTTAGCTTCTACCTTTTCAATGCCTTCGCCCAAGACAAAACGCACGAAGCGGCGCACTTGGACATTTTCTCCAATTTGGGCGATCGTTTGTTTCACCAACTCTTCCACCGAGATATTCTGATCTTTAATAAAAGGCTGATCCATCAAAGATAACTCTTTCATGCGCTTCTCAATCCGCCCTAGAACAATCTTTTCTTTGATGTTCTCCGGCTTGTTGCCCAAGTCATCTTTGCCCATTTCAATTGCCTTTTCTCTTTCGACAACTTCGGCGGGGATATCTTCAACTTTCACGTATTCCACATTCGGGCAAGCTGCAATTTGCATCGCAATATCCCGCACCAACTTTTGGAATTCTTCGCGACGTGCCACAAAATCTGTTTCGCAGTTAACTTCCACCAGCACTCCCACGCGGCCGCCGGTGTGAATGTAGCTGCCTACAAGTCCTTCTGACGCGACTCGTCCCCCTTTCTTACCTGCCGAAGCCAGACCTTTTTTCCGCAGCCACTCAATGGATGTTTCTATATTGCCTTCGTTTTCAACGAGGGCTTTTTTGCAGTCCATCATGCCCGCGCCAGTTTTTTCGCGCAGTTCTTTAACAAGTTTTGCAGATATGTCCGCCATCTTCTTTAAGTTCCCAATCAAAATTAGTTATTAGTCCTTAGTCATCAGTCATTAGTCATCAGTCATTAGTCACTAATTTTAATGTTAATGATTAGACCAGAGTGAAGAAATACCCAGTCCGTCTTAGGGCAGACTTTGTACCTGTAGCGCCAGAGTTAATTCTGAGGCTGAGAGAATGAATGCTTTTGCCATAACTCTAGTATAGGACTTACGCAAAAGAGCTGTTTTTACACCACTTGTGATGGTAAGGTGCGCAGTGCGCACCTTACAGGTAGTGTCTGTGCCTAGGTTGTATACTAATGACTTAGACTCGTGCCATGTACAATTAAAAATTAAAAATATCCAACTAAAAATAATTATTATTTTTAATTTTCAATCTTTAATTTTTAATTTCCTGGTGTCAGATTCCGAGGGCAATACTAGCTCTCGGTTTCTTCGCCGTCAGTGTCGGCGTCGTCGGGATCTACATAATCGGGGTCATCCAATTCTTCGATTTCGACATCATATTCAGCGCCTTCGTAACCACCGTCGTAGTCGTAGTCTTCCTCAGAGTCACCGCCCTGCTGACCGTGACGACCTTCGTAGATGGCATCAGCCAACTTGCCGACAATCAGCTTGATCGATCGAATAGCATCGTCATTCGCTGGAATCGCAATGTCAACCAAATCCGGGTCGCAGTTGGTATCCAACAGAGAGACGATCGGAATTCCCAACTTTTGGCATTCCAACACCGCATTATACTCGCGGCGTTGGTCTACTAGCACCACTCCGTCGGGAATCTTCCGCATAGATTTAATCCCGCCCAGATATTTCTGGAGTTTTGCCATTTCTCGGCGCAGCACAGAAGCTTCTTTTTTCGGCAGCAAATCGAGGGCGCCGATTTCCTCGCGACGCTCCAAATCCTTGAGGCGCTCCACGCGGGACTTAATCGTCGTCCAGTTGGTGAGCATTCCCCCCAGCCAGCGCTGGTTGACGTAATAAGCACCGCAGCGTTGAGCTTCTTGGGCTACAATCCCTGCAGCTTGGCGCTTCGTACCCACGAACAAAAACTTTTTGCCTTTTTCTGAGGCAACTCTCATGTACTCGTAGGCGTCTTCCATAAGCTGAGCGGTTTGCACGAGGTCGATGATGTGAACCCCGTTGCGCTCTGTGAAAATGTAGGGAGACATTTTCGGGTTCCACCGACGGGTTTGGTGTCCGAAGTGAACCCCTGACTCTAACATTTGAGCCAAACTGACTACTGGCATTGTATTTTTAACTCCTGATTCGGGTTAATCCTCCACCCGGTCGTATTTCTGAAGGTTTGCGCCCTCGAAACACCCGAAAACCCGGATGTGCGAATTTAAACAACTTTTCTAGTTTATCACAAGCGCGCTACTTTTTCTGACAATCTGATATCCGTAGGGTTGGCTTGGCACCCGGATGTGAGATTTAATGGGCGGGTTGGGTGCGGGGTGTGCACGCTGCGGTTAAAGTTACTTGCAAGAGCTTCTTAAAAACAAAAAATCCAGGTGGAAGGTTGCCAAAGCCTTTGTTCGCTTGTGAGAGAATGGCGTTGTTGGTGCGCCTAAGAGTGCCTTCTACCTTCGATCGAGCTGGTATCCATTTTTTTCGATCGGCAATTCAGTCAGCTTTAGTAGCCTGCCCTCTCCATCCGCAAAAATCCCAAAGCTAAAAACGCCATGCCCATACCCATTCTCGTCCTGCTTGAAGTTCTAATTGTCATCGCACTTTCGAGACTCGTAGGTTTAGGATTTCGAGCGATCAAACAACCTCAAGTCATTGGAGAAATTGTAGCAGGAATTATGCTTGGGCCTTCTCTGTTTGGCTTAGTTGCACCAGATTTAGCAACAGCACTTTTTCCAGCCGAAGCCGTTCCCTTCCTCAATGTGCTATCTGAGGTGGGGCTAATATTTTTCATGTTTTTGATTGGTTTGGAACTGAATCCCAAGTATCTCAAAAGCAATTTAGATATCGCAATTTTAACTTCTCACGTCAGCATTCTAGTGCCGTTTTCCCTGGGAAGCTTGCTAGCGCTGCTGCTGTATCCCATCGTTTCAAATAATAGCGTTTCCTTTACCGCCTTTGCTTTGTTTTTAGGCGCTGCGATGTCAATTACGGCCTTTCCAGTGCTGGCAAGAATTATTACAGAACACAACTTGCAGAATACAAAATTGGGCACGCTTGCCTTGACTTGCGCTGCGGTAGATGACGTGACAGCTTGGTGCTTGTTAGCGGTGGCGATCGCAGTTACTCGTACTAATTCGATGCTCGGTGCTTTGCCGACAATTATTGCATCTTTAATTTACATCGGTTTCATGCTGACTGTAGTCCGCTGGTTCTTGCAGCGACTTTCCAAACAGTACAACCGCACTGGCAGATTAACACAGTTATTGCTCTCCGGCATTTACATGGGAGTTGTAGCTTCTGCCTTAATTACTGAATGGATCGGCATTCATTTAATCTTCGGTGCATTTTTGCTGGGCGCTGCTATGCCTAAAAATGCGGGGTTAACCAGAGAATTAGCCGAAAAAACCGAAGACTTTGTACTAATATTTCTGCTGCCAATCTTTTTTGCTTACAGCGGCTTGCGAACTCAAATCGGCCTGCTCAACAGTCCAGAATTGTGGCTGCTGTGTGCCGCAGTTTTAGGAGTGGCTATTATTGGAAAATATGTCGGTACTTACGTTGCGGCGAGAGTTTGTGGTATCAACAACCGCGAAGCTTCAGCCCTGGGATGGCTGATGAATACTCGTGGTTTGACTGAACTAATTGTGCTGAATATCGGTCTTTCCTTGGGTGTAGTTTCGCCGCTACTATTTACGATGTTAGTCATCATGGCTTTAGTGACAACTTTTATGACTTCCCCGCTGTTGGAGTGGACTTATCCAAAACGGTTAATTAGATTAGATATTTCAGAAGTTAACTCGGAGGATTCAGAATTAGAAGATTCACAAATTGCTGACAGCAATGAAGAAACTGCTAATAAATTGCTGCCCACTTATCGAATTTTAGTACCTGTTGCCAATCCCAGCACGCAGAAAGGTTTACTGCGACTAGCAGTAGCGCTGGCGCAGCCGGCTGCTGGTATTGGTGGTGATGATTTACAGTCGGCGGCGGTTCATCCTCTGAGTTTGATAGAATTAAATGATGACTATGCTTTTGAAAGTACGCCTGCAGAAGCCGATCGCATTATTCAAGAGCGCCGCTCGAAATTATCAGAATTGATTGAGAGTTTGGAACTGCCGGAGGCACAAAAATTCGTACATCCCATCATTCGGGTTACTAATGATGTAGCGCGGGAAACGGCCCAAATTGCGGAAATAGATCGCGCAGATTTGATTTTATTAGGATGGCACAGACCTACTTTTAGCAGCAACCGTTTGGGAGGACGTGTCGGTCAAATTCTCAGCAACGCTAAGGTGGATGTAGCAATTTTTGTTGACAGAGGTCGGGAAAAATTGAATAACTTGTTAGTACCTTACGCGGCAAACATTCACGATGATTTGGGGTTAGAATTGGCGCTGAGACTGTTAGTTAATAGCGAGGAACGCCGTTTGACGGTGCTGCGGGTGGCCGTTGACGGGGAAGCTGAAAATGCTCTGAGTTATGAGTTTCAGCGAGTGATGGAGCAGTTGCCGGTTGATGTACGATCGCGCATTGAAACTCCGATTGTCGAGGCTGCTGAACCCATTCAAGCAGTGGTTGCGGCTTCTGCTAATGCTGATTTGACTATTGCGGGTACGAGTCGGGAGTGGGGAATTGAGCGCCAAACTTTGGGACAGTATACTGATGAATTGGCTGTGCAGTGTCATTCTTCGCTGCTGATTGCACGATGTTACGTTAGAGTGCGATCGCACTTGGCATCCGTACTTCCTCAAATGTAGTCAGTTGACAGTTGACAGTTGACAGTTGACAGTTTTTGATGCCCAATTCCCAATTACTAATTACCAAGATTATGAATCATTTAAGCCTCAAATCGCTGGCATTTTACGGGATTGCGATTGGCTCAGTTTCACTGCTGTTTAAAGTAGTAACTGTTTATGGAGAAGCAAATTTAAAGGCTCCTCCGGCAATTGCGGGAAATTATCGCTTCGATCCTAAAAGTTTGCCCGAATGTCTGAAATCTGATGTTTTGGTATTGACAATCCAGCAATCGGGTGTTTATTTGAGCGGTAATTTGCGATCGGGCAGCAGGCAGGGCCGGGAAAACACAGCCGAGGAGAAACCTTCTCTACTTGGTAAGTGGGAAACTCAAGGATTGAACTTGTCGGGTGCGGTTCCTAATTTAGCTGGTTGCAGCGACTCCACAGCAACCGGTCAAAACAGTTCTGTTAAAATGCGCGGAATTGTCGAGCAAGAAAGCCTCAAGGGAAAAATTAGTCTAACTGATAAGACGGCGGCTACTGATTTTACGGCTCAAAGAGAAGCGGCAGTGCAACCCCAGAAGCAGGAACATTGATTGATCCCAATAGAGAATAAGAAATGGGAAATGGGTAATTCTTTGACGCTTTCCGACCGAAAGCATCCAGGATACAAGCCCCCGGATTCATCCGTCCAGAAATAAAAAACCTGTATCCGATAAAGGAGTCCCCGACTTGATCCGTGGGGTCAATCGAAAATCGAAAATCGAAAATCGAAAATCGATTGACTCTCCCCTTCTCTCCTCATGAACCAAAGAATCACAAAGCTGTGGCGGGGTGGGGGAGTGGACGATCGAACTCCCGTCACCGGAGCTCGCTTGTGACGGTCGGTTGCTGCTAAATTGAAAATATACCTAAAAGTTAATGATAAAAATAAAGTATCCCAGAAGAGTCCTTGGTTGAGAATTTGTCTTGCTCAAGACCCCCCGTGCCCGTATAGTTTGTTTGGAATGGATGTTGCCGTGATATTAATGCCGTCAGAAACTTCGCTTACCCAGTCAAACCCGTTGATTTTAGACAGTTTGCCAGACTTGTCGCCTTCCGATGGGGGATGTCCCCGCCGAGCCAGATTGCAAATTGACTTGATGTTGCTGGCGATCGAAGCCTTGTATCTCGGAGGTGCTGAAGAAATGCTGGCCGTGTCAAAGGATCTGGAATTGGAATCAATTATCAAAAATCGGGTTGCCCTTTGGCTGATGCGTAATACTAACCCGCTGAGACGCTACACGCAGCGCCGCTCGCTTACCACGGTGGAGGCAAAAGCGCTGGTGGCGATCGCCTGTAATATGGCGCGTAAGTTAACCGCCACAATTCGGCAGTTGCTGCTAGACTCGCAGCAGTTGCGATCGAAAAATATCCCCCTCAACCAGAACCAGCCGCTGGCCGAGTATTTAGAACGCTTTCGAGCTCACTTTCGATCGCGCATGAACCCCAAGCGATCGCTAGTTGCAGCTTACGATTCCGACGACAAGCTCAACGAACTAGCTTTAAACTTGTTGAGCAAACTGCTATTTTGTACAGGCACAGCCGGAATGCAGCGCTTCTGGGTTAGCCTGTTTGATGGAGAAGTTGAATAAAAAATGACTATTAGGCGTCAGTACAGTCTGCCAAATTGCACCCTAGTTCTAGAAGGGTTGAGCGATGGTTCGGCAGCCAGCCAGTTAGATATACGGCCGGTGCTTTCCATATTAATGAGCGCTGAATGCTATGTTACAGGTCTTGGCGAACCCCTAAGCGGGGGACGGGAGTTTTTTGAAAGCTTGGTGAGGGCTGTCAGCAGCTACGCTCAAGAATTTATGAGCGGAGTGCATTATCCCGATCGCTACGGCCCGAATGCGGGTATGGTGCAGTTACACAGAATTGACGGCAACGTGCATCGGTTGACCGTTCTACCCGCCTCCACAGGCAGCGCAACCCAAATCGATCAAAAAACAGAACTGTCGGCAAAAGTTGATTTGACGACGGTACAGCTATTTGACTTGGTAGAGGCGATCGATCAGTTTTTTGCCGACACGCAGACGCTGCCGGAATTGTCGCTGCAATTAACCCCAATATCCAAGCGTTACGTCAAGTCGGCCGAACCTTTGGCGAAGCGGAGTTTGCCTGCTGTAGTGGGGGTGTCGAGTTTGGCTTTGGCGGCGATGGCATTTTTCTTGGTGCCGGTGCCGGAAGTCCAGCGCCCTAGAGATCCGGTGCCGCAGCCCAATCCAGCGGGTCAAAATCAAGGGACGCCGAATCCGGGCGGATCGGGTTCGCCTAATCCCAATCCCACGCCCCCTGCGGACGGTTTGCTGCCTGGGACTCAAACTCCCAACGCTGAATCGCTTTCGCCGACTCCGATCCCCGCGCCGCAGTCAGACGCTTCACCGAGTCCCACACCGCAGTCGGACGATTCACCGAGCCCCACACCGCAGTCGGACGCTTCACCGGAAAGCACGCCCATTCCTGTTGCTGAAGGTTTGGCAAGCCCTGAAGCAGCACCCCTGCCAATTACCGATCCAGAGGAAATTGAGCTGTTGAGGGGCAAACTTTCCCAGCAAATTGACGGAGTTGTGAAGAATCAGCCTCCAGTTGATGCGGAGTTGGTTTATCGGGTGAGTGTGGCCCAAGACGGGGCGATTGTCGGTTACAAGTCGGAGAATTCGGCAGCAGTCGAGAGATCCGAAACGCCGTTGTCGGAGTTGCTTTACAAACCGGTTGGCACCAGGCCACCTGCGGAACCGCTGGCTGATTTCCGCGTAGTTTTGGCACCGGGTGGCACTGTTGTAGTCACTCCTTGGTAATGATTGATTGTTGACTGTTGACTGTTAACGGTTAACTGTTAACGGTTGACTGTTGACTGTTGACTGATACCAAATCCTGCTTAAATGCTGCTTCATACCATGTCGGATCGAGCACGCATAATACAATTGCCGGGGCGGGTTTTTGAGATTGTCGGTTTTTAGCAAATATTGTTGGTGAACCCGCCCCTACATGAATCAGGGTAATTGACCGGACATGATATCAATCTCTTAGTCTGGGGAGGCAGACTTGGTTTTTATAGTAGCGATTTCAAGATCCAAATCATCTACAAATCGATTGCTGATTCAAAGCCCTGTTGGTGCGATTGGCTCAATATCTGGGTCAAATCCCCCAACTTGATTGGTGCGAATTATCCACAAAAATGCTCCCTGCTTTAAGAGAATTTTGGCGATTTCATCTTGCGTGCGCCTGGGTAACATTGTTCGGTAACTAATAGCAGCTTTTATCAGGTTCACTATACCAACAAAAAAGGTTTTTTTCAGTTCAGAATCTATCCCCGCTAATCTCGAATTTTTCCGCCAATCTGGACGGACAATGCCGAGGGGCATTAATACTTTTTCTAAACTATCTCCTAAAGCTACTAACTGGTGAAACCTTTGGGTTTGTGCGTCGGTGGGATGTGTTTTCAACCAGTCTTGAATCTGAGGATTTGACTCTATTTCGGAAGTGATTTTTTTAATTGTCGCGTAAATTGCCTGACTTGAATCTTGGACGCAAGAAGTTGCGGGAGTGACTAAACTTGCGCCGGTGCCGTCTCCGCTGCGGTAACGGGCCATCATGATATCTAGTTGTTGGTTTAATTCGGTTAAAGGCGACAAGGTGATGCCGTCAAAATCGTAGTCGCAACACACGCAGTCTAATTTACAGATGATATCGCAAACCGGGCGATCGCCCAACCAGCCGCGCTGCAAGTCTCCCATGTAACTTTGCCATTTGCTGGAACCGGCAACAATTCCGTCGGGATTGTGGGCGTAAACTTGTTTATATTCTATGTCAAAACGCAGTTCGCTGGTAAAGCGATCGCGCACTACTTTTGCTACTCCGAAAGCAAAATGTCCGGTGACAATTCCCAGCGGTGGCCGTTCGCCTTTTTTGCCGCCGATACCGCCGAAACTGTGAATAACTATCCCGATATCTCCTTCTTGCCAAGGAGAGATTGAAGCGTTTTCTGTAGCATCATTCGGGGTTAACAATACTCTTTTTACTTGCCCTTTTTGGGCTGGTGTATTTTCCCAATTTTTGTTGCTTAAATAAGCGAGAGATTTTTCCAGTCCTAAATGTGTTTCATCTGGTGTTAATTGGGCAATTTTGCGGGGCTCGATTGCCTGCACTACAAATATACTGTCTTCGTCTCTTTCGCCGTAAATGTACCAGCCGTATGGATTTAATGGCGATTGTTCGATCAGGTGATTGGTAGACCTCGCTACGCCATTTTTGTCTGGCTGTACTTGGGGAATCCGAATAATTTCGGCTGCGCCGTCAAATTGTTGAGATGTTTTGTTGAAATGCCGGACAATAAATTGGTCGCTGTCGGGTTCTTTTCGCTGTAAAATTGAGACTAAGGCGCAGAAACGTCCGATAATTTGTACTGGTTCGCGATCGATCGTGAGTTCCTGGTGCTCGCTACTGCTATAATTAATCGCAATCACCGGCCTGCGTAGCATAACAGTCACGCTGTCTTCAAGTCTGCTGCCTGCTAGAGTTTCTAAAGGGCCGACATTTCGCCAGCCGTTCAATCTATCTGGATGGATATTGCCAGATTTTTGACTTTTTTTAGTTTCTTGTGTGAAGTTTATATTTTGACTGACTGCGTGGACAAAAAACTGTACTTCGCGATTTGTGCTCCATTTCAAAAAGGCTGTTTTGCCAATAAAATCTTTATACTTTTTGGGGGCATTTATTACTTCAAAAAAAACTGTACCGTAGGGCTGGCGCTGTTCGTTTGAGGGCAAAATTAAGCGCCCGTGCCAAAGAGCGATCGGCTTGTAGAGATAGGCAACTGATGCTGAATTTTCGCAAATTATCTCCGACCCAAAAGCTATTGAAATATCGCTTTTGCCTCCAAAAATAGCAGCAGTTAAATTGCCTTCACTTTCTACAAATCGGGGTTCTAAAAAAACTTTTTCAGGTTGTGAAATGTTAGCGGTTAAATGACCAGTGTTTCTTGTAAACGAGCGTCTAAAAAGGTGATGGTTCTCCAATTTTGCCTGCAACCAATTGAGGAAAACGCGAATAAAAATAAACGCTGTTAAACCAAAAATAACAGCTAAAATAATCAGCCCCAGGGTCAAAATGAATTGGTTGAAAGACTGACCTGAAACTAAAAAAAATGTTGGCCCGATCAAAGAAAATGCCGCCATAATATCTAAAAACGAGTTTTAGGTTCGATCCAGTCAGTGCTGGCTTGACTGCCGAAAACTAGGGGTTTGTCCTCGGTGACTGCTACCGTTTGCCCTGTCATATCAACGGCACAAAGAGGCCAAGATCGATCGCCCAAATTGCCGGCGCGGAACAGAACTTGTCCGGGACAAACTTGACTCCAACCTAACAATACAGCATGAGTGTAAAGACTGCGAGCGGGAGCAACGGTATAAGTGTAATTATCATTTTTGTCCCAAATGACACCGTAGTCGGACATATCCGAAGAGTTGAAAAGTGCTTCAAATTCGCGGGCGAGAATGCGGGAACCGTCTTGATTCCAAGAAACAGGCACTAAAATGGCGATCGTCCCGGACATATCTGTATCATCGCTAGCATACATCCCACTTTCTGCCAGGGGCGAAGCCGCCGCCACTGTTTGCAGTTCCCCGGTTTTGAGATTTTCCACAAACATGACACTGCTAACCCGACACCGGGAGAATTCCGGCTGCACTTGCAACTCAATTCGACTGTAAGCTGCGTATTGGCCGTTAGTTGAAACTAAGGATGGACTGCGATAATAGCGGAGGCCTGTGCCGGCAGTGGAGCTCACTTTAGCATGAGTGGCAGTAATCCATTCCCAAGGAACGGGATAAGGGCTATTTAAAGGGTCAGTCATCGGTTTTTTTTCCAAAAGTTTTACTGAATTATCCAACAGATTCAGGCTGGCACGCAACAAACTAGAAACCAGGTTTCTAGTTTGTTGCTTCGCCACTAAACCCCCGATTTATAGAAAGCAGGTTTCTTTTTGAGATTTTAGATGGGAGGATAAATCTCAAATCTCAAATCTCAAATTCCCAATCGGATAGGTAAGATAGTATCGAAATTAATCTGGTATGTACACTAAGAGGGATGAAATATGACGCAATCTTTTAACCAAAAACCTTCAATCCCCCCGACTCGCGTCTCCAAGTCGCGGGGAAAAGGTTTGCTTGTACTGTCGCTGATTTTTCGACTGCTGCTGCTGGGGGTGGGCAGCGGTTTTGCGTGGGTTTTGGGCATAGCGATCGCTCAAATTTATCCGTCAGGCGCGACGGAAATGCCGCTGGCAGAGAGATTGCTGCGTGTAACTCAAAATTTGACCTCCACCCCGAAACGCGCCCCAGCAACGCCAATTCCGGCGCTTCCTGCACCAACCGCTACACCGACTCCCCAGTCAAAAGTCAGTCCTGCCCAGAGAGAGAAATTGCAGTCGGATTTGAGACAGTTGCAGGGCGAACTCAACGCGCTGATTGGTCGCACGGCGGCTTTGGAGAGTCAGTTGGGCAGCAGCCGCCCGACGGAAAATTTGGAAAAGCGTTTGCAGTTGATGTCGCGGGAATTGGCGACGCCGGAAACGGCGGCAAGTATTGCCCCTGCTTTACCGGCGATCGGCAGCAGCCCCAGTCTGAACCCTGAAACGGTGAATACTGCGCCACAGAATGCCAATAATCGGGTGTTTGGGGGGGATGGGCTGATGGTGACTCTGCCCAGCGATGTTTTGTTTGATACTGGCAGCATTTCTTTGCGCGCGGGAACTAATGCGATTTTGGACAATTTGGTGGCGGAGTTGGGCAATCACGAGGGGGCAACTGTGCGCGTTGCGGGCCACACTGACGACGCGGGGGAAGCGGCGGACAATCGCAATGTGTCGTTTGCGCGGGCTCAGGCTGTGGTGCAGTATTTGTCTGGTGTGCTCGGTCAGAAGTATCATTGGGTGGCGATCGGCTATGGGGAAAGTCGCCCTTCGGTGGATAATAGTTCGGATACTAATCGGCAGCGCAACCGTCGCATTGAAGTGGCAATTAGTCCTTAGTCAGCGGACTGGTGGATAGTAGATTTATTGCATGAATCTTTGATTGATAGTCAACCGCAGATGTAAGGCAGATAAACACGGATAAACGCAGATATTTTCCACAGAAGTGAGCGACTGCTTGCAATTATAGTCTACTGTGTTGAATTCTCAAGGCGTAAGCTGCTGTTACGCTGAAGGTGTCAGAGGTGGCAAGTCAGAATTATTTTTAGCCTGATCTATTGCCTCTCGATGTTCGCTCCTAAGTTTGGGTTTTAAATACAAGTTCTCAATCAAAGCTGCCACTCCCGCAAACCAAGGTGGCACAATTACAGCTCCAATAATTCCTAATACTTGAACTCCTCCCAATACAGACAGCAATTGATATAAAGGATGCACACCAACCGATGAACCAACCAGCAAAGGATCGAGGACGTAGGTTTCCAAATTCTGGATGATTACAAATAACAGCAACACCCACAAAAGTACCCAGCCACCTTTAGCTAAGGCTACGATTAATGCTGGTACTGCTCCTAACACGGGGCCGATGAAGGGAATCAAGTTGGTAACACCTGCGATCGCACCCAAGCCTAAAGCAAATTCCGGCATTCCCAAAATGCTCAAACCTGTGGTAATAAATATCCCTAAAATGCCTGAAACTAATACTCGCCCGCGAATATAACTCCCCATTCTTTCACCAATTGGCGCCACTTGTGTGGCTAATCTTGCGTCCCAAGGTTTGGGGAAAAACTGCACCAAACTTTTGATTAATGTGTCGCTGTCGGCAACCATGTAACCAGAAATAAATAAGGCTAAAACTAAGCTGAAGAAACCGCCGAGAATGCCTCTAGTTAAACTGTACGATCGCAAAACGAGTTGTTGACTCGATCGAATCAGCCAATTAGTCAGCGATTGAGTGTCCACCAGACCCACCAAGGTTGGGGCATCGTCGCTCAACCGACTCAATACATTAGTTGCCACAGTTCGCAAACTTTCAACATAAACTGGTAACTGTCGCAGCAGTAACTCTATTTGTTCGATGACCGTGGGGCCGATTAACACTACCGTCCCGCTAAATCCGCCGATGAGAGTTAAATAAACCATAATCACCGCCAGCCAGCGGGGAACCCGCATCGTTTGCGCCCAATTCACGATCGGGACGATCGAAGCGGCCAGCACAACTGATATCATCAGAATTACTAGCAGGCTCCGCAATTGCCACAGCAATACTAGCAGCAAGGACGATGCTACAATGAGCAGCAAGTTAGGTAAAGAAATAGTTATCCGCTGTTCTGACATGATTAAGTAATAAATGTAGTCTAAGAGGGCGGGTTTATCTATCTCTTGATTTACCCAAAATATTTAGGGTGAAACCCGCCCCTACTTATTTTATAATAAAAAATAACATCGGTTCAAAAAAAATAATATGCAGCCACAATATTCCACCCAAAATTTCTCCCCGATTTCCTCTATAAAATCACCAACGCTGTTTTACGAATGGCAAAACTATCGCTGTGCTTATGATGTTTATAACCCAACTACTGCGGCAGAAGATAGCATCCCTTTGTTATTAATTCATCCGATAGGAGTTGGTTTGTCAAGAATCTTTTGGCATAGATTTTGTGAGAGTTGGTACAAAGCAGGGAACACTAATCCGATTTATAATCCCGACCTGTTGGGCTGCGGCGATTGCGAAATGCCCGCTGTGGCTTGCTATCCAGACGATTGGGCCGCACAGTTGCAGAATTTCTTGGAAACTGTAGTCAAAAAACCTGCGATCGTACTCGTGCAAGGTGCTTTACTGTCTGTAGGCTTGGCTTTAGCAAAAATGCAGCAGGAAAGCGGCTCAAATTTAATTCGCGGCTTAGTTCTCGCAGGGCCTCCCGCTTGGGCGGTAATGAACAAACATTCGACCGAAAGACAGCAACGGATTGTCTGGAATTTGTTAAATTCTCCCTTGGGAAACGCTTTTTACCGCTACGCCAGACGCGCTGAGTTTTTGCGGTCTTTTTCTGTAAAACAACTGTTTGGCGATGCGGCAAAAGTTGACAGCGAATGGTTGGATGCTTTGCAGGCTGGGGCGGCAAATCCTGACAGCAGACACGCGGTTTTCTCGTTCTTAGCGGGGTTTTGGCGGCAGGATTATAGCGGTACGATTCAAAAGTTCGATCGACCCACACTCGTTGTCATGGGAGAAAAAGCCTCAAGTATCAGTCAATCGGGTAAGGAAGAGAAGCCCGATGAAAGATTAGCGCAATATTTAGCCCATTTTCCCAATGCGGAAGGTTTATTAATGCCGGGGCGGAATGTTTTACCTTATGAATCAACCGCAGAATTTGTCGCGGCTGTTGCCGAATTTGTGAACCAGTTAAAGCCGATATAACTTTTCCAGGACTAAGCTAAAGTTAAAGAAAAGTGTACTCAAATCGGTCTTATCATGAGCTATCGCAACATCATTACGATCGAACCAGGTAAACGCGGTGGAAAGCCTTGCATCAGGCGCATGCGAATTAGCGTTTATGATGTTTTGGGTTGGCTGGCTGCGGGAATGTCTCATACAGAAATTCTAGACGATTTTCCAGAGTTGACGGAGGAAGACATTAGAGCGTGTTTAGAATTCGCTGCTGACCGAGAACGCTGTCTGATTGCCGTGGTAGGTGGCACTTGAAACTGCTGTTTATGAAACTTCTGTTTGACCAAAACTTAAGCCGCAAACTGGTAACTAGACTTGCAGATATTTTCCCTGACTCTAGTCATGTTCAGTCCCACAATCTGACCCAAACAGACGATAGTGAGATTTGGGAGTTTGCCAAAGCTCAAGGCTTTTGTATTGTAACGCAGGACGCCGACTTTGCTGAACGAAGCCGTCTTTACGGATCACCTCCGAAGGTGATTTGGCTGCGATGTGGTAATGCACCGACCAGTAACGTGGAAGCAATCTTTCGGTCTGGAGTTGAAACAATTCAATAATTTATTGGCAACACCGCATTAGATTGTCTTGAACTTTACTAATGGGAGTTTTTAGCCGCAGATATCAGCAGATGAATACAGATGAACGCGGATGGAATTTCATCTGCGTTTATCCGCGTTCATCTGCGGTTAAAAAACTCTAGATTTCAACTGCGGTGCCAAATTGTTGTACCATCCTTTTGATCGATCAGAGTAATGCCCCGATCCTTGAGTTCGTTGCGAATGCGATCGCCCTCTGCAAAATCCCTTGCTTTTCGGGCATCTTTTCGCTGCTGAATCATCGCCTCAATTTCCCCATCACTCACACCGTTAACAGTATCATTGCTATCACTTTCCGGCTGAACTTCTAAACCCAAAACCCCTGCCAAACTCACCAAAGTCAGCCACTTTTGCTGCAACAATTCCGGCGAAGTTTCTGTTTTTCCCTGATGCACTAAAACATTGCCTTCCTTGCCCAATTCCTTAGCCAATTCAAACAAAACAGTCAAAGCGGCGGGAGTATTGAAATCATTGTCCATCGCTGATTGAAATTCCTGCACAGCTTTGCCATCCTGTCCAGTTTTCTCAACGTCCCAATTCAGTTGAGAACCATATCGAAGGCCAAACAGCAAACCTTCATTGATGGTATTCCAGCCATTTCGAGCGCTAGCGATCGCCTCTTCGGTAAAATCTATTTGACTCCGATACTGCGCCATCAACACAAACAGCCTCACCGCCATCGGTTCCACCGCTTTTGACTTCTGGCTTCCTTCATTCTGACTCCCCCCCTTACCAAGGGAGTCTTCATTCTTACTCCCCCCCTTACCAAGGGGGGGCTGGGGGGGGTTAGATTCCAAATCGCCCGACCAATTCCCATCCAACAAATCGCGAATTGTAATAAAATTGTGCAAAGATTTCGACATCTTTTTGCCGTTGACAGTCACAAAAGCATTGTGCATCCAATAATTAGCAAGTGACTTGCCCGTCGCAGCTTCAGATTGAGCAATTTCATTCTCATGGTGGGGAAAAGTTAAATCCGAACCGCCGCAGTGAATGTCAATAGTTTCGCCCAAGCAATCGCGCACCATCGCCGAACATTCAATGTGCCATCCGGGCCGACCTTTTCCCCAAGATGAATCCCAAGCAGGTTCTCCGGGTTTAGCGCTTTTCCACAGGGCAAAATCTGAGGAATCTTGCTTTTTTTGAGCTTCTATTTCTGCGGTTTCCAATCTACCGCTAGCCCCGGCCTGCATTTCTTCCAACTTGCGGCCGGAAAGTTTTCCGTAATCGGCAAACTGCCTCACGTTGTAGTAAACGTCGCCGCTGGAAGCATAGGCATAACCTTTATTTTCTAATTCGTGAATCAGCCGTTTAATGCCATCGATTGTATGGGTGGCGCGGGGATATTCATCGGCCCTGAGAATATTCAGCTTGTCCATATCTACGAAATATTCCTCGATGAAGCGTTCCGCCACGCCTTCCATTGTGGAATTGGTTTCGCGGGCGCGGTTGAGAATTTTGTCGTCAATATCTGTAAAATTCTGCACGTAGCGCACATCGTATCCCCGCCACATCAGATAGCGGCGTACCATGTCCCAAACAATGTAAGCGCGGGCGTGACCGACGTGGCAGTAATCGTATACCGTAACGCCGCAGCAATACATCCGCACCTTTCCTGGTTCGAGGGGCTCAAAAGGTGATTCGCGACGGGTCAAGCTGTTGTAAAGCGTTAGGGGCATGGGATTTGAGATTTGGGATTGATGTACTGCTGTAATTTATTATATTGCGGTTGGTGAATCTTTCGGTGTCACTACCAAATATCTGTTAAATTTAAGACAAATCCTGGTAACACATCTTCCCCTGACAAAGTGCTGGGATTATCTAATATTTCCACATCCTGATTTTGTCTGTATATTTCGACTTTCTTATTTTTGCGATCGATTAACCACCCCAAAATAGCTCCATTTGCGATGTATAGCGGTTCTCAAGAAAGTGAAATACACGGGCTAGTTCGATGCCCCATGCTTTTAGGCCCGATCCCCAACCCCCAAGAGCACCTCATGTTACTGATAAAGGCTATATTCCCGCATTTTTTCTCGCAATGGTTCCAGGTTGTCAGACTTAGAAAGCAATACAGATTCAGAAGAAATAGCGACCTTAGAAGGGAAGAGAGAAAGTAGTACGTCAACAGATGCTAGAATATGTCAGCCCCAAAGTTGCCATTTTTTTATCCAAACAGTAACCAAAACGGTTAAAGGGCGATCGCGCACGCTTAACAGTTATTTACAGTTTGTAGGGGGGAGTTGACAGTGAAATATAAAGAAAAAAATAGCTTCCAAACAGGAGTCAAATGGCTACTGTGGTCTAGTTTTCTCACTCTAGGCATCGGTGGCAGCTTATTTGCCTACGGGTTATATCAAAATCAACCTCCGGAACCTGTAGAAGTGGGCTTGATACCCGTCAAACTTGGCGATATTGAAGATACGATTAACGAAAGCGGTATTGTTGAATTGGGTGGTCAACAAACTCTGAAATCTCCTGATGATGGTACTGTCGATCGGGTGTTAGTAAAGATCGGGCAAACCATCACATCTGGTCAGAACTTAATTACCCTTCGTAACCCCGAACAGAAAACAACTCTCATCAAGCAAGAGTTGGAGATTCAGAAACAAAAACTCACTCTAGAAAGCTTACACCAAAAAGTTGTCGAAGCTCAGGAAAAGTTGAGTGCGGCCCAAGGGAAACTTCAAGATTATAAATCCAACCAAAATGACGAGTTATTAGAAATCCAAAAACGGGAACTAATCTTGGCAAACAACCGTAAAAAAGTGGTTGAAACTGAGGAAGATTTGACCGCTGCTGAGCGGAAACTAACCAATACAAAATTATTATTTGAAAAAGGTTATATTCCGGGAAATAACGTGCAAGACCAAGAAGACCTAGTTCGCAAGGCTAAAGCACTTTTACGAGAGGCACAGTTTCAAATCAAGAACGATCTGCTCGATCTTACAAGTTTGCAGAATAAACTAAGAGGTAAGGAAAACGAACTTCAGAAAGACGTAATTAATGCTGAGTCTCAACTGCTAGAAGCTCAGTTAAACGTTAGTACAAATAGTCGCGGACTCAAAAGCTTACAGCTTGATTACCGAGAAAAAGAACAAAAACTTAAAAACAATATTGTGACTGCATCTATTGATGGTAACGTACTTGATATTAAAGTGAAAAATGGCGACGGAGTGAAACGTAGTGATGAACTTTTGACATTAGGCGACCCTTCACAAGAACGGGTAAAACTACAGCTTTCTACGATCAATGCTGCTAAAGTTAGACCCAAACAGTCCGTCCGTATCAGCATTATTGGCCCCAATCCTAAGCAGTTTTCAGGAAAAGTAGACAGCTTATATATTCTTGCTCAAAGTGGTGATAGCAAAGGAAATGACGAGTCTAATCAAGGCAGTCAACCAACGGTTCCTGCAACAGTAAGACTCGATGCTCCAACCCGGACTTTGATTCCAGGGAGTCAAGTGAATGTGGAGATAATTTTGCAGCAGCGCCAGAAGGTAGTAGTTTTAAATACAGAGGTAATTGTGCGATCGGAGTCTAAGCCTTTTGTGTGGATTCGGGACAGTCAAGGCAAAGCCCAGAAACGGTCAGTTACATTAGGTTTAGAAGGATTAACACAGGTAGAAATAACTTCTGGTTTGCGGCCAGGTGACAGTGTTGTGATACCCCCTTCTGAACCTTCCTTAAAGCCAGGAACTCCTATTCAGGAAGAAAAAACAACTAAAAAGAAAGAAAAAACAGACGGTGCCGATGAGGAATAAAGATTAAAGAATTGGATAAATCAGCTAATTTTATTACGGTACGAAATGTTGAGTTGTGATTTTTAATTAATTATGAGCCTTTCTCCTTTAGACCTCCTCCGCCTTACTTGCATTTCCCTAAGTGGCAATCTTTTGCGCTCTGCCCTAACTACAGTCGGAGTTTTTATGGGTGTAGCTGCGGTCAGCGCAACGCTGCAAGTAGGCAATATTAGTCGCGCCGTAATTGCTGAACAACTGGCCAAGCGAGAAGCACCTCAACTTGAAATCCGTATTGGGGATGACTTGGGTTTGAAGTTAGAAGATATGGAATTTTTAGGGCATCGGCTGAAAGGAATTCGGGCAATTAGCGCAGCAAATGAGTTGGGTTATAACGAAAAAGTTATATTTCAGGCTGAAGAAGCGGAAGCTAGTATGGCCGCTGTTTCTCAAGATCATTTATTGACATCGGGACGGCGATTAATAGCGGGGCGTTTTTTTTCCCCTAATGATTTTGCTAATTATCGACCTGTCGCGGTAATTGATGAAATGCTAGCTACACAACTTTTTAAAGGTAGCACCAAACGTCTAGATCAGCGCATTTATGCTAACCGCAGACCTTACATTGTTGTTGGAGTAATGGAGAGCAAGGAAAGCTTTTTTGGCAAAATACAAGGTCAAATGTTAGTGTCGATGTCGGTTTACAAAGCGATGACAGGTAGCCAGACAATTGGGGTAATTTCGGTGCGCCCTTACAATCTTAAAGATATAAAAGGAATGGAAAAGCAGGCAAAAAAACTTTTGCAGGAGCGCTTTCCCAAGGCAGAGGTTTATACTTGGAACAATGTTAAGAAAATTTTGGAGCAGCAGGAAACTCTGGAACTTGCTTCACGGGGACTATTGGCAGTGGGGGTAATTTCGCTATTGGTGGGAGGGGTTGGTATTGCTAATATTACGATCGCGGCGGTGATGGAACGTACCCCAGAAATTGGTTTGAGACGTGCGATCGGGGCTACTCAGAGAGATATAATGTTGCAGTTTATTCTAGAAGCAGTAATTCTGAGTTTAGCGGGGGGAATTGCTGCTATTGTGACGGTACACGGGTTAACGGTGGTGGTTGCGGATGTTTTTAAGTTGCCTTATAAATTTGACAGCAACACAGCAGCTTTGGCTCTAGCATCGGCATTAGCGGTGGGTGTAGGAGCTGGATTTTTCCCGGCTCTGCGAGCTAGTCAACTCGATCCTGTTAAAGCGCTGCGTCAAGGGTAGTCATCCCGTAGGAAATCGCCACAGCATTACTTGCAGAAATAACTGGAGCTAGCATGACTGAGCAACCGCACGAAGATTATCTCCCAAATAGCGATTCCCCTGCTCGCTACGAGATTCCTTGGATATTTCGTTTTAGCCTAGTTATGGTTGCAAGCTGTGGGCTATTGGCGATATTTGCTGTTGCTTTTAAGTCTAGTTCAACAGTCAAAACTGATGTTAGCTCTAAATCTGCGATCGCGCCCAAAATTTTGCCACTTACCACTAAAAAACATCTCCCACACATCCAAAATCTACCGCAAAATCAGGCGCTCATTAAACTCGAAAATCAGAGAAAAACGCCAACTACAAACCAGAGAATAGTTATTCCTCAATTCCGCGGCGAAAATCCAACAAGTAAAATCAAATACTCACCACTTCCCAATTCCCAATCCCCAGTTCCCAATTCCCAAGTATTAACAACTTCTACTCAAAAAAAACCTGTTCAACCAGAATCAAGAGTAATTTTTGAAGCTCCACCAAATCCAGATATAACAGCAGAACCAATACCTGAAAATAGCCAAAACCCAACTCTTCAACAGCAATCTATAGCGGATGAATTAGGGGTTGAACTGACACTACCGGAAGTTATATTTTTAGGCTTAGAAAACAACAGAGATATCAAAAATCAATACCTGGAACGCATCGCCCAAAAACAAGATTTAGCCGTAGCAGAAGGCTTGTTTGTCCCTAGTTTTACACCGAAACTGTCCGTCTCATCAATTCCTTTGAGGAATGGGGGAAGAGTCGCCACTACTGGCGAAGTCGATTTATCGGCCCAAGTGAGTGTCAAAATTCCCACAGGAGGGAATATAAGTTTTGTTTGGAGTAGTAAACAAGGACAAGATGCGAATGGTTTTGGCATTAATAGTGAAGGTTCTTTAAGTCAAAATCTAACGTTAAATTTTACCCAACCTGTGTTAAGGGGAGCTGGAGCTGCTGTCAATCGAGCACCAATTGAGATTGCTCGCCTGAGTGAAAAAAGAAATATTCTGAGTTTGAAATTGACGTTAATTGAGACAATCACCTCAGTAATTTTAACCTATCGAGAGTTGATTAAGGCTCAGGAACAAGTTAAAATTTCACAAAGCTCTCTGGAAATTGCCCGTCAAGAATTGGAGACTAATCAGGTTTTAATTGAGGCAGGAAGGCTAGCAAAAGTTGATATTTTTACAAGTGAAAAAGCTGTGGCAGATCAGGAAGTGACAGTATTAGCTAGTGAGGAGCAACTGAAGAAGGCAAGATTAGCACTGCTGCAAGTTCTAGACCTCGATCGCAATCTTAATATAATAGCAATAGAAGCTGCTACTGTACAGACTTACCCTCTGGATTTCTCTAAGATTCTACCATTAGCTCTGTCAAATAGTCCTGATTATTTACAAGTACAGCTCGACCAGGAAATCGCTAAATATAAATTGCTCGTAGCGGAAAATAATCGAAAATGGCAATTGGATGTAAATGCAAGTTATCATAATAATGCTACTAATCTTTCAGACAGCAGCTCGGATTTGAGAGCAGGACTGGTTTTGACTCGCGAATTTGGAAATAGAGAAATTGAGCGAGATTTTCAGAATAGTCGTGTTAAGCTGTTACAAGCTGAGAATATTTTAAAGGAGCACAATCAAAAGCTGGAAGTTGAGGTCAGAAATGCAATTCGAGATATAAATTTGAATCTTAAGCAAGTAGAACTAGCTCAAAGGTCAAGGGAGTTAGCGCAAAAGCAATTAGAAATAGAGCAGGACAAAAGAAGATTGGGACTGGAAACTTCTCGGAGTATCGATATTGTGAATTTTCAGAATGATTTAATAGAGGCGAGAAATGCAGAACTTAATGCGAGAATTGCCTATTTTAATGCTTTGACAAATCTTGATAAAATAATAGGTACTACTTTGGAGACTTGGCAGGTGAGGATTGAAAATGAATAATGATGTTAGTTAGTTGTTATCGGATTGAATGAGACTTGTCAGTAATTCCAACCAGGCTCCCTCGGATCGGGAGCGGTAGAATCAGCCGTCAAGCAGATAGGTACAAGGCTAAAAATTTCATTCTTCATAGTAGAAATCTGAAAGTGTTTCGCAAATGTTACAACTGCGTTTTGCCTACTTGAATGGTTAATTTGCAGTTTAATATTTTTGCAAAATCGGGATGCTCCCGCGAAGCCTTCTTGTTAGAAGGATTATAGAGCAATACGGTTCAGTTAAGGAAAATTGTAGCGAAAATGTTGGGCGGAGTGAAACGGAGGGTTCGTTCCACTCCGCCCAACCTACGCACGATCTGTTTTTAGCACTAACCCAAGCGTATTGGATTGTAGAGAAAGTCTTCCACTTTGTCATATTCGCAAAGACATATCCATTCTAAACGATCGCCCCCACCCTCCAAACCCACCAACAGCCCCCTATCCCAATTTGTCATCAAATCCTGACATTCGCTTCAACACCGATCCCCCAGATCTCCCAAATGTCAAGATTTCCTGACATATTGATCCCCAAAATCACGAAAATGCGTATAAGTACCCAGGATTGAGGCAAAAGACCCCTTGACCCGATCGCAAGTTGTCTGCAACATTAAGTCATGACAAAGCGATCCCAAAGAAATGCTTCGATTAAGCAGCCCTGGGAGTCGAATAGCGCGTGTGCTGCCAGCACAGCGTTGCTAGCAGCACCGATCGCACTCACAAAATCGATCTTGTCAATCAAGAATCGACAGATAAAGCTTTATTTAGATCGAACGGTGCGCGCAGAAGCCAATAAGTCCAAACCCTCGATCGCATAGGGGAAAAGACAAGCTAAAAATCAGCAAGGCTTCAAAGGTTGGAGAGATTTGGAAGCTCGATAATATGTAGATTTAAAAGAGTTTCTAACTCAAAAAGTCAACACAATTGTGTTGAAAGAAAAAAATCTAACCCGCCATCCTAAATTAGTGGAGAACAAACTCATGGCAAAAGAACGCCCACCATTAGAAGAGATGACTTTGCGACAACTCCGCAGAGTTGCTAGCGAATGTGGAGTCTCTCGCTACAGCCGGATGCGGAAATCGCAACTTCTGGCATCCATTCAAGAAATTCAGCGCACCAAATTTTCCTACAGCCCATCTCGCAAACTAGAGGCACAAGAAGCAGTGGAAGCAGCAAAGTTTGAACTCGGTCAAGAAGATAGAACAGGCGGTTCTTTGTCGTCTGTAGATGAAGGTTTAGCAGATTTGCCCAACGGCTACGGCGAAAGCCGCGTGGTTTTAATGCCCCGCGACCCTGAATGGGCCTACACTTACTGGGACATTCCCAACGATCGCAAAGAAGAAATGCGCCGCCAAGGAGGACAGCAACTCGCCCTGCGGATCTACGACGTTACAGATGTTAACCTCGACATTCAAAGCCCGCACAGCATTCAAGAATATCCCTGCGACGAACTGGCGCGGGAATGGTATGTGCCAATCCCCGTGAGCGATCGGGACTACGCGATCGACATCGGCTACCGCTGTGCAGATGGTCGCTGGCTGGTATTAGCTCGATCGGCAGAAGTCCGCGTTCCTCCCGTCTATCCCAGCGACTGGATTGAAGATCAATTCATCACCCTGGATTGGGAAGAAGAGTTGCAAGGCAAAACCTTCGCCGAACTGGTTCCTCCGGCCAAGAAAATGGCACAAGCAGCCAATGGCTTCGGTTACAGCACCGAAAATGCTATCTACGAACAAATCTTCGGCATGGCAGAATCTGCCGAATCCCTGCGGGTAGCGGGTTCTATCTTCGGTTCCATGCAGCACGTCGCCGGTTCCGTCCAGCAAGTCGGCATCCACGAACAAGCTCTCAGTTCCTACGTGTTCCCCTCCGGCGTCGGAATGTGGGCGGCTCCCACCATGTCGGGCCTCACCGCGTCTGGTGTCGGTATGTCCGGCCTCACCGCGTCGGGTGTCGGTATGTCGGGCCTCACCATGTCGGGTGTCGGTATGTCCGGGCTCACCATGTCCGGTTTCGGTATGTCCGGTGTTGGTATGTCGGGAGTTGGCTTCGCAGCCCCGATGCGCCCCCGCCAGTTCTGGTTAGTTGCTGATGCGGAACTGATCGTTTACGGCGCCACCGAACCCGACGCTACCGTATACGTAGGCGGACAGCCGATTAAACTCAATGCTGACGGCACTTTCCGCTTCCAGATGTCCTTCCAAGACGGCTTAATCGACTATCCGATTTTTGCAGTAGCTGCAGACGGCGAACAAAACCGCGCCATCCACTTGAAATTCAACCGCGAAACCCCAGAACGGCGCACCAATACCAAGCAGGATGCCGTTGTGGAATGGTTGGGCTAATCGCAAAGGTCGAAAGGTCGATCGAGCTGCGGGCGATAGTGCAGGTTTGTGCCAATTTTTGAACCATCACAAGGCATAGCCTCAGCCGATCGTGATTTGTTAAGGTTAATCCCAGACAACAACCCATAACACCCCCTATACACCGTTCTCCTGTTTTGAGGAGCGGTGTTTTTTGTGTTTAGAAGGAAGAAGGAAGAAGGAAGAAGGAAGAAGGAAGAAGGAAGAAGGAAGAAGGAAGAAGGAAGAAGGAAGAAGGA